>CAZKBM010000078.1:0-13209 GCA_964550985.1 uncultured Oscillospiraceae bacterium
GTGCGAAATAATACTTGTATGCCATGCCTCAGTTTAATCTTGGTGAACTACTAGCGCCGCAGCGCTGTTTCGTAGCACAACCGAGCAAAGCGAGGCGCTTGGCGCGGAGATGACGCGTTGCAACGTTTTTTGTGAAAATGCTGTAGTATAAGTTTGTGGCTGGCCCCGGTTTACCGGGGATACTATAGAAGCAGTTAATTTTAGGAGGTAAGTTATGAAAAGCACTTGGGTAAAAAAACTGTGTGCAACGCTTTTGGCGGGTACACTGGCGGTCTCACTGGCCGCCTGTGGCGGCGGTGCGTCCTCAGCCGCGTCCACATCTGCGGCGGGCAGTAAGCCCGCTTCCGGCGCGGCTTCCTCGGGTAGCGCAGCCGCGGCCGCGGGCGACGCCACCGTGGTGCGCTTCTCGTTCGACCAAGGCGTGGGCGAAGTGACCCAGACCATTGTGGATAAGTTTAACGAGAGCCAAGACAAAGTATTTGTAGAAACCGTAATTCTGCCCCAGGACGCGAACGTGGTGCACGACGATTTTGTGAACAAGCTGGCCTCGGGCGACACAAGCGTGGACGTGATGGCCTTAGACGTTGTGTATGTGGCCGAGTTTGCCGCCGCTGGCTGGCTGGAGGACTTGGGCCAGTACTTTGACGAGGCCACCCAAAGCGAGTACCTGCCCGGCACCATTGAGGGCGCCACCTACGATGGCAAACTGGTGGCCTTCCCCTGGTTTACCAACGCCAGCGTGCTGTTTTACCGCACCGACGTGATGGAGGCCATCGGCGCCGAAGTGCCCACCACCTATGAGGGCTGGATGGCCCTGGCTGATAAAGCCAAAGGCACCGAAGGGGTGGAATACCTGGCCTCCTTCCAGGCGGCCCAAAGCGAGGCTTTGGTTTGCAACTGGGTGGAATACATTTGGAACAATGGCGGTGAGGTACTGGACGCCTCGGGCCAGCCCGTCATCAATACGCCCGAAAATATTGAGGCCACCAGCATTATGCTGGACATGGTGCAAAACTATGCCCCCGCCGGTGTTACCACCTATACCGAGCCCGAGAGCGAGCAGGTATTCTTGGATGGGAAATCCCTCTTCATCCGTGATTGGTCGGGCTTTTGGAGCCAGGCGAACCGCGAAGGCTCTAACGTGAACGGCAAGGTGGGCGCTGTGGCCCTGCCTCTTGGCCCGAATGGCACCACCCCGCACTCCTGCCTGGGCGGGCTGGATCTTGTCATCAATAAAAGCATTAGCGATGAGCAAAAGGCCGCCGCCGTAGAGTTTTTGAAGTACATGACCAGCTTTGAAACCCAAAAGGAGTTCACCCTGATTGCCGCCCAGCCCCCGGTGTTGCAGGCGGTGTACGAAGACGCCGATATCCTGGAAAAAATCCCCTTCTATGCCGACTTCTATGATATAATCATGACGGGCAAAAGCCGCCCCATGAGCCCGCAATACGCCAAGGTATCAGACGCGATTCAGCGCAATGTGCATCAGGCCCTCAGCGGCAGCGTAAGCGTGGAGGACGCCCTGAACACCCTGCAAGAAGAAGTGGCCGCTTTAAGCAAGTAAGTTATCGATTGTGTTAACGGGAGGCGCCGGACGGGCTTTCGGCCCCTGGCGCCTCCCCATTTTATTTAGCCCTGTGGAGAGAGAAAATATGGGGAAGAAACGGAAAAACTATTCCATACAGCGGGCTGAAACCCGCGACGCCTGGATTATGATGGCCCCCGCCATACTGATACTGGGGGTAATTGCGGTGTACCCCGTGCTGCGTACCTTTTATATCAGCCTGCACGAGATGGTATTAACCGACCCTTCCAGCGGCTACCCCTTTATTGGCCTTAGCAACTACCTGGCCATTTTGCAGGACCCCAGCGCCCGTGCGGCCATTGTGTTTACCCTGCAGTTTACCATTTGTACCGTGGCGCTGGAACTGCTTTTGGGTTTTGCCGCCGCGCTGCTGATGAACCGGGTTTTCCGCGGGCGGGGCTTTGTGCGCGCCGCCGTGCTGGTGCCCTGGGCCATCCCCACCACCGTTTCGGCGCTGATGTGGAAGTTTATCTACAACGACCAATACGGTATGTTCAACGATATTTTGTACAAACTGGGTTTTATCGACCATTACGTCGCCTGGCTAACCACCCACGCTGGCTCGTTTATGGCGCTGGTGATTACCGATGTGTGGAAAACGGCCCCCTACATGGCCCTGCTGATATTGGCCGGGCTGCAAATGGTGCCCGAGGAGATGTACGAGGCCGCCAAAATAGATGGTGCGGGGGTGTTTCAGCGCTTTTTCCGCATCACCCTGCCCAATGTAAAAAGCACCGTGCTGGTGGCGCTTTTGTTCCGCACGCTGGACGCCTTCCGTGTGTTCGACCTCGTATCGGTGATGACGGGCGGGGCCAACGGCACCGAGAGTGTCTCCCTCTACGCCTACAAACACCTCATGAAGTTTTTGGACTTCGGCTATGGCTCAGCCCTTGCCGTCATGATTTTTGTGGTGGTATTTGTCATCAGTCTCATCTATATGCGTTTTTTGGGCAATAAATTAACCGATTTGTAAAGGGGGAGGAAGCCGTGAACAGTAAAAGTAAAAAAGTACTGGGGGGCGCCCTCTTTTACGCATTTATCCTGCTTTTTGTGGGGCTTATTCTGCTGCCATTCCTCTGGCAGTTTCTCACCTCTATAAAGCCCCTGAACGAAATAGCGGCCATACCGGCCAAGTGGTTCCCAAGTTCCATCAACGTGCAGTACTATTTTAACGTGTTCCAAAAGCACCCGTTCGAGCGTTACCTGCTAAACAGTTTTATTGTGGGGGCCTGCACCACCGCCCTGGCGCTTTTGGTGGGGGCCTCGGCGGCCTATGCTTTGGCAAGGCTGCGCTTCAGGGGCAAAAAAATCATCCTCATGGCGGTGCTCAGCATCTCCATGTTCCCCACCATTGCCACCCTTAGCCCTTTATTTCTCATCTTAAAAAACATGAAGATGCTGAACACCTACCAGGGCTTGATTCTTACCCACACCACCTTTGCCCTGCCGCTGGCCATCTGGCTGCTTACCAACTTTTTTGGTCAGCTGCCCAAAGGCTTTGAGGAGGCCGCCTCTATCGATGGTTGCAACCGCGGGCAAATTTTCTTCCGCATCATGCTTCCCCTCATCCGTCCGGCCTTTTTTTCGGCTGGCCTGCTGGTGTTCATCAACTCCTGGAACGAGTATTTATATGCCCTGACCTTTATGACGAACGACAATATGCGCACGGTGCCGGTGGGTATTGCCCTGTTCCCCAGTAACTATGAACTGCCCTGGGGGGATATGGCCGCCGCCTCGATTGTGGTTACGGTGCCGCTCATCATTCTGGTGCTCATCTTCCAAAAGCGTATTATCGCCGGGCTTATCACCGGCGGTGTAAAAGAATAGATGCACTTGCCCATGTTTCCCCATCATTTACAGGGGGCCGCCGCAGGCTAAAGCGCCCCCAAGAAAGAGGTACACCTTGCTTACACCCGTAAAAGTAAACGCTGCAGTTTCCCTTTCGCCCATTGTGGCGGGCTGTATGCGCATGGCCGAGGCAAAACTTGGCCCTGCCGAGATACTGTATTTTGTGGAAAGCTGCCTGGAACTGGGGGTGGATAGTTTTGACCACGCCCCCGTATATGGCCGCTATACCGTAGAAGAGATGTTTGGCGACGCGGTTTTGCGCAAAAAACCTGCCCTTAGGCAAAAGATAAAGCTGGTGAGCAAAACCGGCATTGTATTGCCCGGCGAAGAGGGCAACAGCCACGTCTACTACAAAAACACCCCCGATTGGATAAAGCCCGAGGTAGAGCGCAGCCTGCAAAAGCTGGGTACAGACCATTTGGACCTCTTGCTGGTACACCGGTTTGACCCTTTGGCAAACCCGCAGGCTTTGGGCGAAGCGCTGGATGCCCTGGTGCAAAGCGGCAAGGTATTGAGCGTGGGGGTTTCCAACTACGGGGTAGAGGCCTTTAACGCCCTGCAAGCAAATATGAAAACCCCGCTTGTCACAAACCAGGTGGAGCTTTCGGCCCTGGCGCCCGAAGTTTTGTTCAGCGGCCTTGCCGACGATGCCCTGCAAAAAAACCTACCGCTGATGGCCTGGTCTCCCCTTGGGGGCGGGCGGCTGTTCAAAGGTGACGACGCGCAAAGCCACCGCCTGCGCGAAGCCGCCCAAGTGGTGGCAAACGCACACGGCACTGGGCTGGATACCGTTTTGTACGCCTGGCTTTTGCGCCTGCCCCAAACGGTGCTGCCTGTAACCGGCACGGTGAATGCCGAGCGGTTGCGTAGCGCGGTAGAAGCTTTAAAACTCACCCTTAGTTACGACGAATGGTATGCCATTTTGGCCGCCAGCCGTGGCTTTGATGTGCCTTAAGGAGACGCGCCGTGGAAAAGAAACGTTTTGCTTTGATTGGCACCGGCTGGCGGGCTGAATTTTACCTGCGTATTGCAAAGGCCCTGCCCAAGTGGTTTGAGCTGGCCTGTGTGCTGGTGCGCAGCCCCGAAAAAGGCCGCGCTTTTGAAAAACAACACGGCGTGCCCGTTGTGAACAACCTGGAGGCGCTGCTGGCCCATGAGCCGGACTATGTTGTGCTTTCGGTGGCGCGGGGTTACCAGGCGGGTTTGCTGGAAGCCTTGTTTGAAAAAGGCGCAGCCGTGCTGTGCGAAACGCCCCCCGCCGAAACTTTGGAGGAGATGAACGCCCTGTGGCTTGCCGCAAAGCGCCACAAGGCAAGGGTGCAGGTGGCCGAGCAATACTTTTTGCAGCCCCTGTACGCGGCCTGGGAAAAGGCGCTGGAGCTGGGGCTTTTGGGCGAGGTGGAAAACATAAACCTTTCGGCGCTGCATGGCTACCATGGGGTAAGCATGATACGCCGCTACCTGCAAACGGGTTTTGAAAACGCCCTTATATACGGCAAGCGCCACCATTTTACCGTGGTGGAGACCTTGGGCAGAGGGGGCCTTGTGCAAGATGGAGGGCTGCAACGTTACCCGCGCGACCGCCTCACACTGGAATTTGAAAACGGTAAGATTGCCTTTTTTGATTTTTCCGACCCCGCCCAGTACCACTCTCTCATCCGCACAAGGCAGTTCACCGTGCAGGGCACCCGGGGCGAAATTGACGACATGAGCGCCCGCTATTTAACGGCGGAGGGCTATGCCGTTTGCCAAACCCTGCAAAGGGTGGATTTTGGCGTGTATAATAACCAGGACTGGAGCCACTATGGCCTGTTTTTGGGCGAGCGGCAGTTGTACACTTCGCCCTTTTTTACCGCCCGGCTAAACGATGACGAATTGGCCGTGGCGAGTTGTATGCAAGAAATGGGCGAATATCTGGATACCGGTAGTGAATTTTACCCCCTGCGTGAGGCTTTGCAGGACAGCTACCTGGCCCTGGTGATGGAGCAGGCGCTGCAAAACCCAAACCGCGAACTGCGAAGCGAGACCCAGAGCTGGGCCTGAGAGGAGGGGCGGCAGTAGGGGAAAGGCCAATGATTTGCTACAAAAATGTTGCGCCATACCTCTGCCACGCCCTGTAAGGGAAGGGGCAAAACCGCCCTTTATCACTCGATGAAGTGATAGCATCAAACAGAAAACCGGGAAGGGGAACCGCCATGGCCCTGCCAAACCAAGTACAGCTTATCACCTATGCAAACTCCCTGGGGGGCAATTTAAGGGCGCTTAACCGGGTGCTGGACACCCATTTTCAGGGCCTTTTCCCGGTGCTGCACATTCTGCCACCCTTTCCCTCTTCGGGTGACCGTGGCTTTGCCCCCCTAAGCTATTTTGAAATTGAGCCCAGCTTTGGCAGCTGGGCCGATATGGACGCACTGGGCCAAAAACACGGCCTGCTGGTGGATTTAATGGTCAACCATATCTCTAAAAATTCGCCCGAGTTTCAAGACTACCTGGCGAAGGGGGAGGCCTCCCCCTTCGCAGATTATTTCCTTCCGCTAAACAAAATTTGGCCGGGGGGAGAGCCAAACCCTGCGGATTTAGGCAAAATTTATCTGCGCAGGCCCCGCCCCTGGTCGGATTATCCCCTAAAAACCGGCGGCGCCGCCCGTATTTGGACGACCTTTGGTGCCGAGGACCCCTCGGAACAGATTGACCTGGACGTGAACGCCCCGGCGGTGCGCGCCCGTTTTACCGAAATTTTCGCTTTTTTTGCCCTGCATGGCATCCGTTTTGTGCGGCTGGATGCCGTGGGTTATGCCATTAAAAAGGCCGGCACCAGTTGCTTTTTGGTGGAGCCCGAAATTTATGAATTGCTGGATTGGGCCAAGGCCACCGCCGGGGCCCAAGGGATAGAACTGTTGTGTGAAGTACACGCCGAAACCGCCGTACAATATGGGCTGGCAAAGCGCGGCTACTGGATTTATGATTTTTTGCTGCCCTACACAGTGCTGCATGTGCTGCACAAAAAAGATAGTTCGCTATTGTACAAAATGCTTAAAGACCGCCCGCATAACCAGTTTACCACCCTGGACTGCCACGACGGTGTGCCCGTAAAACCCGATTTGGACGGCTGGGTGGACACAGACGAGGCGCGGGAACTCTGTGAAGTGTGCCAAAGCCGTGGGGCGCGCTTTACGCGGGTGGTCTCGGAAGAGCACAAGGGCCCCGGCGGCTTTGACGTGCACCAAATTTGCGGTAGTTACTATAGCCTTTTGGGCGGGGACGACGACGCCTACCTGGCGGCCAGGGCCATTCAGTTTTTCGTGCCGGGCATTCCGCAGCTTTACTATGTGGGGCTGCTGGCGGGCCAAAATGACGAGGCCCGCCGCAGAGAAACGGGCGACGACCGTGAGGCAAACCGCCACAACTATACCGAAGAAGAGATACAAAAAGCCTGCCAAAAGCCGGTGGTAAAAAGGCTTTTAGAGTTGGTACGGCTGCGGGGCAGCCACCCCGCCTTTATGGGCAGCTTTACAGCGCTTACCGGCAAAAAAGACGAAATTTGCCTGCAGTGGCAGGCGGGGGAGGACAGCCTGCGCCTGCACATTGCGCTTAGCAGCTACCGCTGTGTGGTAACAAGCTGCCAAAATGGCGAGACAAGCAGTTTTACGCTGTAGCCTGTGGGCCACGGCATATACAAGGGCATATCGGCCTATACAACACAGCACACCCCCTGCGCCGGGAACGGGCGGCAGGGGGTGTGCTGCGTGCGGTAAGGGAGAAGGAGGGAAAGACCAGAAGAGAAGAACGCCTTTCCTCCGTGTGGGCATGGTACTGCTTTGTTACTGTGCTGCGCCTCCCGCGGCTTTTGGCGTTTGGCCGCCCCCGCCTGGGGCGGTCTCTTTCATGGCAAGGGTGGCTATGGCGGCCAGTAGCGCAAAAAACGAAAAGGCCAGCAAGGTATAGCGCAGGCCGATATAACCGGCCAGCCAGCCCCCAATAATGGGCGAGAGAAAAGCCGCCAAAAACCCCAGTGAGAGCATGACGGAAAACAGCGTTGCCACCCTGGCGGGGTTCATGCCTGTAAATTCCATGGGCATGGTGTACAGCGCGGGGGCCCAGCCCGCATTGCCAAGCCCCGCCAGCAAAATGCCCACAATTTGCAAGGGGCCTCCGCCAAAGGCAATCAGCAGGGTGCCTGCGAAAATGCACAGGTGCATGGGCCAGGTGAATATTTTGCGTTTGCCGCTTTTGCCCATTAAAAAGCCAAAAAACAGCCCGGCCGCTATGCCTATGATGGGAAACAGCGAGGTGAGGGAGGAGGCCTCGTCTAAACTGCGGCGGCCCTGCTCATACAAAAAGGTGGGCAAAAACGAGGATAAAAACTGGAAGCCCCACATGTCGCAAATGTCTGCCAGGCAGATGAGTTTTGCCTGCCGGTCTTTGAGTATATCGCGCATCAATGCCTTATAGGGCAGTTTGCCGGGGCCGCTTTCGGCGGGCAGGCGTGTGTGCCGAAAGCGGCAAAGGGCCAGCCATAGCGCCAGTAAGCCCAGCCCCAAAAGCCCGGGCAGGCACAGGGTAAGGCGCCAATTCTCGCCGGCAGCATAAAAGAATTTTACCGAGAGCAAAAAATTGGCCGCCGAGGCGATATAGGGCAGTACGGCATAAAGGGCGTTGAGGAAGGGGCGCTGCTTTGGGGAAAACCAGGCCGTAAACGCCGAGGCCGCCAGCGAGAGGGCCAGCCCAAAACCCGCACCAAACAAAAAGCGGCAGGCCAGCATAGCGGCAAAGCCCCCGGCCAGCACCGTACCTACCGAGCCTAAGCATACCAGTAAAAGCGAAAGGGTAAAACAGTGGCCAATGCCAAAACGCCGGATGAAATAACCCGAAAACGGGCCCACCAGCGCCCCCAACAGGCAGACGATGGAGATGAGAAGCCCCCCTTGTGAAAGGGAGAGGGAGAGCTGCTGGCGTATAACGGGTAGGAGGGAAGCTGGGGCAAACCACAGCACGTTTTGCAGCAGCAGCCCGCCCAGCAACACCCCCGTCAGGGTTTTGGGCAAGGGCTTTTTGGGGCCTTGGGGCATCAGTCGCTCACCTTAAACATCACAAAGTCCTCATAACCCACCAAAACTTTGTAATAGCCGCACAGCATCCGGTTCACTTCCTCGTTGCCTGTATCCACATAAAGCTGTTTACCAAATAAAGAGAGCATTTTATCTTTTGAAGCCGCTATAAAAATGTTCTCCTTGCCCACCTTTTCAATCACCTGGGCGCTAATTTGCTGGTTGCCTCGGCCAAACAGGTAGCCCTGCCCCCCAATCACCGTCACAATGATTTTGGCCTTCGGGTATTTTTCCAAAGCTTCCAAAATGGCGGCCTCGGTCACGTCGTTTGCCAGTATTTTGCGGTTGTACATTAGGTCTACGCCCAAAAGGGTGCCGGGCAGGCCAACCGTATCCATAATTTTTTTGGTGGTGGAGCCGGGGGCCACAATGTACAGGGTGTCGGCCTCCAGAGTGTCGGCCACGTAATTGGCCAGCATGGAGATAGAGCCCGACTCCGAAAAGCCCCGCCCGCTTTTCAGGTTTTGCACCATCTTGCGTTGGTTGGGTATTTTCAGGTAACCGTACAGTTTTGCGTCCACAATATTTTGCCGAAATAGCTCTTCGTCAATGTCCATCACTTCGGCTTCCCGCGTCTCGCGCACCTTGCCCTCGGCATATTGGCACATCAGTTCCCCGGCGGTTTTGGGGTTTATGGCATACACGGCCGAATGAATTTTGCAGCCCGCCGGTATGCCCAAAACCGCTATACTGGTGCCCACGGCGTCCAGCACATTGCGGGCGGTGCCGTCCCCCCCGGCAAACAAAATCAGGTTCACCCCCGCGTCGCGCAGTTCTTCGGCGGCGCGCATGGTGTCGGCCGGGGTGGTGTGCTGGCTCTCTATCCTGCCCAGCACCTTGGGGCTAAAGCCACAGGCCTTGGCCGCGTCCTCACCCATCTCGCCGGGGTAGCAATACAACTCTATCTCGCCTGCCATCGGGGCCATCTGCCTTAGGGCGACCTCGGCTTTATGCCCGCACTCGGGTTTTGCGCCCAGGCACAGGGCTTTTTCCAGGGTTTCAGCGCCATCGCTGCCCTTAAGGCCCACCTTGCCGCCTATACCCGCCACGGGGTTAATAATCAGTCCCAGTTTTACCATCCCTCTATCCTCCATCATGCGTTATTCCGATTTCTAAAAAAATGTGCGGCAATCTTTTGCCAAAAGCACCTGTGCGGCGCCCGGCTTTTACCTGTATGCAGGCGCTGATTTTGCTTCATTTGTGTAAAAATTTACCTGTAAAAGTGTATCTGCCAGCCGCCCTGCGCCCTGCAAAAGCAAAAGGCCAAAAGCGGGAATTTTCCTTTTTAGCCGGGGGCGCATGGCGCGCCTTCACGCCGCCATGCGCCCCCTTGTTTTATCTGGTTTTTAGCGGGTTTGTGGTTAGTACTGCTTATCTCCGTCGGGGGTGCTCATCATAACGGGGGTTTTGGGCCATTTGAAGATGACCATCCATAGCCACAGCAAAACGCCAATGCCAAGGTAGATGCCGAAGTTAATCCAGCTGCCAATGCCTTGGCCCAAGGTGCACAGTACGGCGATGAAAATGGCGATGAAGAAGGCCAGCCACCGTGTGAACATGCCGCCCTTTAGGGTGTAGGGGCTGTGCCATTCGGGATGCCTTATGCGGATGCGGATGGCCGAAATCATGGTGATGGCGTAGGCTACGGCGCAGCCAAAGGCCATGAGGTTAAAGAAGTCGTTCATAAAGGTGCCGGCGTTCATTAAAAGGATGAAGATGATGCTGACAAACAGCAGGAACAGGTTGGGCAGTACGGGCTGGTGTTTTTTGTTGCAGTACGAGAATACCTTGGGCAGGAAGTTCTGCCGCCCCATGGCGTACAGCAGCCGCACGGTGGAAAGCCAGAACCCAAGCAAGCAGGTGCCAATGGCGCAGAGTATGGCAAACACGCCAAAGATGACGGCCCATACGTTCCAGCCAAGGTTTTCCATGGCGGTAATGGTAAGGAACTCCACGGCAACCTCGCCGCCGGGCCCAAGTTGCAGCAGGTTTTCAAAGCTATCCACACCGGCCACGGCAAAGAAGAACACCGTGTACACAATGCCGCAGGTTACCACCGAACCCCAGATGGCCTTTGTGCTGTTTTTGATGGGAAAGTCGCCTTCCTCCACCATCTGCGGCACGGTTTCAAAGCCAAAGTAAGGGGTGATGATGAGGCCCAGGCCGATAATCCAGCCGCCAAAGCCGCCGTCGCCCAGTACCGAGTGGAAGAAGGGCTTAAAGTTGGCAAGGCTCCAGTGGCCCGAGAAGATGAGGGCCACGGCCGAGATGATACAGCCGGTGATGGCGCCTATGAGCATGACAAACTGCAGTTTGCCCGCAACTTGTACGTTGCTAAGGCTAAGCAGGCAGTAGATGCACAGGATGACGATGGAGACAATCATCATTGCGCCAAACTCCAGTGTTATGCCCGTCACGCGGAAAATCCACTGCAAGATGGCCATAACCGCCGCTGGGGGAACCGAAATCCAGGCGGCCATAATCATCCAAGAGGAAAAGAACCCCACGTGCTTGTTGATGCCAATGGTGTTGTACACAAGCTCTGCGCCCACGGTGGGGAAGAGGGGGGCCAGTTCACAGTACACAAAGGCGATGGGCAGGATGAGAATCGTCATGAGGGCGAAGGCCAAAAAGGTGGCCGGGCCCGCATAGGAGATAAAGACGGTGTCCCAGTAGCCCATAAAGGTGAATATGGCGCCGGTGGCAATGGCGTACACGTAAATGAGTTTTAAGCTTTTGGCCGCAAGAGAGTCTCGGCTGGGTTCTTTGGTGGCGGGTGTCTCGGTGGTTTCGGTATTCTTGTTTTCTTCTGACATTCTCTCTCACTCCTTCAGTGGTTCCGCTTAAAAAGAGGAAATGATTTGCCGCGCACCCCTTACTAAAGCGGTGTTGTAATATGTTGAATGTCATGCGCGGGGCCCCTTGTATCACCTCTTAGGCCCCGCTGAGATGGGGCATCAGCAGTAGTGGGCGCGCTCGCCCCCTACCAGCACGGGGCGGGTTTTGGCGCAACTTATAAGGGCTTTGCCAATGGTTTGCGTGGCGGTACGTACCGGCACCGCCACGCGGCGCAGGTGCATCCCTATCAAGGTGCCGCCAATATCAATGCCGCCGTTTGCCTGGTGCAGCAAAGATTCTACCATTACGGCCCCGGGGATGCTTTGAAAAGCACAGGTGGCAAAGGCGCCGCCCGCTTTTACATGTGGCACCACGCACACCTCTTCCAGGCCGTACACGTCCATGCACTCCTCCTCCACAACCAAGCTGCGGTTGATATGCTCACAGCTTTGCACCGCAAGGTATAGCCCGTGTTTGCGGGCCCAGTCCTGCATCAGGGGAAAAAGCGCCCCGGCCACATCCATGGCGCTGGCAGTGCCAATTTTCTGGCCGCGAATCTCGCTGGAACTTGCACCAAAAACAATGAGGTTGCCGGGCTTAAACGAGCACTGCGCCTGAAACTCGGCCAAAAATTCACTCAACTGGCCCTGCGCCTGTTGCAACAAGTCCATGCACATCCCTCGCTTAAAGTAATCATTCTGCCAAAGGCCCTGCCGGGGCCATAGGGGCGGCCCCGGCGCGGGGTTTTTGGCAAGTTCGGTTTGTGAAAAATGCCTACACTGCCCCAGAAAATTTTACTTGATTTTACATTTCTTTTTGTAAGTTTTCCAGGTAAGAGCCCATTTTGCGGGGTCGTCCAAATCCTCTTCGTGTATGCGTTTGTGAATTACCGAGTTGTAGGGCGCGCCCTTCACAAAGTCGGCGTCCTTCAAAGCTTCCTCCACAACGTTTTTCACCACTTCACAGTACTCTTCAATGTCCTCTTTTGTGTAGCTTTCGCAGGGCTCCAAGGTCATGGGTTCTGGAATAACCCAGGGGTGATGGCTGGACCAGAACCATGGGATACCAAAGTCCAGCATTCTGCGGTTGGCGTCCTCACTGCCCACGCCGGTTTTTTCGCACAGCTTTTCAAAGCTGTAGCGCACCTGCTCTTGCCGGGTGATTCCGTTGCCCTGGAAGGCGCTGGTGATGTAGGGGATTTTCTCCATAATCATCTGCATGTAGTTGTTGTTGATAACCGAGACTTCGGCGCATTCACGCAGGCCCTTGGCGCCCATCATGGCACACCAGGCGTAGGCTTTTAAAATCACGCTGGAAACGCCCACATAACCGCGAATTTTGCCAATGCTCTCAGGCTTATCGTAATCCAAATAGTACTTATCACCGTCAAACTCTACCGTTGGCACGGGCAGGAACTTGGCCAGGTAATCCCGGCAGGCCAAAGCGCCCGAGGCCGGGCCGGAACAGCCGTGCGGCGTGCCAAAGGTTTTGTGCACGTTGAAGTGGCACATGTCAAACCCGGCTTCCCGCGCGCGGGCCACGCCCAAAAAGGCGTTGGCGTTGGCCTGGTCATAGAAGCACAGGCCGCCCACATCGTGGATAATCTTCACTATTTCATCCGCATGGGGGTTATAGATGCCAATGTCCTCGGGGTTCGTCATAAAAATGGCGGCGGTGCGTTTGCTGGCTGCGGCGCGAATGGCCTCCACGTCGGGAATGCCGCGCTCGTCCGGGTAGATGGTGATGACCTTGTAGCCGGCGGTGGCGGGTGTGGCGGCGTCGCAGGGGTGCGAGAAGATGGTGGTAATCACCTCGTCGCGCTGGTCGGCC
>CAZKBM010000079.1:0-13123 GCA_964550985.1 uncultured Oscillospiraceae bacterium
ACATGGGCACGTGGATGAGGAAACGGTCGGCCGTGGAGAGGTCCATGCGGTCGCCGATGTTTTTGCCGTTATTCACCACATTGTAATGGGTGAGCATAACCCCCTTAGGGAAGCCCGTGGTGCCCGAGGTGTACTGCATGTTGCACACATCGTGGCTGTTCATCATGGCGGCGCGCTGGTGTACGGCCTCAATGGGGGTTTTTTCGGCCAGCTTCATGGCGTCATTCCAGGCGATGCAGCCCTGCTGGGCAAAATCAACCGAGACGACATGCCGCAAAAAGGGCAGCTTTTTGCAGTGCAGCGCCTCGCCCGCCGTGTGGGTGGCAAGTTCTGGGCAAATTTCGTTGATGATTTGCTGATAGTTGGAGTCCTTATAACCGTCAATCATTACAAGGGTGTGGGTGTCGCTTTGGCGCAGCAGATACTCGGCCTCGTGAATTTTATAGGCCGTATTCACCGTAACCAGGATGGCCCCAATTTTGGTAGCCGCCCAAAATGTGATAAACCACTGGGGCACGTTTGTGGCCCAGATGGAGACCTTGTCCCCCTTTTTTACCCCAAGGGAGAGCAGCGCGCGGGCAAAGGTGTCCACATCGTCCCGAAACTCGCTGTAGGTGCGCTCATAATCTTGCACGGTGTATTTAAAGGCCGTCTGGTTTGGGAACTCCTCCACCACACGGTCCAACAGTTCGGGGAAGGTCATATCCACCAGGGTTTCTTTTTCCCAGATGTATTTGCCGGTTTTTGTGCGGTTATCAAACAAAGGGGTATGCACCAGGGTTTTATCGCCATACTGCGCCATATAGTTGGCAAAGTGCGGAATGACAACACCGGGGTCCTCCAGGTTTTGGCTCCAGCGTTTTACCCATTCCAGCGAGACATAACCCTCGTAGTTGATGCTGCGCAAAGCGCGCATCATCTCATCGATGGGCAAATCCCCCTCGCCCATCATCCGGTACTGGGTTTTGCCGTCCTCTATCACCGAATCTTTTACGTGTACATATTGAATATACGCCCCCAGGTTTTGCACCGTCTCCTCGGGGCACTCGTTTGCAAAACGGTAGGGGTGGTGTACGTCCCACAGTGCGGCGACGGAATCGCTGAGTACCATCTGCAAAAGCTTGTACAGGCGCTTGGTGTCTGAAAATACGCCGTTTGTCTCCACAAGTAGGGTCACGTCATTTTCTTCGCACAGGGGTACCAGTTTTTTCAGCAGCGAGGCGATGAAGTCGTCGTCCACTTCCTCTGTGCGGGGCTCGGGGGTGCAATCGGCCAAGACGCGCACAAAGGGGGTGCCCATCTTCCCCGCCAGGCGGATATATTCCCCCAGTTCTTTGAGATGTTCTTCCTCGCGCCATTTGGCTTTTAGGCAGCAATGCGAAGAAAAGCAGGGTATAGAAAGCCGCATGGCCGCCAGTTTTTTCATGGTTGCAGGCAGCTCGCCAGGGGAAAAGGGCTGGGCGCGCACGGCAAAAATATCCTCACCCAGGCCCCGCACCTCCACGCCGTCAAAACCAAAGTCCTTCGCTGCCGAGGTGATGTCCTGCCAGCTCCAATCGGGGCAGGCCAGGGTGGAAAACGCAAGTTTCATGTTTATCTTCCTTTCTCGCATCAGTTTTTTTACAAATTCACGGATGGCGGCAGGCACAAGCCCTGCCAAACGGTTTGGGCAAACAAAAACGCCCCTTGCATATAGCAAGAGGCGAAGAGGGCAATTCTCCGCGGTACCACTCTTGTTGAGGCCAAAACGGCCCCCACTCGGTGCGTTTCCCACGCATACCTGGTAACGGTGGTAAACCGGCTGCCTTTACTTGGGGCCGCTTAGGGCCCCGTTCGGGGAAGCTGCTATAGGGGGAGCGCCAAACCCCAGTTCCTGCGCTGCCTTTCAGCCGAGCGGCAGCTCTCTTTGGCAGGTTTGTGGGGGGCTTATACCCTGTTTGCGCATTTGGTTTTTATAAAACTACAGTTTGATTATAGCGGGCCGGGGCAGATTCGTCAACCGGGGTGTGGCAATTCATGTAATTTTTCCGTTTAGCAGTTTTTGCCCGCCTTGTCCCCTTCACGAATTTGCACCCGGCGTATCTTGCCGCTGATGGTTTTGGGCAGTTCATCCACAAACTCCACAATGCGGGGGTATTTGTAGGGGGCCGTCACCTTTTTTACATGGTTTTGCAGTTCTTTTTTCAGTTCCTCGCTGGGGCTGTAGCCCTTTGCCAGCACCACGGTGGCCTTTACATTGTAGCCGCGGTCGGGGTCTGGCACGCCGGTAACGGCGGTCTCCAAAACGGCGGGGTGCTCCATCAGGGCGCTTTCCACCTCAAAGGGCCCTATGCGGTAGCCGCTGCTTTTAATGATATCATCGTTGCGCCCGCAAAACCAAACATAGCCGTCCTCGTCGCGCCAGGCGGTATCTCCGGTGTGGTATACGCCGTTATACAGCACCTTTTGGGTTAACTCGGGGTCCTTATAATAGCCCATAAACAGGCCTAGGGGGCGGTGGCTACTATCGGGCACCGGCATACAAATTTCGCCCTCGTCCCCCACCTCGCACTCGTGGCCCTCGGCATCTAAAATGGTGCAGCAGGTAAGGGGCATGGCCTTGCCCATGCTGCCGGGTTTTGGCTCGCACCAGGGGTTTGTGGCAAACAGCACGGTACACTCGGTTTGGCCATAACCTTCGCGCAGTTTTAAACCGGTGGCCTCCAGCCACTTATAGTACACCTCGGGGTTCAGCGGCTCGCCCGCAATCGAGGTTTTTTTCAGCGATTTTAAGCTGTAACCGCTCAAATCCTCCTTGATGAGGAAGCGGTAAATGGTGGGCGGGGCACAGAACGAGGTGATCTTATATTGATCAATCAAGTGCAAAAAGTCGCTGGGTTTAAAGCGGCTGCCATAGTCGTACACAAACACCGCGGCCTCGCAAATCCACTGGCCGTACAGCTTGCCCCAGCTGGTTTTGGCCCAGCCCGTATCGGCCACGGTCAGGTGCAGGTCGGTTTCATCCAGGTTGTGCCAAAAACGCGCCGTGGTGATGTGGCAAAGGGGATAGAAATAATCGTGCGCCACAATTTTGGGCTCACCCGTTGTGCCCGAGGTGAAGTAGGCAATCATCCTGTCGTGCCCGCCGGCCGCGGCTTCGCCCATCGGGCGGATAAAATTCTCACTGGCCTTTTCGGCCAAAGCGTTAAACTCCAAAAAGCCGGGGCGGCTGCCAAACAAAATGGCCTTAGCTTTTAGCTTGGCGCCCGTCTGTTGTATGGCCTCGTCAATATGCCCGCAAAGTTCCTCGTCGTCCGCCGTCAAAATCATTTGAACCTCCGCCTTGCCAATGCGGTAGACCAAATCCTTTGTGCAAAGCATGTGGGTGGCCGGAATGAGAATGGCCCCAATTTTATGCATGGCAATGGCAAAGTACCAATATTCATAGCGGCGTTTTAACATGGCCAGCACGGCGTCTCCCTTGCGGATGCCCAGGGCCAGCAGGGCGTTTGCCATCTTGTCGCTCATCCGCTTTACCTCAGCAAAGGAGATGATTTTTTCTTCGCCTTGGTCGTTACACCACACAATGGCAGTTTTATCGGGCTGGGTTTTGGCCAGTTCATCCACAATATCGTAGGCAAAATTGAAATTTTCCGGCATTTCCACGCTGAAATTTTGGTAAAAATCCTCATAGGAGGTATAGTCGGTTTTGCAGTAGCGATGAACGAGCGCCATGGTTAATCCCTCCCTGTGATGGTGACAAGCAGTTTGGCCGGTTTGCCGCCCACCGCCTGCATACCGTGGGGATAGGTGGAGTCATAGTAGATGGAATCCCCCTCGCCCAGCACCGATTCATACTTTGCCACATTTACCTTAACACTGCCCGAAAGCACGTACAAAAACTCATGGCCGCTGTGGCTGGTCATGTGCACGGGCTCGGTTTCGGGTTTGGGCTCCACCGTTATCAGGTAGGGGTCGATTTTACGGCCCGCAAAGTTGTAGGCCAAAGACTTGTAGTCGTAATCCTTACGGCGCTCGATACCCACGCCCTTGCCGCTGCGCACCACCGAGTACACCGAGAGGCGGGCGCTCTCGCCAGTTAAAAGTTCCGTCATGCCAACGTCAAAGTGTGCCGAGATATCGTGCAGAATGCTGACGGGTATCTCACTGCTGCCCCCCTCGTACCGGGCCAGTAGTTCAGGGCTGATGTCCAGCTTATCGGCAAACTCCTCGCGGCTGAGGCCGCTTAAATCCCGCACGCCTCCAATGCGCTCTCCAATTTCGCGGTTTAAGTCCGACATTTGCTCTCCTCCTTTGCGGGTGTGCTGGATGAAGCACTGGGTTTATTCGTAGGCGAAACCGAGTTCCAGCGCCTTCAGGTTTGCGTCCAGCAGTTTTTGCTTGCGCTCGGGCACCACCTGGCGCATTACGTTTTGGGCGGTTTCCAGGTTGCAAAGGCCGCTTTCGCGCAGGGTTTTGCCCAGCATAATCACGTTTGCCAGGGTGGGCATGTCATTATCGGAGGCCATTTGGGTGGCAGGGATGCCAAACACCCCGATATCGCCCCTATCTGAGCCATGGGGAATCAGGGAGGAATCGTAGAACAATTTGCCGCCCTTTTGCACGGCGGGCTCAAACTTATCCATGCTGGGCAGGTTCATGGCAATCAAGATATCGGGGGTGGTGACGATGGGCGAGCCGATGGGCTCCTCGGCTAAAATAACGCTGCAGTTGGCCGTGCCGCCGCGCATCTCGGGGCCATAGGAGGGCAGCCAGGAGACCTGTTTTTCTTCGCTCATGCCAAACATGGCCAAAAATTTCCCCGCGAACAGGATGCCCTGCCCGCCAAAACCGGCCAATAGAATGCGTTCCATCTATTTGCCCTCCTCTGCCGCGTATTTATCTTTGTACACGCCCAGCGGGTAGACGGGCAGCATGTTGTCCCGCAGCCAGTCCAGGGCCTCTACGGGGCTTAGGCCCCAGTTTGTGGGGCAGGTGGAAACCACCTCCACCAGGCTAAAACCCTTGCCCTCCACCTGGTTTTGAAAGGCTTTGCGGATGGCTTTTTTGGCGCTGCGCACATTTTTTACATTGTCCACGGCCACACGCTCAATATAGGTGGCGCCCTCGAGGGTGGCCAACATCTCGCTAACGCGCACGGGGTAGCCGTTGGCCGCCTCGCTGCGGCCATAGGGGGTGGTCTGGGTCACCTGGCCCAGCAGGGTGGTGGGGGCCATCTGGCCGCCCGTCATACCATAGATGGCGTTGTTGACAAAAATCACCGTGATGTTTTCGCCACGCGTTGCGGCGTGGATGGTCTCGGCGGTGCCAATGGCGGCAAGGTCGCCGTCGCCCTGGTAGGTAAACACAATATTTTCGGGGTTGGCGCGCTTGATGCCGGTGGCAACGGCCGGGGCCCGGCCATGGGGGGCCTGGGCCATATCACAGTTAAAATAATTGTAGGCAAACACGGCGCAGCCCACGGGCGCAACGCCCACGGTCATGCCGGTAATATCCAACTCGTCCATGGCCTCGGCCACCAGGCGGTGGATGATACCATGGGTGCAGCCCGGGCAGTAATGCATAACGGCATCCGTAAGGGCTTTGGGTTTTTCAAATACAATAGCCATAACTTGCTCCTCCAAAACCGCTTATTCGGCGGCCGCCTCTCTGATTTTTTGGGTAATCTCCTCCGGCACCGGCAGCACGCCGCCAGTGTGGGCGCACAGGTGTACCGGGCGTTTGCAGCGGGTGGCCAGTTCCACGTCCTCTATCATCTGGCCCATGCTCAGTTCGGCCACCACAAAGGCCTTTACCCGCCCGGCCAACTCAAACAATGGCTTTTTGGGGAAGGGCCACAGGGTGATGGGGCGCAAAAGCCCGGCTTTTATCCCCTCGGCGCGGGCTTGGTCTATGGCGTTTTTGGCAATGCGCGAAACCGCGCCGTAGGCCACCACCACCACCTCGGCGTCCTCGGTGCGGTAGGTGTCGTAGCGCACCTCGTGTTCCTCAATGCCCTTGTAGCGCTCAAAGCGCTGGAACACCAGTTCCTCCAGTTCCTCGGGGGTGAGGTAGAGCGAGTTTACGAGGTTTTGGGCGCGCACGCCTTTGGTGCCCGTGAGGGCCCAATCCTTTTGGGGCAGTTGCACGGCGGGTTTTTGCGAGATGTCAATGGGCTCCATCATCTGGCCCAGTACGCCGTCGCCCAGCAGCATCACCGTCATGCGGTATTTATCGGCCAGGTTAAAGGCGTCATAGGCGCAATCCAGCATCTCCTGCACACTGTTTGGGGCCAGCACCAGCATGTAAAAATCGCCGTGGGCGCCGCCTTTTGTGGCGTGGAAGTAATCGGCCTGCGAGGGCTGGATGCCCCCAAGGCCGGGGCCGCCGCGCTGGATGTTGACGACGACGGCGGGCAGGTCGCAGCCCGCAAGGTAGCTCAGGCCCTCGCTTTTTAGGGCGATGCCGGGGCTGGAGGAACTGGTCATGGCGCGCTTGCCCGCCGCCGAGGCCCCAATGACCATGTTGATGGACGCAATTTCACTTTCGGCCTGCAAAAAGACGCCGTCCACCTTGGGCATACGTTTGGCCATGTAGGCGGCAATTTCGGTTTGCGGGGTGATGGGGTAGCCAAAGTAATGGCGGCAGCCCGCCAGTATGGCCCCCTCGGCAATGGCCTCATTGCCTTTCATCAGTACTTTTTCGCTCATTTTGCTCTGTCTCCCATTCCTCTATTTTTCCACCGTAATCACTGTATCGGGGCACATGGTGGCGCAAAAGCCACAGCCAATGCACTCTTCCATTCGGCTTACACCCGCGGGGTGAAAACCCTTCGCGTTGATTTTTGCCGTGTTTAGCGCCACAATTTTTTTGGGGCAGGCCTCTACACACAGGCCGCACCCCTTGCATGTGTCCTCTAAAAATGTCACCTTCGCCATCGTCTCTCCCTCTTTCTTCAGCATCTGCAATATATATGGTCATTTTTCGTTTCTACTGTATCTATATCCCGTTTGGTTTCCACTCAATCTTCCAGCCGGGTTTTTCAAACAGGTCTACGGGGAAAATTTCACACTCATTTTTCAGCTTTTCCAGCCAGGGGCCGCCCGCCTCCAGCAGGGGGCGGTACACGGCGGTGGTAACCAGGGGCAGTTTCAGGGCTGCCGCCGCCTCTTTTGCAAAGGGCAGGCTCTCCAAAACATCGGCGCCGCTTGTCTCTTTGCCCAGGTTTGGGTTATTCACAAGGCCGGTAAAGGGCACCTTAGCGGCCGCCTCAATCTCCTCTACCACCTCGCTTAGCGCCGGTATGGTGCGGGTGAGCGGGCGAAAGGGGTTTACCACAAGCAGCATCTCGCAGCCCTCGGCCCGCAGGGCCTTGGCATAGCGGCCCAGGGCAAGGGCCCCGCGCTCGTCGCCGCCCAAATCCACCACGGCGTAAACGCCCGTGTCATCCAGTATGGCTTGGGTCTCGGCCGGAAGGGCGGGCGATTCAACATTTGTATTGGCATAGGGCGAGGTGATAAGGCGGATGCCGCTGTTTTGCAGTTTCTCTTTCGCATCCGCCGTGCGGAAATAGGGGTTTACAATATCCAGGTCACACAAAGCCACCCGGTTTTGTTGTTGCTTCAGCCAAAAAGCGTAGCTGAGCGCCAGGCTGGTTTTGCCGCTGCCGTAATGCCCGGCAAATACCGTTATCCGTTTGGCTTGCATCTGTACACCCCCTGTTTTTTTGGGCATTTGGCCGCACCCGGTAAGGCTGCGCGCCTAAATATGTATTATAGCAAAGCACGGGGGCAAATACAACTTAAAAGCTGTTGCCACTTGGCAACAGCTTTTAAGTTGGCAACAGGAATTGGCAAAACAGATTTTAACCCGCATTCACAATATCTGCGGTTCGTTTCAGCACATCTACGCCTTGCTGCGCCAGCCAGCCCAGCAAATCAATGTAGACCCAATTTTCGGAGAGCTTTCCGTCTTTTCGGTAATATACATCCACAACACGCATACTTGTGGTTTTATCGCCGGCCGCTGGCAAGCCCATAAAGCCCCCCGTAGGCACACAGGTGAAATTGGGCCAGCCAAAAAAGCCACCAATATTCCCCTCAGAAACACGCACCAAATGGGTGCTGCCTGAATTATTTGCCAGGGTGTTCATAAACGGGCCTTGATGCTGCTGCACATAACGGGGAACGGTGAAGGTTGCGCCCACCCCGCAGGGGCCATACCAGAGGAAATCCTCGGCAAAATTCAACCGAAAATTATCACTCCACAGGTCATAATCCAATACACCTTTTTTGGCAAACTCCCCGTAGTCATCACACATTTTGTTAATCAGCGCCATTGTTTCCTCGGCTTCTGCGGCGGGCCTATCCGCAAAATAAAGGCCGCCATGGTCCCGCGGCCCCGGATACAGGAAAAACGTTCCCGTTTCGGGGGGCAGAGGATGGATACCAGCCTGGTTCATGAAACCTAATACGTCGACAAAAAAACCTGTTTTACTAATTTTGTTATCCTTTACGCAGTTGAACTCGGCAAAACGCAGGCAGTTGATTTTACGCGTGTGGCGGATGCCCAGCCAGTCCTCGTCAAACAAACCCAGGAAATTCCCCGTGCTCAGTACCCACTGCTCCTCGTTTTCGCCCTTGGTTAAGCAGTTGTTGCCCGCCAAAAACACATCTAGCCTGCGCTGCATTTTTGGAAGCGCTTTTTTGAAAGGACGCCAAAAAGCATCGGCCACCGCCTTGGGGCCGGCCTGCTCCTCAAAGGGGTACACACCCTTCCAGTTACAGTCGGCCGCCATATATCGGCTCAGTACGTCCTCCACCTCCTCTGCGCCGCATCTTTCCAGTTCATCAAAGTACCTCCGTACAAGGTTTTTTGCCTCTTGAAAATCGCCCATTTTTCTGCACTCCTTTTACAGTAAAATAACTTGGTATAGCGTATTGGTAGAAACACAACCGGGCTGCGCAGCCGTTATTATTTGGGGGGTGTTACAAAGCCAGTAAAACCAGCACTGCGCACTGTATGCCAAAAAACACCAAAAGCATCCAGGCTTCCTGCGTCATCTTTCCCGGCAGGTTTTCCAGTACTTCCGGCCGGGTTTTGGCCTGTTCCAAAATGGCCCTGCGCTGGCCCATAAATGTGTAATCTTTGGCCTCTTTGGGGCTTTTTCCCCTTAGCGGCAAACTGGCAAAATAACCCACTATAAAGCAGCAGCCTGCACCCACCAAGTTGTACCAAAGCCAGTTGATATCGGTGGTTTGCGCCACCACTACCACGCCCAGTACACCCGCCACAAAACCGATAAGGCTGCCGGTATCGGTGGCTTTTTGCGTAAACATGCCAAGGGCGAACAGCGCCAATAGTGAACCGCACAAATAGGAGATATACCCCCCTACCACCGCCAGGATAGAAGAGGTGGTGCCCATATACGCAAAGTAGGTAAAAGCCGCAATCAGCACCGCAATGAGCAAGGTAAAGCGCCTGGAAATGTGCAGGGATGCTTCTGAGCCGTTATTGCCGGGGCGCCGCTCGTAAATATCTTTTACAAACACCGTGGTCATGGAGTTGAGTATGGAATCGATGCTGGACAGGGCCGCCGCAAACATGGCCGCTACAATCAAGCCCAAAAGGCCGGTGGGGATTTTTTCGGTGATGAATTCAATCATAATCATATTTACATTGGTAAAATCGCTTCCTTTGTAATAATTAAACAGCAAAAGGCCCAATATCATAAACACAAAATAGATGATATTCATTACATAGCCGCCGGTAGCGATGGAACGGCGTACCTGCTTCACCGATTTGGCCGTTAACATCCGCTGTACCTGAGATTGATCTGACACATAATACTGCAGCCACATAATAAAACCGCCCAGCATGGCCACCCAAACGCCGTTTTCTACTTTCAAGCTTGGGGTAAAGTCCAGGGCGTTCAGCTTACCTGTGGCTTTGGCGGTTGCCAGTGCGTCAAAAAAGCCGACATCCAAACTTTTTAAGCAGATAAAAACAGCGGCAATCAGCCCGCCCCACAATATCATCATCTGAATAAAATCTGACCATATATCCGCTTTTACCCCGCCTGCCGATGTGTAAATGACCGCAATAACCACCACGGCCGGCACCACAAACCGGATATCGTAGCCCGTTATCTGGCTAAAGATGAGCGAGGGGGCATATATCATAGAACTTACCTGGATAAGTGCTACCGCCAAAAAACCAACCGCGCCTGCCGTGTGGCTTTTTGGCCCCAGGCGCTTGCCCAAGTACTGGTAGCAGGAGATAACGCGCAAATTGTAGATAAAGGGAATAAACACCACGCAGCTTAGCGCCAAAACCAGGGGAATGCTGGCTTGCAGCATGAAAGCTTTCATGCCGGTTTTGTAGGCCCAGCCTGGCCCCCCTATAAAGCCGTTGGCGCTTATGGTGGACGCCGCAATGGAGATGGCAATGGGAAACCAATGCATGCTGCGGCTGGCCACAAAATAATCTGCCTGGGTTTTGTTTTCTCGCCCAACGTAAAAGCCCATAAACAATAGGCCAATAATGTAAACCACAAGTATGGCAACATCCAGTGTGTGCAAGCAATCCCCTCCTTTTCAAAACTGTTTCTGCCCGCTATCCCGGCGCAGCCATATTCGGGCTATCGGGGGATGGCTCCCCTTTTTTCAGCTTTAGCACCACAACGGCAAAGGCAATGGTGGTACAGATGATGGCAATGGTTGCAATTTGATATACCCGTACAATACCAAACATATCGGAAAGCAAGCCCCCCGTTATGCCCGAGACGCTGATGCCAATGCCCGCATACATGGCAACGGCAAAAGCCTGCGCCGTACTGGCAAGGTCTTTAGATACTACGCGCCCAATAAAATGCACCGAAGCCGGAAGAAACAGGCCATAGGAAAGCCCCTGTAAGCCCGTCATCCAAATAAGCTGCGTGGGGGTGGTTGCAATGGAAGGCAGCCACACTTTAAGAATAAAAAAGAACATGGATATCAGCAGCAGGTGGGTATCTTTCATTCTTTTCAGCAGCAGGCCCGCAATGAGTAAAAAGGGCACTTCACTAAGCCCCAATACCGACCAGGCATAGCCAAGTTCCGCGGTGGTTCCCCCAACACTTTCCATCAGTACCGAAAGAAAGGTGTGGCAGGAACGGTACGCAATATACATGACGGTAGAGATGACGACAAACGACATGTAGCCGAAGTTCCCGAAAAGCTTTTTCAAATCTTTCAGGCGCAGCGGCTCCTTTTTTTGGGTATTGGAGGTATCTTTTGGGCCAAAACAGGTGAGAAAGCATAGCACCATGGCTGCAACAAACAGCGGGAATATCCAGTGAAAGCCGTAATTTTCAAAAACGCCTCCCACAACCGCTGCGGTAAGTGCATAGCCAATGGAACCAATGGCGCGGGTTATGCCATAATTCGTACTTGGGTGCTTTTGCGCATCAATCACCGTCCAGCTATCAATCAGTGGATAGACTGCTTGTACCACAAATGCTACAATGGTAGATAACACCAGAATAGCATAGTAGTTGCTGCCAATGGCAAAAAAGCCCAGCGTTAGCAGTGCGCCGCCCAAAAAAGACGCTATCATAACCTTTTTAATGCTTCCGCTCTTATCGCATAGGTAGCCAAACACAGGCTGCCCAATGATGCTGGCCGCCGAGTTTGCCGCAATGATAACCCCCATCTGTGTACTTGTGTACCCCAAAGACAGCATATAGGGGTTTATGTAGGCAAATAGAATACAAAAACCCGCCCAATAAAACGCCTGCATACCGGCAAAGCTGAAATTTTCTACCGTGAATAAACTTTTTTGTTTCAAGACATTCCCTCCCTAACGGCTTGGCTAACCGCTTTCCCTTATCTTCGCAACGTTGCATCCACAGTATAATTTGTTAAATATTCAATAGCAATACGTTTTATTTCTATTTTTGGTTTTCGCAAACCATCACAAAAAAAAGGTAAATTTTTTTCGTTTTCAACGAAAACGTTTTTCGTTGATTATTCGATATTTTACAGCGAGGTGAGCACTCTGACACTAAAAGACTTGGCAAAACTTGCGGGGGTTAGCTACTCTACCGTATCCAAGGCGCTGAATGACAGCCACGAGATTTCCGCAGAGACCAAAAGGCATATTCAGGCATTGGCCAAACAATATCATTACATACAAAATGCCAGGGTTCGCAGCATCAAACTGCAAAAAACATACAGCCTAGCCCTCATTTTTTCGCGCAAGCTGATGTTTGACGGGGACGCCATGCTGCTTGGCTCGGTGCTGCAGCAACTTTTGATGCGTGAAATAGAACGCTTTGGCTACATGTTTACCATAAACGCCAGCAAAAACATGCGCGGAGAAAGCATGGTACAGCGGGTATGCAACCAGGGGATTGTGGACGGTTTTATTTTCATCTCAGACGATATTGAGCCCGAGGATATGCATTACTTGAAAGCCAGTAATATCCCCTTTGTTTTTTGTATGCTTGCACCCGAAAAGCTGCCAAAAGACATCTCCTATTTTTTGCCAGACGACAAAACCGACGGCTATAACTGCACCGAATTTTTAATTGGGCGAGGGCATAGCCGAATTGTGAACATTGCAAACGCAGAAAAACATAACGATTACCGCCTGAGAAAAGAGGGGTATGAGGAGGCGATGGCCCGGCATGATTTGCCCGCCTGTTTTTTACAGTTTAGCATGGACGCAAACGAGGTAGAGTATCTATTGCAGGATAGGCGCGCCGAAATACGGCAGGCGGACGCCCTATTCATCCCCTGGGACGGCATTGCCGGCGCCATAATGCAGCATTTGGCGGCGGAAAACATTGCCATCCCGCAAAACCTTTCCATTTTGGGTTATAACGATTACCCCATCACCACTTTTTTTCGCCCCATGCTCACCACCATGCGAGACGCGCGCGAAGAACTTTGCTCTGCCGCCATTCGCCATATCATCGCTTTAATCAATAACCCCGAGGCCCCGGTTTTACGCCAAAAAATACCCGGGCAAATTGTATTGCGCGAGAGTGTTCGCTAGTGACTAGAGCAGATTAACAAAACATAGATATAGCGAACGCAGGCAGAAACAGTGCAGGGCAAGGCGGAGGATTGAGCAATACTGTATGTATTGCGATTGACGACAA
>CAZKBM010000080.1:0-13108 GCA_964550985.1 uncultured Oscillospiraceae bacterium
AGCAAGCGCCGAGCAAAAACAGGTTTAGGCAAGGCGCAAAATTGCAGGAATGCTTGGTGCATTGCAAAATTTTCAGGCGAAGCATAAAACTGTTTTTGCCGGTGCGGTGTGTAAGTTATTTGTGAAAATGCTGTAAGTCCTATAGGCTTTGCATCTTATTTTATAAACCTATTTATAAAAGGGGCAAAGTCATCATGAAAGCTTGGAAAACAGGTCTACAAGACCTGAAATATTTTATCATTCTATGGTCGTCGCAGTCATTTTCGGCCCTTGGCAGCGCAATGACCAATTTCGCCTTAGTCATCTGGTCTTATCAGCAGTACGGCTCGGCCCTGCAAACGGCGGCGATTGCCATTTGTTCCTATGCACCCTATGTTGTTATGAGCATTTTTGCGGGTGCGCTGAGTGATAAATGGAACAAAAAGGCAACCATGCTGGTATGCGATAGTTTTGCGGCGCTCTGCACTGTTTTGGTGCTGGTTTTATTGCAAACAGGCAAGCTGGAAATTTGGCATATATACTGCCTTAACGCGCTAAATGGGCTGATGAATACCATTCAGCAGCCATCTGCGGATGTGACCATCAGCCTTTTAACACCCAAAAAGTATTATCAAAAAGTAAGTGGATTGCGGTCGCTCTCAAACTCTTTAACCGGGGTTCTAACACCTGTAATCGCCACGGCCTTGCTGGCGTTTTGGGGAATAGACTGGGTGATTTATTTTGATTTACTCACTTTTTGTATCGCCTTTTTGTCATTGCTATTTTGTGTAAAAATCCCCGAACTTCAGCCAAACGAGGGCAAAAAAGAGAGCCTGTTCCAATCGGCAAGAGGGGGGCTTCGCTACCTGAAAGCCAACCGAGGAATTTTAGATTTAATTCTTTTTTTGGCTGCAATCAATCTGGTGGCCTCTATGTACAATGCCGCATTGCCTGCCATGGTCTTATCCGGTAAAGCCGGTGGCGAACTTGCCCTGGGAACGGTAAATGCGGCTGTTGGGCTGGCCACCCTGGCGGGCAGTATATTGGTATCTCTTCTGCCCCCACCCAAAAACAGGGTAAAAATCATCTGTAACTCCCTTCTGTTTTCTATGAGTACCGAAAATTTCTTCCTGGCATTTGGTGGTGCCTTGCCCTACTGGTGTATAGGCGCCGTTCTCGGCTGGCTGTTTATTCCGGTGATGGGCGCAAATATGGACGTTCTTTTTAGAAAACACATCCCCGTAGAGATGCAGGGGAGGGTGTATTCCACCAGAAACACCCTGCAATTTTTCACAATCCCCATTGGCTATTTTTTAGGTGGTTTTTTGGTAGATGCAGTGTTGGAACCATTTATGATGCGGCAAAATGCCAATATACTCACCGCAGTGTTCGGCAGTGGAAAGGGCTCCGGCGCGGCATTGCTGTTTCTAATTCTGGCAGTTGCAGGAATTGCCATCTGCCTGATTTTTCGGCAGAGTAAACCCATGTGGGAATTGGAAAAGCAAGAAAGCAAAGCTGAGCAACCACAGCGGTTTGTCAAAGGATGAAACGGCAATGATGCCTTGCCATCTGCGGCTGGCCAAAGCCTCCACCCAAACACCAAAAGTTGAAACAAATACGAGTGATTCAATTTTACGATAGAAAGGTGGTGCCGGTTTGGCAGAACTTCGTTCCTTGCGCAATATTGGCAGCGAGATGGAAAGAAAGTTGAAAGCAGTGGGTATTTGCACCGCGGAAGAACTGACACAAACGGGAAGCAAGGAAGCATTTTTTCGTTTAAAAGCGCGTTTTACCAATGCTTGCCTGGTACACTTATACACACTACAAGGGGCGATTGATGGTGTGGATTACAATCAATTGCCAGAAAAGGTAAAACAGGAACTAAAGGTATTTAGCGATGGCCTGAAATAGCCCAGTGGCTTTATACCGCGTCCCTGGCCACACGTTTTTTTATGGCCTGCTCTCCAAGTGGCAACCAGCCGAATGCCCTTTGTTTGGGTGGGCAGACGTCGCTTATCCAATATTGTAGAAAAATACCCCGACGGGCTAGATGAGACCGTACCCCAATGCTGGAACAGCCTGATAAGCTGTTTTATGAAAGGGGGTTGGTTCACATGTTCGGCGGGGTATTTTCTGTTCCGTTTGGGTTACCCTCTCTGTTTTTTACAAAACACTTGACCTTGGTATTATCCCAGGGTTTATACTAGCAATAGAGAAAAATATCGATAGGATACAATGGAAAGATTAACAAAGCGACGGAGCACACCATGAGAGCACTCAAAAATTTTGTATGGAATTTTATAAAAGAGACAAAAGACTTGCTTACCCTGAAAAAGCTGCTTACCATCTTGCTGGGTACGGCTATTTTATCTTTCGGGCTGTACAACATCCATCAGCAAACCAATATCACCGAAGGCGGTGTTCTAGGGCTTATCCTTTTGCTGAACCACTGGTTTGGGCTCTCCCCGGCCATCATCTCGCCCCTGCTGGATTTACTTTGTTATTGGGCCGCATACAAGGCCTTGGGCAAAAACTTTTTGCAGCTTTCCATCGTCTCCACTATCAGCCTTGCCGGCTTTTTTACCCTGTGGGAACAATTCCCCCCTGTCTTGCCAGACCTCTCGGCCTATCCGCTTTTTGCCGCTGTTTTGGGCGCGCTATTTGTGGGTATGGGTGTGGGCCTGGTGGTGCGGCAGGGGGGTTCCACCGGCGGCGATGACGCTTTGGCGCTGGCCATCTCCAAAACCACGCGTTGCCGTATTTCAACGGCGTATTTGCTCACCGATACCACCGTTCTGCTGCTTTCTCTCAGCTACATTCCAGTACAGCGCATCGCGTACTCCCTGGTAACAGTGTTCATTTCCTCCTTTGTGATAAATTTTGTGCAAAAACTTTCGTTTGGCAAACAGCGCAGTGTAGAGGCAGAACGCTTATAACTTGCCCGTGCTAGATAAATAGGGTAAACTGTGAATGAGCACATCCGCCGCAGATGAGACGTTTTGGTTTGATGCAAACAGGAGGAAATGATGGAGATAAAAAAGGTTTATAAAGAGCAGATGCCCCCCCTGAGCCTGATAGGGAAGCGTTACACAGACGCGGACCGGGACGACACCGGCACCTTTGCGCGTTACTGGCAGCAGTGCTTTGCCGAAAATTGGCCGGCGGCCCTGCAGGCCTGCGCTCCTTTGCAAAATGCCGAGCAGGGCCTGGTGGGGGCCATGCGTATGACAGGGGAAGCTGGCGGCTTTGAATACTGGATAGGCCTGTTTTGCGCGCCGGAGGCCGAAGCGCCCGAAGGCTTTGAAAGGGTGACAATTCCCGCAGGGGAAGTGGGGGTTTGCTGGCTGTATGGCAGCGACAAAACCGGTGAGCTCTATGGCCCTGAGGCCTCGGATCTCTCCATGGCGGCCCTAGCCGAAAACGGCTGGAAATTTGATGAAAACGGCTGGTTTTTTGAGCGCTACAACTGCCCGCGTTTTACACAGCCCGATGCGCAGGGGAATGTCATTTTAGATATCTGCACTTATCTGGTATAGCCGCCGGGTTCCATACTTTTTTTGGGGCAGCTTGCCCTATTTTTTATTCCTTTTCTTCCCCCTTTTTTCCAATATACATCAGGTGCTCTGCCCAGGAGAATAACTCCTCCCGCTCGGCTAATTGTTCGGCTTTTTCCAGCCAAATCTGTAAAATTTCGGGCGGCTGCCTCATAATGGTCTCTTCACAGGGGCTTAAAATGCCCTCTTGACTAAACAGGTGCAGTTTTTTTAGGGGAAACTGGGCCATAAAGGGCAGCACCTCCTTTGGCTGAATAAAAAATGCCGGGGTGAAGGCGGGGCCCGCAAAATTCTGACCTGTAAATAGCGCCTTAAAGTATTCGCGCTCTTCTTCCTCGTTCCAATTGACCAGCCGTTCGGGGGCCTGTGTCATCAGGTATATCATATTGCTGAATAGGGCAATAAAGGAAGCGTAAAGGTTGCCGTCGGGTTTTAAAAGGCCTAAGGCAGCTTGTACGGCCTGCACCCGCTCCGCCTCGGTTAGCAAGTGGTACAAAGGGCCCATCAGCAGCACGTGGTCAAAAGGGCCTTGCAGGGTGCTGTCGATATACAGCGCATCCCCTTGCAGGGCGTTTAACTCCAGCCCCTGTAATTCTGCCTGCCGTTTGGCAAACTGTACATTTTCAGCCGATAAATCGCACAGGGTTACCTTGCAACCCCGCCCCGCCAGCCACAGGGAATAGCGTCCAGGGCCGCCGCCAATATCCAAAACGGTTTCCCCCGGCTGTATGTAACGGGCCATAAAACGGCAGGTAATCAGGTATTCCGGGCGGTTTGCAATGCGCTCCCACTCGGTTTGAACATTGGCGTCGTAGTACTGGCGAATGGTCTCCTTCACACCCATGGTTTCTCCTCTTTTCGTTATCAATTTTAAAAAATACAAAAAAACAGAGGACGGAAGCGTTTGTGCTTCCGTCCTCTGTTAATTCCCGCTGCTTTTGGTTGTTCGCGCCGCTTTTTAGGGGAAATAAACAGGAACAAAAGCCTTGTAACCGGTAAAGTTACAGGGCCGCGCAAAGCTGGCAGTAGAAAGGCAGATGCAAAATAAGTGGGCCATGGCTTTTGTCCTTTCATCAAGTTTAAGGCAAATCATAGCACCAGGCAAATGGTTTTGTCAAGCTGAAGCTAAAATATCTTCTATTAAAAAATAATAGTAAAAATTCCTTGCATAAAAAATCAGTGATGCGTTTTATGATCTTTTTAGCCTACAGGTTAGGGTGTCCCAGTGTTTTTACAGCAAATCAACAAACCGTAGCGCATAGATCTGGGAAAAATCATGCGCTGCATAACAGTTTCTACTCTGCATTAGAGTTTCTTACAAAAAGCTGCTGCACAGCTTTTTGAGAAACTCTAATAACAAAAGCTTGCTGCGCAACCTTTTGAGAAACTGTAATAAGCGGCATTTACATAAGATGAGTCTTTCTGTATTTTTTCTGCTTTTCTGGGGCAGCCTGGCTAAACTTATAAAAAAGCTTAAATGGTTATTTATCATGGCTTGTGGTAAAATAGAATAAGAAATATTTGCGGCAAAAAAGCTTTGTAAAAACAAAAAAGCCGCATAAAGAAAAAAGCCCCATAAACTCTGTGCTTTATAAAGCCGGAAAGGTCTGTGCAGTTTGTAAGGCAAAACCATGCAAAAACAAGAAAACACAGGCAAGAAGGCCGCGGCAAGGGTATGCAAATGCCTAAACCTTCAAAGTTTGGCTGGCAGAAAGAATAAAAAGATAAAAGGCCCAAAATACCGGGCAAAAGGATGGAGAAGAGCGATGCCCATTATTCAGGTACAAAGCGGCGCATTAAATAACCGGCAAAAAGAGGAATTAATTCAGCGCCTGACAAAAGAGGCGGCAAAAATCATGGAAATTCCCGAAGAGTTTTTCACCGTTACCCTACAGGAATTGCCGGACGCCAATTTTGGAATTGGCGGAAAAAACATTGAGAGATGCAGAGCGGAATATCGCAGATGAAAACGCAGTTAGAAGAAGATAAACTGGTGTTGCGCCAGCCCCGCTGGGTGCTGGCCGTGGGGGTGCTGGGTGCAGCACTATTTGGTGTCATCACACTGGTATCTGTGGTTAGCTCTATAGTAGAAGGGCAGGGGCTCTCTGCGGTATTCTGCGGCATATGTTTTGGTATCTTTGTGTTATTAAATCTGGCCCTGGTACTCACTTACAAAAACCAAAAACTGGAGGTTATGGGCAGTACCTGTACCTACACCTCGGTGTGGGGCCATAAAAAGGTATTCACTTTTCAAGAAATAGCAAAAGTGGTATTGCGCTTAAAGGGCAGGGAACTTGTTTACCGCCTTGTGGATATCGAAGGGAATAAACTGGTTCAGCTAGAGAGCTGGGTGCAGGGGCTGGAAGCGTTTTTAGACCTACTATTAAACCACAATATTCCATTTGAGGAACTGCTAGGCCCGCAGGCCTCGCTTGGCAGCGAGGCCTGCGATTGGGACCCAGACCACTGGGAGTACCGCCATCGCAGGCACATTCAGCGGGGGCTTTGGGCACTGCGGTTGCTGGCCATCGCCCTGGCTGTTCTGGCGGCTTATCTTCTATTCCATGCACAGGTGCGTGTGGCGGCTTTGATTTTGGCCTTGCTGCCAGTGTTATTTTACGCCGCCTACGCCGCCTTTCCCCACCTTTTGGTGTGGGATAGGCAGCCCTATGCCGCAAGCCCCGAATGGCGGCAGGCGCACCTGGGCTTCCCCATTGCGTTTCTGCTTCTTTTGGGGCTGCTTAGCCTGTTTTTTATCTCATTGGTGGTAGAGATAGAATTTGTCTCTCCCTGGCAGGCGGTGGTTTTTGGCCTTGTGTTGTTTGGGCTGTTTTTTGCGGTGTTATTTTGGCGTACCCCCGCAGCCCGCCGCGGGGTGGGTACTGTGCTCACACTGCTGATGCTCGGGACATTTTTTGCCTTTCCTGCAACTTTTTTGCTGAACTTTGCCCTAAGCCCTGCGCCCCAAAACCATGTGCAGGCTGTGGTGACCGGGGCCAGCCCCTACGAAGACCGGGGCAGCACAAAATATCATGTGCGGGTATACTATGGAGGGAAGCCCTACCAGTTCAGCACTGCGCCAAAGGTGTATCATATGGCGCAGAATGGGGAACCGCTGGTGATTTGTGTACGCAAAAGCCTGTTTGGGGTGGAGTATATTATGCTGCACGCCGCGTGAAACCCCATAAAAATATATTCCATGATACTGTTTTTTTAGGGCAGATTTACAAACTGTAGCGCATAAATGTGAGAAAAATCCGGCGCTGCATTCAGTTCATTTGCTGTAACAGGAGGTGCCCTGTATGCCCCAAGAGGAAACCCGGCAATTCTTGCGCCGCCATTTTTCCCTCTACCCCGGAATGGAGATGGAGGATGTGATTAAGCTGCTGTACCAAAGTGAATTTGGCGGCGGCCACTTTATAGAAGACGACACCGCTTTTTGCAAACGGTTAGAGCGGGAGATGGCGCCACCAGATGACGCGGTTCGCCCCCCTGTTTTTGTGGAGGATATGGGGAGTACCTATAGCCGTATACATCTGTTTGGCCTGCCGCAGGGGCTTACAGCCCAAACTTTTACACAGCTTTGTGTGCTTTCAGCGGCGCAGCCCCAGGGTAGCCAAGCGGGGTTTTTACAAAAACTGAAAACGGTGTGCGAGATGATTGCCACGGAGGAGCTGCCCCTGTCGGCCGAAAAGTGGAATCATTTTTTAGAAGCCTATAGTGAGGAGGGTTGCCCCCCGCTGCGCCACAGTGAGCGATACAGGGCTTTATATGCCCCGCACTACCGCATTTTACATAGCGCCTGGGCCAGCTTTTTGCCCGTTTTTGCCCTGGTGGATAGCGTGCTTTTGCAAAAGGCGCGGGTGCTGCTGGCAATAGATGGTATGGCGGCTGCTGGCAAAAGCAGCCTGGGGGCGTTGTTGCAGCAGGTGTATGGTTGTAACCTGTTGCACTGTGACGATTTTTTTCTGCAAGAGTTTCAGCGTAGCGCGCAAAGGCTGCAAGAGGCCGGGGGCAATATCGACTATGAGCGTTTGGCGCCTGTTATGGCGGCCGCCGGGCTGGGGCTGGAACTTTGCTTTCAGCCCTATGATTGCCAAAGCGCCGAACTTTTGGAGGAGCGCCGCCTTGCCCCCAGCCCGCTTACCGTGCTGGAAGGGGCTTATGCACTGCACCCCCAATTGGCCGCGCCCTATGATATTCGGGTGTTTATGATGTTGAATGCGGCCGAGCAGGAGCGACGCATTCAAAAACGCAATGGGGAGGTTATGGCCAAGCGTTTTACAAACGAGTGGATTCCCATGGAAAACCGTTACTTCCGCAGTTTTGCCATACGCGAAGGCTGTGATATAACGGTGGATACCACCCATTGGCCGCAATTGTAGGGGCAGTGCTTATCTGCCACTTGAATAAACAACATGGCGGTTGGCCCAAATAAGCAGGAAGGAAAGTGGAAGCTTATCTTCCATATGGATGCAAGAACTTTGGAGCTATGTTAGAAACCGAAAGTACAGTGAGAAGAGGGAAGAATATGGTAGGTGATATTGCGGGTTTTGCCTATGACTGTAAAAACGCCGACAAATTGGCGGATTTTTATGTAAATTTACTGGGCTGGGAAAAGATACTTTCCGGGGACGGCTGGGCGGGCTTGCGCGTGCCACAGGGCTGGGTGTTCGCTTTTCAAGAAGTAGAAGAGTATGAGCCACCCGTGTGGCCATGGCAAAACGGAAAGCAACAGCAGATGGCGCACATCGATTTTTTGGTTGAGAATTTAGAGGAAGGCGTAGCACATGCAATAAAATGTGGCGCAAAAAAATCTGAGGTACAGTACTTTGATACTTCGGCCGTACTGTTTGACCCCGAGGGCCACCCATTTTGCTTAAGTACGGTTAAGCAGTAAGCGCTGGCTTGAATATGCAAGAGGTATCCTCTATAATAAAACAAGGAACGATGTTTTTAGGTTTGGCGAACCTCTTGGCAAACCTATAGTAAAATCATTTGTTATACATTGCATTGGTTTGTACCGCAGCTTTTCTATACATTTTACATAAAGGAGCCAAACAATGAAGGTGGTTATTTTAGCTGGGGGCTTGGGTACAAGAATTAGCGAAGAAAGCCATCTGAAACCAAAGCCAATGATAGAGATAGGGGAGATGCCTATTCTATGGCATGTGATGAAAATTTTCTTTTATCATGGTTTTGATGATTTTATTATCTGTGGTGGATATAAGCAACACCTTATAAAAAAGTTTTTTGCCGATTACCGCTACTATGCCTCTGACGTCACTTTTGATTTTTCCCAAGGGAAGCCAGTGGAGATGGTGTGCTCGCCGCAGGAGGAGTGGAAAGTGACGGTGGTGGACACCGGGCTGAACACCATGACGGGCGGGCGCATCAAACGCATTCAAAATCAAATTGGCGAGGAGCCATTCTTTCTTACCTATGGAGATGGTGTGGGCGACGTAGATATCTCTCGTCTACTGGCCTTCCACAAAAGCCACGGTAAGCTTGTCACCATGACAACAGTAAAACTAGAGGGCCGGTTTGGCGTACTGGAACTAGAAGGGGATAAAATTTCCAGTTTTCGAGAGAAAAATGCGGAAGATGCCGGCTATATAAATGGTGGATTTATGGTATGCCAACCCGAGGTACTGAATTATCTTGAAGGGGACAGTACCGTTTTTGAAAGTGCCCCGCTTGAGCGCCTTGCTAAAGAGAATCATTTGATGGCCCATCGCCACCACGGTTTTTGGCAATGCATGGATACAATGCGAGATAAGCTGCGGCTAGAGAGCTTATGGGAAAAGGATAGAGCTCCTTGGAAAATATGGTAGTGGTTCACCCAATCCCATCAAAAAATAGTTATGGAAACCAGTAGTCCCCAAGACTAAACAATGATATGCAAAGAGGCGTCTTATTCCGCCCTGCTGTGTTGCCCAAAGGCCGTATTGCAAACAGCAAAATAGCTGTGAGGTAGATTGCCGCCCCAATAGCCTTTCGATTATAAATAGAAAATATTCTCTTCATCCCAAAGTTTCCTCAATACTTCCATTCAATACACAGGTATTGTTTATACCTCAAATATCATAATCATAGAAAATGTAGGTGTTTTTCATAAACCCATCAAAGAATTGATATTTTTTTGATCATTTCCAAAGCCACAGCTTTTGGTGTATTGTCCCAGTATGCAGCCTCAATGTGTTCAAACGCAAGGGGCGGCTGTGGCGCGGCCTCCAAAAACTTCACCAGGTTTTCGGCCGGGGGGCTTGTAACAACAGCTTGGTCGGTTATCATCACGGTATAGCTGCGCGGATATTTTGCGTAATACTCCCCGGAGGGATCCTGCGGATGCTGTTGCAGGTGTAAAATGGGCCGCCCGGTGCTGATGTAGTCAAAAACCTTGCTGGGCATCTGTAACGGGGTGGTGTTGCCAATATCGGCCAGCACGTCGGCGTGCTGCATGGCGGCAAAGGCCTGGGCCTGTGGCAGGCTGCCGGTGCGCAGCAGCCGCGGCCCCAGGCTTTTTTCGTACTGGGCAATACTCTCCTGCTGGAGATTCTCCCAGCCGCCGCCCACCATGACCAGCCGCCAGCCAGGTAGGGGTAACGCCGTAAATAGGCGCAATAGAGGTTCAGGGCTGCGTATTTTGGGGTACACATTGCCCACAAAAACCAGGTTTTTGTGCGGGCCCTCTAAAAAGGCGGGTTTTGGGGCGGGCTTGGGCCTGCGAATGCCGGGAAAGGGCAGGCTGCTCATCTTTGGCAGCAGTGGCCGCAGGTGGCTGCCGGGAATCCTTTCCAATATCTGCTCGGTACAAAAGATATGGCCGAGCGAGGAGCCAATGTGCAGCTCATTTTGGCGGTGGTAGGGGCTGCTGTAGCCGGGCATGAGGGAGTAGGGGTCATAAAAACAGGCGGCTTTTACGCAGTGAATGCGTGCATTGGCCAGCGCTTCGGCAGTGGTATAAGGGGCGCTGAACGCAATGGCCGCATCAAAACAGTGGGTTTTGGCCAGCCGGTTTAGCCTGCGCCGGTAGGCAGCGGCCATGGGCGGGCGGTGCAGCAAAACCAGCTTTACCCCCGCCAGCGCAGCGGCAGGGTGCCCGGCCAGCCGCAGTAGGGCTTTGGCTTTACTCTGCCGGCCGCCGCCTGTTATTTCGTGTAGCTTGCGTTCGGCCGGGCTATCGGTGTAAAAGCGGTGTACCCCCTCGGGGGTATCCCCACAGGTGGCCACGTCCAGCAAAAAAACTTCGTGCCCCAAAGCGGCAAAGGCAGAACACAAACCTCTGCACAGGTTCGGTGTTGCATCGTTGCCGGTTTCACTGGTTTGGCAGATGAGCAATAGCCGCATAGGGCAAAGTTTCCTTTCCGCAGTGGTGCTTGTCGGGCTAACCGCCCCGGCCCAGCAGACGTCCTATCCCTGTGTAAGCCCGTATCAGCATACGAAACAGGGTGTACTGCCTTCTGCGCAAAAGAAGGCAAAAAAGGCGAATGCCCCGCGGCCCCTCCCTGCCCGCAGGGCTGCAAAAGGCCTTGACCAGGCGGGGATTTTGCGCCAAAGCGGCCAACTGCTTTTTGGCCTGCTTTGCACTGGGAAGCAAAGCGGCCTCTTTTGCGCAGACGCTCACCCCGTCCAGCAGACGGTTATCCAGCCGCAGGCTGCCTTCGGCCGGATTTTCTATGGCGGCCCGGCAAAGCTCTTGCAGCTTTTCGTCCAGCCGCAGCAAACGCCGCAGGGTTTCGGGGCTGTATTGGTGCGAAAAGGAGGCTGGGTGCATCCGGTAGTAGTAGAGAACATCCCCGATGCTAAGGCCTTTTTTGGCGTGTAAAAGAAAGGCCAGGTTAAAAAGCAAATCTTCACTTTGATAGCTGCGGACGTTGGGAAAGAGAAGCCCTTGTTCCCGGAGGAGTTCCGCTTTAAACACGGTGGTGCAAACGGTGCCGCAGAGTGGTTTTTGGGGCCCCACGCCGCCCACCAGCGGCAAAAACAGGCGCTGGTGTATCTCGCCAGGGCTGTGCAGTGGGCCCGCTTGCTCAAACTCGGGGCTTAGCCGTTCCGGCCTTTGGCCGGTAAACCGCCCAAACCGGCAACGCACAAAATCCAACTGCTCTGCCTCGGCGGGGTTTAACAGGGTGCTGTACATCTCTTTTGCCACCAGGTCGTCGCTATCTACAAAGCCGATGTACCTGCCCTGGGCCAGTTGCAGGCCCGCGTTGCGCGCGGCGCTTTGCCCGGCGTTTGCCTGGTGCAAAACGCGTATGCGGCTGTCTTTTGCTTTCCATTCCTCACATTTTTGCGGGCTTTCGTCCCGGCTGCCGTCGTCCACCAAAATCAGTTCCAAATCTGTATAGCTTTGCCGCAAAACGCTTTGTATGGCGGCATCTATATAGGGCCCGGTGTTGTATACCGGCATGATGACGCTGAGGCCGGGCATAGGCGCTTACCTCCCAGGTGGAGTGGTGGATTGCAGGAAAAAAGCCTTGCCTGATAGCCCTGGTAGCCCTGCAAATGGCGCAAAAGTGCAAGATGCCATAAAATGTTACTAAGGCAACACCACACAAAGCTGACACAGCCGCATCACCGGCATCTTTGTGCGGTATTGCCCTAAAACGATTATAACAATATCCACTGTGTAATACAAGGTGCGGCGTAGGGCTTAAAAAACAGGCCTTAGCGCTGCAAAAAGGCCTTGCCATTACTTTGCCAAATGGGAAGAAATCCTGTATAATAATTTACTATAGGGCAAAGGAAAAGCAGGACCTTTTGGAGGAACAGCCATGCAGACGGTACGTGTTTTGCATGCCGTGGTTCAGATGAACCGCGGTGGTTATGAGACCTTGATTATGAACCTGTTTCGCAGCATTGACCGGCAGCGCCTGCAGTTTGATTTTATCAGTTCCTTCCCCGGAGATTTTGACGAGGAGATACGCGATTTGGGGGGGCATATCTATTTCACCCCGTTTATCACCCAGGTGGGGCCCTTTGCCTATGCAAGGGGCCTGCGTAGGATACTGGGGCCACCTGGCCCCCAGCGCCCGGTGGTGCACGCCCATATGGATAAATTTTCCGGCATGGTGCTGCGGGAGGCCGCAAAGCTGCAAATACCCTGTCGCATTGCCCATGCCCACAACACCAGAAATGAGGGCGGGGCGGTGTATCAGGCCGTAAAAAACTATTATGGTAAAAAAATATTGCCTAATGCCACCGACCTTTTTGCCTGTTCGGCCGCTGCTGCAAGCTGGATGTTTGGCCCCCAGGCGGAAAGAGCCACCATTCTGCCCAACGGCATAGATTTGGAAAAATTCAGGCAGGATGCCTTTGCACGGGAGGCGGTGCGCCGCGAACTTGGCTATAAGGGACGCTTTGTACTGGGGCATGTGGGCCGTTTTACACGGCAAAAAAACCATCTGTTTTTGTTAAACGTCTTTGCGCGTGTGTGCGAAATGCGGCCGGACGCCCGCCTGGTGCTGGTGGGGGAGGGGCCCCTGCGGGCCGAGGTGGCGCGTGCGGCTGCGGAAAAGGGGCTTGCCGATAGGGTGCATTTTTTGGGCTTGCGCAGCGATATACCCCGGCTG
>CAZKBM010000081.1:0-12421 GCA_964550985.1 uncultured Oscillospiraceae bacterium
ATAACAGTTTCTAGCAAAAGCTTGCTGCGCAACCTTTTGAGAAACTGTAATAATAGGCAAACATAAAAAAGAGAGTTTTCGCGCAGGTGAATACTCTCTTTTTACGTTTGGGCCAGGCGATTTCCGGCCAAAGCATCCAGCCACCTGTCGCCACATCGCAAGGCAACTTTGCCACATTTATGTGGGCAGCTTTTTGCAGGCCGCACTGTGCTCGGTGTGACAAATCTACTGGCAGGGTGTTTTGCGAAATAACTCCCCTGCTTTATATGTGAATTTTGGCACATCGTGCGCCCTTCTTTTTGCCGCCACGGCCCTCAATAAGTGAATGCCTCAAAAATGAAATTTAAATTTTTTAACAAAATTTTTATTGCTATTTACACTTTAAATGCTTATATGGCTGCTTTATCCTATTTTCCCTCTGTTGTTGGCGGCCAGGTATACTGCCTTTGCAGAGCACTGGGGGCGAAAAAAGTCATGCTATAATTGTTAAAAACAATTCTACAAGAAATGAGGCCTCACCGTGCGCAATCCCCCTTATTTAAAAGTTTTTGCTTCACTCTTTGTCGCCACAATACTGTCATTTTCGGTGCTTTCACTGCCAGTTTTGGTCGTGAGTGGGCAAACCGATTCCGCTTCCGCCACAAGCTTTGCGGAAGCCATGCCACAGAGTTCCTCTTCTTTGGGCAGTGGCCAAGCCCCCGCAATAGGTGATGCACCCTCCCTAAGCGGTAGTGCGGCGGCACAGCCCGATGGGCCGAGTGAAGCCCCTGACAGCATGGCTCTAAGCGCCGCCCCAAGCGCTGCTACCAGCCCTGAATCTTTGGCGGAAAGCACCCAAAGCCTGCCCGGCAGCACCCCGCAAAACAGCGCCGAGGCGGGACTGGCCCCTCTATTTTTGCAGCCCACCGCCGGGCCGGTTACCGATTTTTTGCAGTTGGTAGATGACACCGTAGTGAAGTACGGCCCCAACACCGGCGACCTGCAGGACGTGCCTGACGCCTTGGACAAGGACTCTTCCCTTTGGGTGACATACCAGCTAAAGGACATCTACAAGGCCGACCTTGTAAACCTTTCGGCCAGTGCCTACGAGGTTGCCGCCCCCACCTATCTCAAAAAGATTTCCGGCAGCTTAAGCAGTGTTGAGGTACGGGCGGATGACGTCGGCCTTGTGGGCACCGTATCCTTTTCGGCGGGAAAAACCGAGTTTACCTTTGCACTGGATAACCTGAACGCCGCAGACCCAAATGTTTTTCCCATACAAGGGCTATATTTCCGTTTTGGGGTACGGCTGGATATGGACGAGGTGGCAGGGCGGCAGAATATCCACCTGAATGTGGATAAAAACACCACCATCTCGGTTAGCGTAAAGGATAACCAACCCAAAGACGCCCAAATTAAAAGCAAAACCAGCATATACAACCCGGCCACCGGCACCGTTGATTGGACGGTGACCCTGGACCCCGAAATTGCGCGGTTTGTCTCGGCCGGGAACCCTGCCGACCCCGACGACGGGGCGCTTGCCTACACCCCTTACCTCTTTGAGGACGAACTGGGCCCAAACCAACGCTATAAAACCGGCAGTTTTACCATAGATGGCGCCACGCCTGACCCTGCCGCCGGCCTTGTGTATGATGAGCCCACCCACACCCTAAGCTGTACCCTGGTAAGCGGCTTGCCCGCCGCAAGCATCCTCAAGTATAGCACCCTGCCAGAAAACGGCCTACTGTACACCTTTGACGCCGCCAGTGGCAGGTATACCATGAACAGCCCCGGCGCGGGCGGCCTTAGCGTAAACAACAAAGCCATGCTAAGGCACAGTGCCGGCAGCCCGACTGTTTCCGAAAAAAGCGCTAACGGCAGCTTTGCCGTAAGCCCCTGGCTCACCAAAACCGGCGTCTCCACAGATTTTTTAAACCGAACCATCACCTGGCAGTTGACCCTGAACACAAACGGCTGTACCTTTAAGCAAATTGAGGTATACGACCATCTGCCCGATGGGCTTGATTTTACGGGTGCAATTGACATCACTGTAACGGATGCAGGCGGAAATGCCCAAGCCTTTACCTATGGGGGCGCTTTTACCGGCCGTGGCACCCTCGGGGATTATGCTTCTGCACAGTTGCTGCTCACCTTAACTGCCCCAAACCCCACGGTGTACACCATCCAGTACAAAACCCGTTTTCCCGCCTCCGTTTTAGATACCGCTACCACCCGTTACGAAAACCAAGCCTGGCTGCGGTACAACTGGGAGATTGTCCTTGGCGATGCCCCTGTGGATGTGGGGCTGCCCACCATTAATGGTGACCACAGGGTAAACGCCAGCTATATTGCCAAAACCGCCACCTACGACACCAAAACCCATACCATTAGCTGGAAGCTGGAAATTAACCGCAACCGAAACGCCGTGCCAAACCTTACCGTAGCCGACTGGGTGGACTATAACCCCGCCACCGGTGAGGAGGCAAAGCAGGAACTTCTGTTTAACACCATCACCTTAACTGAGGTGAACGGGGCCCCGCCTGCTCCGGCGGTTTCGATGCAAAAAATTCAAGACCCCACAAATGCAAAAAAGTTTAGCCTCAGCTTTACCGGCCTTGCCGATACCGACTGCCTGGTGGTGGAATACAAGACAAAAGCAACCGACCCAGCCTTTTACGCAAATAACGCTTCTACAAATTTTTACAACCAGGCCAGCGTGCAGAGCGGCCCCGCAGGGCCACCTTTGCAAACGGTAACGGCCAGCCCCCGTTTTGAAAGTAAGGTTTTGGAAAAAAACAGCACCGGCTACCGCTACGATACCCATGCCATAGGCTGGGAGGTGAAGGTGAACAAAAATGAGCTGGACTACCTGCCAAGCACAGTGATTACCGACGTTCTGCCCGCGCACCTAAGACTGGAGGAAACCAGCCTGCGCCTGGATGGCACGGTGACATTGGGAACAGACCCAGTTGCGGGAGGCGGCAATTACTACACACTGACAGATGGGGCAAACGGCAGCCAAACCTTAACCGTGTACCTGCAAGATGCCCTGGACACTGCCAGCGCCCCACCAAACGAAATACCCTACGTGAATAAACAACACAGCCTGCGTTACGATACCATTTTAGACGTAAACAACACACCGGGGTTTTCCTTTGTGGAGAACAACGGGGAAAAATTTACCGCCTCTAACACAGCCGGTTTGCAAAGCGATTTGCATGGCCCTGTGAAGGTAAGCGCCCAGCGGGAAATACAAAATCAGAGTTTTGACAAAACCTCGCAACTGGATAAGGCAGGGCTTAAAATTCATTACAGCATTGCCATTAACCAGGCCATGGCCGATATGGGAAGCGGCCCCTTTGTGGTGGAGGACACCCTGCCCCAAGGGGTGCTGCTGGATGTGCCAAGTGTAAAGGTTTGGCCCGCCACGGTAAACGGCAGCGGGGTGCTTGCCAAACAGGGCAACACCCCCAAAAATGATGTGGCGCTGGAGGTGAAAGCAAACCAGATGCGCCTGGATTTAAAGCTGAACACCCCGGCCCAGCGCAGCCAGGCCTGGCTTATCACCTACAGTGTGGACATTGTGGACGGCGCGGGCAGTTATAGCCTAACCAACCAGGCCGGTTTGGGCTTTACGGGCAGCCAAATTGGCTCCAGCGACGAAATTAGCTTTAGCCTAAGCGCGGCCGAGGCCGGCGCCGCCAACAACACCCGCCGCAATTTGGAGGTTACCCGCCTGGACGACGGCACAAAAACGCCGCTGCCCGGAGCCGTATTTGAGTTATACGCCTTCTACCCCGGCACTGCCAACCGCTACTTGGTGGCTAGCGCCACCACCGGGGCTGATGGCAAGGCTATTTTTAAAGGCCTGAAAGTGGGCCTGCAATACTTGCTGATAGAGGCCAGACCCCCAAGCGGCTACCCCCGGGTGCCCGAACAGGCTTTAACGGTACAGCCCGGCGGCGCCTCGCAGACGCTTGAGGTGGAAGTCGCCTCCGCCCCCACCCCAGATTCCCCCTCCAGCAGTGGCCCGTCCAGCATAAGCAGTTCACTTCCCGCTTCTGCAGGCGGTTCTTCCCTCTCCCCGCCCTCCCCTTCCAGCAGTGCTTTACCGCCCGCCGACAGCGGCCCCAGTGGCCCCGGCTCTACCCCAAAAAGCCAAGGCGCCCAAAGTTCCGAAGCGGCGGCCACAGGCTCAGGCGGGCAAAGCGGCGGCCCCGCCAGCCCCCAAACGGCCGATGCACACACCACGCTGCCACTTTTCCTTTTGCTACTGGGCAGCGGGGGCCTCCTCTGTGCCGCATTTGTGCTGCGGGCAAAAACAAGTGGGAATAAAACAACGCAAAACAAATAAAATTTTTGCATGAAATTTACCGCTATGTTCTTGCAATTTGGCAACCGCGTATGCTAATATGTCATATGTGAGAGATTTGCCATGTTTTGTCATGTGGCAACTACCCAATAAAATATGCACCATTGTAAGGAGGACACGGAATCATGCAAGAATCAAAAATGTTAAAAATTGTTAGCATCATCATGATTATTGGCGGCGCACTTATGGTATTGATTGGCCTTTTGGGCCTGGCGGGCGGCGCGCTGATTGCCACACAGGATGCCGGTATTGGCGGGCTGGTGATTGTAGTTACCATCATTGGCCTTATTGGCGGCGTGCTGGAATTGATTGCGGGTATTATGGGCGTGAAAGCCTGGAATGTGCCTGAAAAAGCTAAAACCTGCTTCATTTTGGGTATCGTTCTCATTGTGTTAAGCCTGCTTAGCAATATCCTCAGCATTGTTACCACTGGCTTTAGCGGCAGTATGCTGTACAGCCTGGTACTGGGCCTGGTTCTGCCCGTACTGTACACGCTTGGCGCTTCCCAGTTAAAAAAAGGCGTCCAGTAGTTTCGGGCTCTTCAAGCGTTGCTTATTACAGTTTCTCGAAAGGTTGCGCAGCAAGTTTTTGAGAAACTGTTATGCAGCGCCTGGTTTTTCTCGTATTTATGCGCTACTGTTTGTTCCTTTGCCGTAGTACTTTTACAGCAAATGGAAATGTAGCGCACAAACGCAAGCGCCCAAAAGCGCTGTGCAACAGTTGCCAAACGCTTTGAATCATCTCACAGTAAAGCCCCCCAAACCATGTGGTTTGAGGGGCTTTTTCGTCATTTCAGTTTTCGCTTACAGGGCTTTCAGCAGGCCGGTGGCCTCGTTGAACTCGTTAATCAGTTCGTCAATTTGGTCCGCCTGTTCCTGCACGCTGATAAAGCTATCTTGCTGGTCATACCACTGGGCATTCAAATCATCCACGGTACGGCCTTGCTGCTCTACCCAAGTGTAGTACTTCAGGTTATGTACGCGTTTGCGCTCAGCATAGGTCAGTTCCAGCATATTTTCGGTGCTTTGGTGGCCAATACAAGCGGCATAGTCGGCGGCGGCCTTCATGGCAGTGTACTTGCCCTCTTCCTCTTCCAGTTCTTGAATGCGGCTGCCATACATCACAACGCTATCGGTCATAACACTGGCCACAACGTCATTCTCAGTCAATTCATAGTATTTGGCAAACTTGATGGTCATCAACATATTGGAGATGCCCGAAATGCCCATGAGGGCCAGATTTTCAATATCGGCCTTGCTCATGCCCAGCTCTTTTTCCAGGTATTCCTTGCCGGCGGGCTCGTTGAACAGGCGCAAAAGGGCCATCGAGTCATTGTCGTCAATGGCAATGGCCATATCGCTGTTTTTCACATTGTGCACCCAGGGGATGTGCTTATCGCCAATGCCCTCAATGCGGTGGGCGCCAAAGCCGTTATCCAAAATGGTGGGGCACTGCAGCGCCTCACCCACGGCAATGCGCATGCCGGGGTAAAGGTGTTTCAAATAATCGCCCGAAGCCAGCGTGCCCGCGCTGCCAGAAGTAAAGCAAACGCCCGCCAGGTTCAGCCCTTTGCCCAGGCTTTTGAAAGCTTCTTCAATGGCCCCGCCCGTGCAGTTATAGTGCCACAGGTAGTTGCCCATCTCTTCAAACTGGTTGAACACCATCACCTCACCGGCGCGGGTACGTTTCAGTTCATTTACTTTGTCAAAAATTTCTTTTACGTTGCTCTCGGTGCCGGGGGTGGCAATTACTTCGTTGGCCACGGTTTTCAGCCAATCAAAGCGCTCACGGCTCATACCTTCGGGCAGTATGGCAATGGAATCTACCGCAAGCAACTTGGAGTTGAAGGCGCCGCCACGGCAGTAGTTACCGGTAGAGGGCCAAACCGCTTTTTGCTTGGTGGCGTCGAACTGGCCCGTAACCAAACGGGGCAGCAGGCAACCCACCGAAGGGCCCACCTTGTGGCAGCCCGTGGGGAAGTATTTCCCGGCCATCATGATGATGCGGGCTTTTACACCGGTAAGCTTACTTGGCAGTTCAATAAAATTGGGGCCGCCAAAACCACCGCCGCTCTCTTTGGGCTCGTTATGCCAGGTAACACGGAAGAGGTTGAGGGGGTCGATATCCCATAGACCCAGGGGTTTCAGTTTGGCCTGCACCTTTTCTGGCACGTTGTTCACCGGGTCGCGCATCTGCTTAATGGTTGGCATGATAACCTTGTTATCTTTTGCCTTTTGAATGTTGTGGGCCAATTGTTCTTTGTGGATAGAAAGATCAATCATTTTTCATCTTCTCCTTCATTATTTGGGCATAAAAAGCAAGTTTTGCCTAACGGGATGTTGGTAAAAGCAAAAAATACCGCATCTTTATTAAGTAAAATTGCCTCTGTAACCCTTGATTACACCTCTTCGCTTTGGGGCAACGGCTTGTTTTTTTGGGGTTTTAGTCTCTTTCTTCCATTCTACCCCATCTTACCATAAATATTAGTATACGTGTACCACTTTGTCAAGCCAGTTTTTACAAAAACTTTTTTTATGAATAAAAAATTTTTATTAGCTTTGTGCTGTGGCACAACAATACCCGTCGCCGCGCAAAAGTTTCTTCTCTTCATAAAAAGGTTTTATGGGCGGCCACTTCCCTTTCTTTCCTGTTTTGGCTATGGTATACTGGTTTTTAACAGTTGTGGCGTATATTTGGCATTTTTGCCAACAAGCCAACAAATCTGGAAAGGATGTACCGAAATGTTAAAACCCTCCTTCTTTAGACCTATCGCTGTAGCCTGTGGCCTGTTGGCCGCCGCCTTGTTCACGGCTTGCAGCGCCGCTGCGCCACAGGCCCCCGCTGCCCCTGCCGCTCCTTCGGCCCCTGCCGCCGTATCTGCCCCAGCGGTGTCGGCCCCTGCCTCCGCGGCGGCCCCAGCACAGGCTGCTGCCTCCACAACCGGTGATATCGGCCTTGAAAAAGCCCGCGCCATTGCCCTGCAAGCAGCCGGTTTTGAGGCCAGCCAGGTCTCTATTGCCCTGGAACGCAGCGATAGGGAAGACGGCATCATGGTTTACGACATTGAATTTGTGGTCAACAGCACCCTGTACAAATATGAAATTGCCGCTTCAGACGGCAGCGTGCGGGAATCCTCGCAGGAGGCTGTGGCCCAAGGGGCGGCCCCCGCCGCCGGGCAAATTACGGCTGAACAGGCCAAAGCTGCCGCCCTAACCCAGGCCGGCCTATCCGAGGCCCAGGTAACCATTACCAAACTGGCGCTGGATTATGACGATGGCCGAGCGGAATACGACGTGGAATTTTATGCAAACGGAACCGAATACAGCTATACAATCGACGCCACCACCGGGGCCGTTTTAGAATCTGAACAGGACCGGGGTTAGGGCTTGCAAGATACCGTTGCACCCTATACCACACTCCACTATTCAAAGCAACTTTCTGCTCCTGTAGAGCCCACCGGCCTTCTCGCCCTGTTGAGAAGGCCCTTTTTCTACCAAATAGCCGCCCTGTCTCTCTCCCCATAAAGGGTTGGCAGGTGCTTTTTGGGAGCACCGAGTCAAATTTTGGTCAAATTATTGCAAATGCTCTTCTCTTTTTAGACCGCATGTGTTAGTATGGATGCATGCTCCCGCTCTAATCTTTGTTCTAACGGAAGAAAACGGCTTTGCCTCACCGTAAAGCCACAGCGGGGCTGCTTTGGGGAATCAGTGGCACATCGCCCTATTGGTTCCACCCATACATTTTCAATTTTTGGTGGTATATGATGAAAAAACGGGGAACACTGCTGCTTTTGCTGGGCATTGTCATGCTGGCTTTTATTTGGGGGGCTTTTCTCAGCTTCAACCGCAACCTCAATAGCCATATGCAGCAAAATGTGGATATCCGCCTGCAAGAAATCACCCAGCCCAATTTGGTCTCGTTTGATATGCAGATGGAAGAACAAATTAAAAAGGTGCGCACTTTTGCCGATTTTTTAGGTTCTTCTGGTGAACTGGGAAGCGCCGACCACATTGCCCTGCTAAACGCCGCGGTGGAAAACAACGGCCTGCTTCGCTGCGCCATTGCCTTTCCCGATGGCAGCTTTGTTACCCATGATGGCAAAAACGAGGGAAATGTGGCGGAAGATGCATTTTTTAAGGCCAACATGCGCGGGGAATTTTTTATTACCGACCCCCGCCCAGCCGTTGTAGACCCCAGCAAAACCGTCATACTGTTCTCGGCCCCCATCCATAACCCGCAAAGCCAAATCACCGGTTCCATCATTTACTCTTACCTGTGCGATGATTTGAACAATATTTTTAACCTGAACTTTTTAGAGGGCCAAGGGGAGATGTACGTGGCCAAGCAAACCGGCGAATTGCTGATTGGGAAAACGGGTTTTACCCCCGGAGAGGACAACCCGCTTACCCAGCTTCGCCAGCGCTGCACACACCTGCAACACAGCGCCGAAGGCTGCCTGGCCCTCACCGGAGAAGAGGGTAGCTTCAGCCTCACCTTTCAGGGCGAGGATAACCAGATACTGCTGCGTTACAACAAACTCCGTTTTAACGATTGGTATATGCTCTCTATGGTGCCGGAAACCGCCGCCACCAAAACCATCTCCATCATCACGGCCGACCAGCGTAGCCTGGGCCTGAGCATTGCGCTATGCGTACTTGCCTATCTGCTGGTACTGTTTCTACTTTGGTTCTCCAGGCGTTTTAACATCGATAAACTCACCGGCGCCCTAACGCCGGACAGCTTCCGCCGCAAGGCAAAAACGGTGCTGCAAAAACGCGAGTTTGGTAATTACGTTTTTATTAAATTGGATGTAAAAAATTTCAAGCTCATCAACCGTGTGTATGATTTTGCAATGGGCGACCAGGTGATTAAAAACATTGCCGAGGCTATTCGGTATGTGACAAAAGGCGAATCTGCTCTTTATGCCCGTGTGGGCACCGATGATTTTTTGCTGCTGCTACCCTATAGCGAACGCCCCATACTGGACGCGCAACGCAACGATTTTGTTACAAAATTCCGGGAGTTGATGGGCCCGAGCTTTACCACCTTGGTGGAATTTCCCACCGGGCAGTATGTACTGCGCCCAGAGGACTACCCAAAACCCGACATTACCGAAATTTTGGAAAAAGTGAACTTTGCGCACCGCGCAGCCAAACACCGCGGCCAGTACGAAACCATTGTGGATTACGTGGAGGATATTGAGCAAGAGGCGCTAATGGAAAAATCCGTAGAGGATAAAATGAGCCAGGCACTTACCAGCGAGGAGTTTAAACTTTACCTGCAGCCAAAGTTCTGCGTAAAAACCGAGACCATCTGCGGGGCCGAGGCTTTGGTGCGCTGGAAGGTAAACGGGCAATACTATATGCACCCCACCTCATTTATCCCCGTTTTAGAGCGCAACGGTTTTATTGTAAAACTGGATTTATACATGTTCCGGCAGGCTGCCCAAAAACTGCGGGAGATACTGGATGACGGGCTGCAGCCCATTCCCATCTCAGTAAACTTTTCGCGTTGCCATTTAAGCAACCAAAATTTTGTAAAAGAACTTTGCGCTATTACAGACGAATACGCCGTGCCCCGCAAATACCTGGAAATTGAGCTGACTGAATCAGCCGTATTTGAACACGTGGAGCAGATTCAAGACTTATCCGAGCAACTCCACGAGGCCGGCTTTACCCTTTCCATGGATGACTTTGGCAGCGGTTACTCCTGCCTGGCTTTGTTAAACAAATTGAATGTGGATACATTAAAGCTGGATAAAGGCTTCTTCGATGAAAAGGCCGACCCCACCCGAACCCGCACCGTGGTGGCGGGTGTGCTACGCATGGCACAGCAGCTGCATATTACCACCGTGGCCGAAGGGGTGGAGAAGCGCCACCATGTGGATATGCTGCGGGAGCTGGGCTGCGATATCATTCAGGGCTTCTATTTTGCAAGGCCCTTGCCGGCCGAGGTGCTAAAGCTGCCCAATGCGGCCGAAGGTAGCCCCCCGCAATAACCGCAAAAATATAGAGGCGACGCCCCAAAAAGGGAGCGTCGCCTCTATATTTTTGGAGGAGAGGGAAAACCAGGAAATACCGGGCCGGCTTTGCGGCAAGTAGGCCCGGGGAACGGCTTTACAGTTACAGGCTAGTGGGTAAACCCATGCACCTTGCTCTCGGGGTCACTGGCGCCCACCACATGGGCTTTATTGAGTTGCTCAATGGCCATGGCAAAATCCTCGGCAAAGGCCTGGGCCATGTTCATGCCAAAGTCCGCCCGCACCACATAGCGCTGAATAATTACGTTCTGCAAGTTTTCGGGCAGAGGATAGGCGGGCACCTGCCAGCCCTTCATCTGCAAACGGTCGGCCAGGTCGTACAGGCTCCACTTCACGCTTGCATCACTTTTCAGCTTGTAGCACACTATGGGCAGGCGGCTGCCATCGTTATACACTTCAAACAGGCCGGTTTTCTTTACGGTTTCAGCTAGGAACACCGCCACGTCGTGGGTACGCATATGAATTTGCCGGTACCCTTCAAAACCAAAGCGTACAAAGTTGTAATACTGCCCAATAATGTGCGAGGCGCTGCGGCTAAAATTGATGGCCATGGTGGGCATGGCGCCCCCCAGGTAACTTACACTGAATACCAGTTCCTTTGGCAGGTACTCTTCGTCTTTCCACAGCACCCAGCCAATGCCGGGGTACACAAGGCCATATTTATGGCCCGAGGCGTTGATGGAGACCACATTTTCCAGGCGGAAATCCCAGGCGAGGTCCGGCTCGGTGAAGGGGGCGTATAGGCCGCCCGAGGCGCCGTCTACATGGATGGGTACGCTGACCTTGGCCGTTTTGTTGTATTCGCTAATTTTGGCGTCTAAAGCTTTAATATCATCGTATTCACCGGTGTAGGTAATGCCCATAATGCCCACCACGCCAATGGTGTAATCGTCCACATAGTTTAGCACCGTTTCCATATTAAGGCTTCTGTGGGCCTCATCCATAGGCACCAGGCGCATTTCAATATCCCAGTAGACGCAGAACTTCTCCCAGCAAACTTGGAACCCGGACGAGATGACCAGGTTGGGTTTTTTTGCACTTACGTCAATGCCCGCCGCTGCGGCCCGGTGGCGCCAGCGGAACTTCATGGCCATGCCCCCCAGCATGGCGGCTTCGCTGCTGCCCACGGTAGAAGTACCCATGTATTTACAGTCTTTCGGGGCGTGCCATAAATCGGCTATGATGTTCACGCAGCGGTTTTCCAGTTCAGCCGTGCGGGGGTACTCGCTTTTGTCAATGGCGTTTTTCTCCAGTACCTCCCCCATCAGTTTTGTCGCTTCATCTTCCATATACGTTTGGCAGAAGGTGGCCAGGTTTTGGCGGGCCACACCCTCGTCCAGCAGTTCGTCTTTTACCAGCCGGTAGGCCACGCGGGGCTCCAGCGGCTGGGCGTTCATATGGTATTTGGGGATATCACGGTCCTCCGCTTTGGTGCCGAAAATCGGCTCCACATAGCTTTGGCTCTCGCTCTGGTCTTTTTTTCCATACAACATGATGGTCACACTCCTTCTATTTCACTGTGGAAGCTTGGTTTGTGGGGGCTGCGGCGGACGTGGAGGCGGCTGCCTCTGCTTGCGAGGGGGCCGCTTTGCTGCGCGGCGGGGCTATGGCATGTTCGCCTCGGGCAAACAGCGGGGCAAACTTGTTTTGCTCGTGATGTTTTAGGTGGGTGTGCTGGTAGTTCGGGTCAGAATGTTTTTTGCCGTAGGCCGCGTAGATAATAAAGGGCAGCAGTACGGTAATAACAAAGCTTACACCCAAAATGGCAAGATAGGTTACATTTTGATCTGCCTTGATGCTGGAAGGGGGTACAAAGCTGATGCCCAGCGCAAACAGGGAGATGACAAAACCCACAATGGCGAAGATATATTTGCCCGCTTTACCGCCGGGCACATGATAGCCACGCTGTATGTCTTTGCGGCCGGCCAGCTTCATGTAGGCGATAAACATAAGCAGGTAGCCCACGATGTAGATAACCACGGTTAAAGACATGGCGGTGAGGAAGGAGAGGTTGTTGCCGCCGCCGCCTA
>CAZKBM010000082.1:0-12182 GCA_964550985.1 uncultured Oscillospiraceae bacterium
TGCGCCCGCCCGCCACCACCTTAACCTTGCTACAGTCCACCCCGGCGGCGGCCGTGCGCGCAAGGCAAATTTCTCCGGCGGCATCATCTCCCACACGGCCCAAAAGCATGGCCGGCATACCCAGGCCCGCCAGTACGGTGGCCACGTTTTGCGCGTCGCCCCCCGTCTGCATACCAATATCACTTACGGCAGATTCCTTTTGCCGCACCATCTCGTCTTGAAAGCCCAAAACACTGACGTCCAGGTTGATTTGCCCAACCAGAACGGCCATATTTTGCCGCGGGGCCGTTTGGGCCTCCGGGTGCTTTTGGGGGGTTTGGCTTTTTGGCATCCCTATTTTGCCGCCTCCCGCGCTTTTAGCCGTAACTCTTTTAACAGGTGCAACACCTCGTTGCCGCCCTTGCCAAAATAGTCGTTCAGCTTTTTGTATTCACAAAACAGCCGCTGATAGATGGCGGCATTTTCGGCGTTTGGATAGTATTTGGTGTCCCCGGCCCTGCCAATTTTGCGCACAAGCTGCTGCACCGTGCCAAAGCCCCCTGCGGCGGCAAAGCCCAAAATGGCGCTGCCCAAAGCACCGGACTGTGAAGACTCCACCACGTGAATCTCCATATTGCAGACATCGGCGTAAATTTGCATGGCCATGGGGTCTTTACGGGCAATGCCGCCGCCCGCGTAGATGCCGTTTACGGGTACGCCCGCACTTTGGTAGGCCTCGATGATGTTCCGCGTTCCATAGGCCGTGGCCTCAATCAGCGCGCGATAGATATCCTCCGGCTTTGTGGCAAGGGTCATGCCCAGCAGCACCCCCGAGAGGTCAAAATCCATCAGGGTGCTGCGCACGCCGTTCCACCAGTCCAGCGCAAGCAGGCCGTGCTGGCCGGGCTTTTGTGTTTCGGCCTTTTCGCGCAGCAGGGCGTGGGGGCTAAGGCCCCGCCTTTGGGCCTCCTCGTAATAACTTTGTGGCAGGCAGTTTTCAATGAACCAAGAAAAATGGTCGCCCACACAGCTTTGGCCGGCCTCGTAGGCGTATAAGCCGGGCAAAATGCCCCCCTTTACCACACCGCAAACCCCCGGTACGGGCTTTTCCACCTCACTCAGCAGCAGGTGGCAGGTGCTGGTGCCCATGGCCATCAATAGCTTGCCGCCGCTGTCTATGCCGCAGGCCGGCACCGAGGCATGGGCGTCTATGATTTCCACGGCCACGGCGGTTTGGGCGCCAAGGCCGCATTTTTGGGCCATTTCGGCGGTCAAGCTGCCCGCACGGCTGCCCACGGGCAGCAGGGGGCCCGCCAGTTTTTCAGCGGCCAGGTTTGCAAAACCGGGGTGTACGGCGGCCAAAAACTCCCGGCTGGGGTAGCCCTCGCCCGGCCGCCACTGGGCCTTGTAACCGGCGTTGCACTCGCTGCGTACCTCACTGCCGCAAAGCTGCCAGCACACCCAGTCTCCCCCCTCCACAATTTTATCGGCGGCGGCGTAAACCTCGGGGGCCTCCAGTAAAATTTGCAGGGCCTTGGCCAGCGTCCACTCGCTGGAAAGTTTGCCCCCATAATAGGGCAGCCAGGGCTCCCCGTGCTGCTCGGCCATCTCGTTTATCCTGTCGGCGCAGTACTGGGCCGCGTGGTGCTTCCACAGCTTGGGCCAGGCGTGGGGCTGGCGGCGGTACTCCTCCAGCTGGCAAAGGGGGGTGCCATCGTTTTTTACGGGCAGCACCGTGCAGGAGGTAAAGTCCAGCCCAATACCCACTACCTCCTCCTTGGGTACGCCCGCCGCCTCCACCGCGCCGCGTACCGTTTTTACAAGGCAGTGCAGATAGTCCGCCGGGTCTTGCAAAGCCCAGTCCACCCCCAGTTTTTCGCCGGTGGGCAGGGCCTCGCTCATCACCCCGCTGGGGTATTCTTCCACACACTGGGCCAGTTCCGTCCCGTTTTCGTCAATGACAATGGCCCTGGCCGAAAGGGTGCCAAAGTCCACACCTACTGCGTATTTCATGCTTTTCCGCCTTTCTTGGTGGGGTAAACCCTGGTGGTCATATCCATACTTTGCAAGGATATGAGGTATAAGGGGCATTATACAAACTGCTTGCAGTACTGTTTGGGCGTTACATTTTTGTAGCGTTTAAAAACGCGGATAAAATAGCTGAGGTCGTTAAAACCGCAGTCGTAGGCAACCTCTGTGATGTGGTTTTCCCCTGCGGCGATGCGGGAGCAGGCGGTTTCAATGCGGTGGCGGTTTAAATAGTCGATGGGGGTGCGGCCCGTCATGCTGCGGAAAAAATGGCAGAAATATTTGGGCGTCATGCCCGCGGTGCTGGCAAGTTCCTCCAAGCTGAGGTGGGCGTCATAGTCGTTTTCAATGAGGGCCAGCACCTGTTTTAGCTGCTGCGTTTTGCGGAAGGCCCCGTGGCTTTGCTGGGTGTTTTGGCTGTAATAACCCTGGGCCAGCACATGGCCAAAAAACTGCAAAAGCCCGCCCTGTACCATAAGCTGGTGGCCGGGGGCCTTTTGCAGCAGGGCGGTAAAAATGCCGCAGGCTATGGTTTGCAGTTCGGCATCCTGCCGGGGCAGGCAGGGCTGCACCAGCCATTTGTGCTGGGCAAATTTTTGTAGTGCACCGGCGGCGGGGCCAGGGCTGTGCAGCAGGGAGAGGTCGAACACAACGCAGTCATACAGGCAGCCCTCCATGGGGACGCCCGCATGCAGGCTGCCGCTGTTTACAAACAAAAGGTCGCCCGCCTGCGCCATGCCGCTGCGGTCATCCAGCATATAGGTAAAGCTGCCGCGGTTTACCCGGATAATCTCCATCTCCGGGTGCCAGTGGTAAGACATATGGTAACGCGGATGCCTTGGGCCAATCTCGTACAGTTCCACGGGGAAGCCATAACTGCCCCGCGCGCGGGACTCTTTAAGGTCCAAAACTTGCATATTTCTTCCCTTCCTGAATATTGTACTAATAATTAGGAGTATACTACAAGATTTCCCTGCCTGGCAAGAGTATAATACAAGTAATATCCCAAACTGTGGGGAGAATATATCCCGCGCACAGTAAAACTGACGATTGTTCCAATTTTTCTTTGTAAATTTGGCAGAAGGATACAAAACCCAAAAAATGGAGGACTGAACCATGGCAAAAAGCAGATTGATTGGTGAATATCCGGTAATTGGCATTCGCCCCACCATTGATGCCCGCCGCGGCCCGCACAAGGTGCGCGAGGGTTTGGAAGAGCAAACCATGAATATGGCCCAAAGCGCCAAAAAGCTGTTTGAGGAAAATCTGTACTATTCCAATGGGGAGGCTGTAAAGGTTGTAATTGCCGATACCACCATTGGCCGTGTGGCCGAAGCGGCGGCCTGCGCCCAAAAATTTAAAACGGCCGGGGTGGATATCACCCTCACCGTTACCCCCTGCTGGTGCTACGGCAGCGAGACGATGGATATGGACCCCATGACCATAAAAGGGGTTTGGGGTTTTAACGGAACCGAGCGCCCCGGCGCGGTTTACCTGGCCTCGGTGCTGGCGGCCCACGCCCAAAAAGGCCTGCCCGCCTTTGGCATTTACGGGCAGGATGTACAGAGCGCCGACGCTACCGGCCTTGCCGAGGATGTGGTGGAGAAGCTGCTGCGCTTTGGCCGGGCAGCCCTTGCCGCCGCCACCATGCGGGGCAAAAGTTACCTGCAAATTGGCTCCATCTGCATGGGCATTGCGGGCTCTTCCATCGACCCCGCCTTTTTTGAAGAATACCTTGGCATGCGGGTGGAAAGCGTGGACGAAGTGGAAATTTTGCGCCGGATAGAGGAGGGCATTTACGACGAGGCCGAGTACCAAAAAGCCCTGGCCTGGACGAAAAAACACTGCCCCGAGGGTTTTGACAAAAACCCTGAAAACCTGCGTAAAAGCGATGAAGAAAAGGAGAAGTCCTGGGAGTTCATCGTGAAGATGATGTGCATCATCAAAGACCTGATGGCGGGCAACCCAAACCTGCCGGCCAGCCACAGCGAGGAGATGCTGGGCCACAACGCCCTGGCGGGGGGCTTCCAGGGCCAGCGCCAATGGACGGATTACTACCCGAACTGTGATTTCCCCGAGGCCATGCTAAACTCCTCGTTTGACTGGGAGGGCCCCCGTGAGCCCTATGTTTTGGCCACCGAAAATGACACCTTAAACGGTACGGGTATGTTGTTTGGCAAGCTGCTTACCGGCACCGCCCAAATTTTTGCCGATGTGCGCACCTACTGGAGCCCCGAGGCCGTAAAACAGGCCGCCGGGTATGAACTTACCGGCAGGGCCAAAGAGGCGGGGGGCTTCATCCACCTAATCAACTCCGGCGCGGCCTGTATTGACGCCTGTGGCGAGGTGAAGGATGAAAAGGGCCATAGTGTGATTAAGCCTTTTTGGCAGATGACAGAGGCGGATATGGCCGCCTGCCTGAAGGCTACCACCTGGAACGCCGCCGACCTTGGCTATTTCCGCGGAGGCGGGTTCTCCTCGCGCTTTTTAACCCGCAGCGAGATGCCCGTTACCATGATGCGGCTAAACCTGGTAAAGGGCCTTGGCCCCGTGGTGCAAATTGCCGAGGGCTGGACGGTAAACCTGCCTGAAGAGGTGAGCGATACGCTGTGGAAACGCACCGATTATACCTGGCCCTGCACCTGGTTTGCCCCGCGCACCACGGGTGAAGGCGCTTTTAAAACCGCTTACGATGTGATGAACAACTGGGGCGCCAACCATGGGGCCATAAGCTACGGGCATATCGGGGCCGACTTGATTACCCTGTGCGCCATGCTGCGCATACCCGTATGTATGCACAATGTGCCCGAGGAGAAAATCTTCCGCCCTGCCTGCTGGAACGCCTACGGCATGGATAAAGAGGGCCAGGACTACCGCGCCTGCGCCGCCTATGGCCCTTTGTACAAATAAAAATAGCGTCTACAAACAAAACACCCGCCGGAGAGTACTCTGGCGGGTGTTTTGTTTGCTATTTTATAACATTTGCCAAGCGGCCAGGCGCCGCCTGTGTTGCCTATAATCCTGCGTGTAAACGCAGGCAAAAGGGCTGTAAACCAACTGTTTTTTACACAGCACCCAGCCAGGCGCCGTTGGCGGAAAAACGGTTTAGGCTGCCGTCAACCACCAAATCACCTGTGGCCATCTGCCCGCCGGGGTGCATCCAGTACCACTGCCCGTTTACCCAGCACCAGCCGGTGGTCATGCGGCCGCTGTTATCCAGGTAATACCAGCTGCCGCCTGCATATAGCCAGCCGGTTTGCATCTGGCCCGCGCCGTTCAGGTAGTACCAGCCGTCGCCAGCCCATAGCCACCCGGTTTGCATCTGGCCTGCGCCATTCAGGTAATACCAGCCAGACCCAGTCAAGGCCCATCCCGTGGCCATCCGCCCGCCATTATTCGGGTCAAAATAGTACCAGGTGCCGCCATCATTCAGCCAACCGCTTTGCATCTGGCCGGAAGTATGCAGGTAATACCAGCTATTTCCCTCTTTCAGCCAGCCGGTTTGCATATGGCCTGCGCCGTTCATATAATACCAGCCAGACCCTGTCGAGGCCCATCCCGTGGCCATCCGGCCGCCATTATTCGGGTCAAAATAGTACCAGGTGCCGCCATCATTCATCCAGCCGGTTTGCATCTGGCCAGAACCATTCAGGTAATACCAGCTATTTCCCTCTTTTAGCCAGCCGGTTTGCATCTGGCCCGCGCCGTTCATATAATACCAGCCTGTGCCTGTCAGGGCCCAGCCTGTGGCCATGCGGGCGCCATCGTTCGGGTTTAAATAATACCAGCCGCCGTTATCTATTATCCAGCCAGTGGTCAGGTGGCCATCGGGGTTTATCCACAGCCATCCGCTGCCGTCATGTATCCAGCCATTTCCCCCCCGCATATAACCGTTTGCGTCAAACAGATACCAGCTTCCGTTTGCCTGTGCCCGGCCGGTTAGCATGTGGCCATCACCGGGGTTAAAATAGCGGTATCCATAGGCGTCTAAAAGCCAGCCGCTCATCACACGGCCGCTGCCATCCATGTAATACAGCAAGCCGCCAATATTTTGCAGGCCCGTCACCACCTGGCCGCTGCCGTTCATATAGTACAGGTAACCGCCGTAGCTAAGCCAGCCCGTGTGGGCGCGGCCACCTGTATCCATGTAATAGGTGTAACCGCCGGTGCTAACCCAACCGGTTTGCATCTTGCCGTCGGCGGCGAAATAGTAATTGCCGCCGCCAATGCTGCAAAGCCCCACCGAAGCCCTGCCGGTGGCGCTAAAGTAGTAAGTGCCGCCGCCAATCGTTTGCCAGCCTGTAGCGGGTGCGCCATTGCCGTAATAGTAGTAAAGCCCATCGCTTTTTTGTACCCAGCCGCTGCTGCGCTGGGCAAGGGCTCTTTGTACAGCCGCCTTGGCGTTTACGCAGCCCCAGGCGGTCTCTACGTCAAAGCCAGGGGTATAGGTATCTATGGCGGTCTCTTTCAAAATCTGATGAATTTGCGCCACGGTGAGACCGGGGTTTGCGTAGCGCATAAGGGATACTACGCCCGTAACAATGGGCGCGGCCATAGAGGTGCCGCTGAGATAGCCATAGCTGGCGGCGCCCGAAGCGCCTATGGTGCTGTAGATATTGCTGCCGGGGGCTGATATGGTCTTGGTAGAACCATAGTTGGAGGTGGAGGAACGGGGGTTAATGCTGTGGTTAGCATAATCGGTGTTTTGTAGGTTGATCACGTCGATGCTAAGGCCAAAACTGCCGGGGATGTGGGGGTTTTGGCTGCCGTTGTTGCCTGCAGAAGTCACCACAACAACATCTTGGTTCCAGGCATTTTGCATGGCGCTTTTCATCAGCAAATCTTCACTTGTGGGGTTGCTGCCAAGGTAGCCAAGGCTCATGTTAATCACCTTGGCGCCGCTGTTTACCGCATGGTTCATGGCATTGGCCACATCCAAAGAACTGGCGGCCTCGTAGCGCCCCCGGCTGGAGGTGGTAGAAAACACATTATAAGCGCTGAGGCGAATATAGTTATTCGCCATGCCGCTGGCAACGCCGTAGATGCCTGTGCCGTTGTTGGCCGTGGCCCCAATAATGCCGGTTACATGGGTGCCATGAGAGAAATCCCCCCCTACGGCGCCATCGAAGGAGGAGGGCATCCCCCTTACCCCGCCGGTATTCCGGCTGTTTTGGAAGTCCCAAAGGCCTCCGGCGGTGTCCAGGTTTGCCTGCAAATCGGGGTGGCTTGCCATAATGGCGGTATCCAATACGGCCACCCGCACCTGATTTTGTGCGGGGTTGAGCCCGGCGTTTTGCAGTAGTTCCCAGGCGCCAAGCACATCCACCTTGGCGCTGCCGGTGTACCACAGGTTGCCCTTGCCCGTGTCGTTTGGGGCGGGCAGGGCCTCGGTGGTATAGAGGTAGTTGGGCTGAGCGTATTGAACGCTGGGGTCGGCCGCAAGGCTGGTAACGGCTTCTTCCACGGTCTGGTCCAGCGGAAGCTCCGCCACTGCGTACACTTCTGGCTCGGGGGTATCTACCGTGGCGGTAAGGGCGGCCTCATGTTCGGCGGTTACGGCCTCGGCCTGCACTTCGCCCACACCCGGCTCAAATATAACAATGACCTCGCCGGGGATAAAACCCTGCTCTAAAGCGGTAGCGCGCTCGGCGGCGGCCTTGGCGTAGGCGGCAAGTATCTCGGCGGCGCGCTCGCCAAGCTCTGCGCTAAAGGCGCCCAGCAGTTCCTCTAATCCCTCGCCATAGTAGAGGTCTAAAACCGCTTTCAGTCCCTTTTCAAAGGCGTCCTGGTCGGTTTGCGCCTGTAGTGTTTTGGCGGCGGCGGCAGCGTCGCTGCGGGCGAGTAAAACCAGTTCGGAAAGCCAGGCCTCCAGGTCTGTGGGGGCAGAGGCTATGGCGCTTGAGCTGGAGGGGGTAAGTTCGCTGGAGGTGGTGGCAGAGACGGCACTGGAAGCCGCCGAAACCGAAGAGCTGGACGCCGATGCAGCACCCGACGTGGAGGCGCTTACAGAATGAGAGGGGGAACTGGCCGCCCCCGAGGAGGGGGCGGAAGACGGCAAGGCGCTGCCGGCAGGCTTTTCTTCGCTTTGGGCCGGGTTTTCGGCAGCAGCGCTGTCACCTTGAGAGGCTGTGACAGAGCTGCTATCCGGCAAGGCCGGGTTTGAATCTGGCTGCGCGGTGGCCTCTGTGGGCACCCCGGCAGGTGTAGCCACCGGTAGGGGTGCAGCAATAGAGGAACCCTCGGCCGCGTATACCGGCGGCTGTACATTGGCCAGTATTCCCACCATAAGCATAGCAGCCATCAGCGGAGCTACCAGTTTTTGCCATTTTTTCTTCATGCCAACACCTCTTCAAAATATAACAATTAGTAATATGTAGTATATAAAATACGATAAATAATAACCATTTTGGTTGGCAAAGCGCAGTGCAAACCAAGTAGGAGGCCGCTTTTGCCGCAAAAATGAACCGCCGAACTTAGAACCTGTATTCACAACTCCACACGGCCCACCCCCGGCATTTTTTGTATCGGCCTTCGTTGCGTTTTCTTGCCAACCACCAAGGTTGCCTGCGAAACCGCGCCTTGTCCTACGCAAAAAATGCTCGGCGCTGGTCCATGCTCCGTTGTGAATACAGGTTCTGATGTAGACGCACTCTAAGCTTCCTGTATCAGAATTTCCACTTCCTGTTCCCGGCCGGGGAAAGTGCCCTCCAGGAAGAGCAGGTGGCAACGGGCATCTATAAAGGTGGCCGCCATGCCGCTGGGCTGGGTACGGCGCAGGGTGAGTTGCAGCTTGTTGGCTCCGCTTTGCAAAGCGGGGAACTCATGGCTTACGCCGCCGCTGCCCTCCTGTACCAGCACCAGTACCAGGCTGTCATTGGCAAAAAAGGCGGCGTCCAAATTTTGGGTGGCGGTTAAAAAGGCGCTTTCGCCGGGGGTGCGGCCATCCAAACCATAGGCCGTCCGGTTTTCCTCATAAAAAGCTTGCAAGCTTTCGGGGCTGTCTATCAGTACGCCGCGGGGGTTCTGCATTCCGTCGGAAAATTCAGTCAACAAAATTTCTTCGGCTGTAAAAGGGATCATCGGGCTATCCTCCTGTTTGGGGTTTACGGAAGAAGAGAGCGGTGCAGGGGCGGCAGAGGTGGCAGGGACAGCCGAGGCAGCGAGGGAGGATGAGGCGCTTTGAGGCGCGGCCATACAACCGGCCAGCAGGCAGAGGGCACCAAGCAGTATGCCGGTGGGCAGAAAAAAGTATCTGGCTAATTTTTGCATCGGTTTACCTCCGGTTACCCTTGGGGCTTTGCCGCATCTGAAATGCTGTGACACAGGTTTTTTTACCGCCATTACAGTTTCTCAAAAAGCTGTGCAGCAGGTTTTTGTAAGAAACTCTTATACAGAGTAGAAACTGTTATGCAGCGCCTGATTTTTCCGTTTTTATGCGCTACAGTTTGTTCGTTTGCTATAAACAGAGAAGGAGGTGCTGTAAAACATTGAATTGAGCAAAAACGCTTGCCTAATACCAGGTCGATGAACGGTAAGCCTATTCTGTGCCGCTGTGGCTGCCCTTGGCCACAAGTTCGTACAGCAGCCATTCGTCTTTGGCCTGGGCGCTGGCGCCAATACCAATTTCCACGGCGTACGCATCATATAGCCCGCCGTAATACCCCTCCTTAGCGGGTAAAATGCCCGCATCCTGCCCAAGGGCCAAGGCGTTTAAGGCGGTGAGGGCGTCCTCTTTTAAAGCTTCCAGCTGCTTTGGTTCAAAGTCATCGTTCACACGCAGGGTAAGGCGAATCATCGGGCCCTGGGTAATCCATTCGGCACTTTTTACACGCACGTCCTTTTCCATCTCTTGCTGCCAGGCCTTGCCCAAAGTTTCCCAGTTCAGGGTAAAGGGGGCGGCCGGGGAGGAAAAACTGGCCGCTGTGGGCGGCGGCGGAACGGACTCCCCGCTGACTGCGGGCGGGGGGCCGCTTTGCCGTGCTTCATTTTTTGCCATTTCGGGTGGGGTAAGCAGTGAGGTTGAGGATACAGGGCTGCCCGGCGTGGGGGCGGAGCTGCCGCTTAGGCCCGAAGAGGCGGCCCCCGTGCAAGCGGCAAGCGAAAGCAGCCCGAAAAGGAGAAGGGCAGCGGCAGGAAGAAGTTTTTTCATGGTTCTCATATCACAGGTTTCTCCGTTGGATTGATAGAAAGCTCCGGGTGGCGAGCCGCAATTTGGCCCAGAATATATTCGGCCCCAACCTCACCACAGCGGCCAAAATGAAAGATGGTATTTTGTACCACTTCCTCTATCACGGCATGGTACTCAGCGCTTCGGGCAAGCAGGTCATCCACAACGGTATGCACGCCGGCCAGTTGCTCTACATCTACGCTGCGGCCAATCACCTCCCGCTGGGAGACCTCCAGCGGTACTATGTCATGCTTTTCAAAATCCTCATTCAGCACCTTCATGGGCGTATTGATAAAAAGTGAGGGTTTTTTAGTGGCGTAGGAAAATTCCTGCGCGATGGACGACCAATCGGTGATGACGAGGCTTGCGGTGTAGACGGTTTCGTTGCTGGAAAAATCCAGCTGAAAGACGAGTTCCTCCTCGGGTACGGTTTTGTATGTTTCCAAAATGGCATCCAGCTTTAGGCGGTAACGCTTGATGTACTCGGGGTGGGGGCGCACAATCACCTGGTAGCCGTGGCCCAAAAGCCCCTCCATCAGCGCGTCAAAACAGAGGTCCATCAGGTTATTCTGCTGCCAGGAGGGGGCCACCAAAAGCTTTGGGCGGCTGTGCGGTACTTTGGGCATTTTTTCGTAATCCGCCGTAATTTCTTCCAGCAGGCCAAAGCCGCTTTTTAGCAGGTTGCGTTTTTTTAGGCCATACAGCCGCTCGGTCGAGCGGTGCTCCTCCACATGGTGGGGCCCCACGCAAAAAATGGTGTCGTAATGGTCCAGCGCGTGGCCGGGTACGGCGGCTATATTGTTGGTAATGCCGTGCTCGGTGTAGATATATTCGATATCCTTTTGCACTTTGCTTCGTTTTATGTGGTAATTTTCTAAATCCGGGGTCGTCAGTATTACAATATCCGATTCTATCTTCATCATAAAGGGGATGATGCGCTTTGGGCCGATGTAGTAGGTTTGCAGCCGGGGCTCCTTTAGCAGGAACACCGCGTCGTCAGGGTCGCTGGTGACATAGTGCAAGGTGAACGAGCTGCGCTGCAGCAAAGCCACAATCAAGCATTTGAAATACTTGTAAAAACCGCTTTTTTCACTGTAGAACACGATATGTTTATCGGGTATGCTAAAAAACCGCTTGTAATCTGCCTTTTCGCGGCCATGGTTGGCCTTTACTTTTTCCGCGGCCTGTAAGGTGAGTGCTTTGTGCCGCTGCATCTGGCTGTCAATTTTGGCCTTGGCTTCGTAATCGATATATTTTTTGGGATTGTAGATGTGGTTCAGCAGCGGCACCATGGCCGTACTGAAAAGGTTGGAAAAAACCCAGTACAGCCCCACCCCAGCGGGCACCATAAAGGTAAATGCGCCGGTAATGCCCGTGGTAAGCAGGGTTACGCCATATTTGGAAAGGGCCCCTTGTTCTTGCTGCAACACATTTTGCCGGTTTTGCACAAGGCACATCAGCACGGTGGTGGCAATGGCGAGGAAGGGGATCCACCAGATGGCCGAAGGCTGCAAAATAGAGGGGGTGACCGCAAGGTTCAGCCCCAAAAAATTCATGTCCAGGCTTTCAATTTGGGCAAGCACCCCCGTAAGGTTCGGGATGCCAGGCAAGGAGGAAAAGGCCCCGTAGGTGGCGGGGTCGCGCACCAGTTCCACCACACGTAGCTGCCCCGAGGAGCCCAGGTCGGCCATATTCAGCAGGCCGCGGGCGGCATCCAAAAGGCTGTTTATGGTGGAGGCCGGCAGGTGTAGCAGATGCCGCAAAGGGTTATAAATTACGTTGATGAGGCCCAAAATGATGGGGATTTGTAAGAGTGTGGGCAGGCAGCCCATGGCCGGGCTGTATTTGTGCTGCTTGTAAATGTGCATCTGCTCTTCGGCAATTTTGTCGTCGTCTCCGGCATAGCGAAGCTTCACCGCATCCAGCAGGGGCTGAATTTTTACCATCTGCACCGAATTTTTTTGCACGCTGAGAGAGAGCGGAAACAAAATGATTTTGGTGAGCAGGG
>CAZKBM010000083.1:0-12135 GCA_964550985.1 uncultured Oscillospiraceae bacterium
ATTCGCTGTTTCTGCCAAGAGCAGCATAACTCATGTTATGTTAATTTGCTCTAAGATACGCAGAGGCAAGCAGAGTGAAAGGAGCATCTCATGGTTAAAATTTTAGGTATCTGCGGCAGCCCGCGCCGTAAGTCCAGCTATCTGGCGCTGCAAACGGCCCTTAGCGCCGCAAAAAGCGCAGGCGAGGACATTGAGACAGAGCTTGTGGAGCTGCGCGCGCGCAAGATGAACTTTTGCGTGCACTGCAATAAGTGCCTGCGGGACGAGAGCGACCGCTGCACCGTTTTTACCGATGATATGACCGAACTGTATGACAAGGTGTATGGGGCCGACGGCATTGTAATTGCCACCCCCGTATACGAGATGAACGTGACCGCCCAGCTTGCCACCTTTTTTGGGCGCTTTCGTTCGGCGTGGATGCTCTCGATAAAAGACCCGGATTTTTTCACCCACAAGGTGGGCGCGGCCATTGCCGTTGGGGGCACCCGCAACGGCGGGCAAGAGGCCACTTTGAGTTCGGTCATCAATTTTTACTACACCCAGGGCATTACGGTTTGTAACGGTGGCAGCGGCATGTATGCCGGGCCCGCCTTGTGGAACCCAGGCGACGGCAGCGGCGAGATACAGGATGAGACGGGGATGAAGCACGCAGAAATTTTGGGCAGAAAGGTGGCGAAAATGGCCCGCGTAATGAAGTACGCACAGCTATAAAGCTGCGCTGTAAAACACAAAAAGCTAGATTTGCCCATTGGTTACCGAACCGCCCGGACAACCGCAGTTTGTGAATTTTCTGCCGCTTCGCAAAAACGGGACGCCACAGCGACCCTGGCGAAGGAAATAACAAATTCAGCCTTTTTGAGGTTTGGCGGCAAACCCCAAAATAAGAGGAGAAGGCTATGAAAATGACCTATGGTATCAATGACAAAGTGCCCGTAAAAAAAGCAGTTCCTCTGGCATTACAACATGTGTTCACCATTTTTACCGGCACCATTGCAGGCAGCACCCTGCTTGCCACCGGCGCAGGGCTGGACGTAAACGGCACGGCCCTCATCATACAGTGCGGCATGTTGTGCTGCGCCATCGCCAGCCTCATCCAGTGCCTGGGTATTTGGAAGTTGCCCATCGGCTCAAAACTGCCCATCATCACCGCGGGCAGCTACACCCTTATCACCCCCATGGTCATCATGGCCAACAACCCAAATATTGGGCTGGGCGGCGCTTTTGGCGCTGCTTTTGTGGGCAGCATTATATTGTTTTTCCTGGGGCCCCTTGCCATTAAATACCTGCACCGGTTTTTTACCCCCGCCGTTACCGGCAGCGTGGTGCTGGCCGTGGGCATGACCCTCATCACCTCGGCCTTTGACAAGATGGTGGGCTACAACCCCGGCGGCAGCGAGGTGTGGAAGTTTTTTGGCGTGGCCCTTTTTTGCGCTGTACTTTGCATCATTATTGATAACTTTACCAAGGGTTTCATCCAGTCACTTTCGATTTTGCTCTCGATGGTGGTGGGCTACCTGCTTTGCACCGCGCTGGGGATGATTGATTTTTCCACCGTGGCCACGGCCAGCCTGGTTTCGGTGCCAAAGCCGTTAAACTGGGGTTTTAGCTTCCCCATAGGCGGCATTTTGACCATTTGCGTTGTGCACATTGCCACGCTGATGGAGAACATTGGCGACACCACCAGCATTGTGAACAATGCCGAGGACCGCACCCCCACCACGGATGAACTGAAAAAGACCATACGCGGCGACGCTTTGGGCAGTGTGGTTGCCACATTTTTAAACGGCCTGCCCGTGTGTTCGGCCACGCAGAACGCCGCCGTCATTGCCATGTCTGGCTGCGCCAGCCGCTATGTGGCGGCACTGGGCTCCATCATATTCGGCATACTGGCCTTCTTCCCCAAATTTGCACAGATACTGGCGCTGATACCAAACCCCGTACTGGGCGGCGTTTTGCTGGTGGCCTTTGGCACCATTATGTCCAGCGGCATACGCGTTATTGGCATGGGAAATATGAACAAGCGTAACTTTACCATTGTGTCACTGGCCTGCGCAGTGGGTATTGGGGGCCATTTTGCCATGATGGCCGGGGCCCTCTCGTTTTTGCCGGACACCTTGCTCACCATCTGCACGGGTATCTCCGGCACGGCCTTAACCGCTCTTATTTTAAATATCATCCTACCCAAAACCGAAGAGGACCGCCGCGAGATGGAGAGAACGGCCTTAAAATCGCAGGCAGAGGTGGCCAAGGCCAGCCCAGAGACCGCCCCCGCCGAAAGTGCTGCGCCGTAAAAGTGCCCGTTTGCCTTTTAGGGCCAGTTCCCTTTTATTACAGTTTCTCAGAAGGTTGCGCAGCAAGCTTTTGCTATTAGCGTTTTTCAAAAAGCTGTGCGGCAGGTTTTTGTAAGAAACTCTTATACAAAGTAGAACCTGTTAGGCAGCGCCTGATTTTTCCCTGTATTTATGCACTACAGTATGTTCCTTTGCTATAAAAGGGCATTGTGTAAAAACAGTCCGCCCGCATGGTATACCAACCATGTGGGCGGACTGTTTGCTAAATGAGTTCGGGTTTTATAAGCTAGCGATGTTGCGCAAAAGTGCTGAAAGGTTGCCGGGCCTGTTTACAGGGCCACGCTTTTTATAGCAGGCTGCTTTGCACTAGGCGGGCCTTCTGCCGCAGGGAGGGTGCGCCGTTATACACTTTTTACGCTTTACGGGTTTTCCCCTATGGCACGGCCATGCAGAGCCCCGCCTGCCAGCGCCTTTTTAAACTGTACCGTAAACAGGCTGACGGTTGTTATAACCGCAATGGTATCGGCCACGGGTTCGGCCAAAAACACCGCAAACACCTGATTGCCAATAAAAAGCGGCAGGATGTAGATAAGAGGGATTAGTAAAATAATTTTGCGCAGAACGGCCAAAAATAGAGAGGTTTTGGCGTTGCCAATGGCGATGAAGGTTTGCTGGCAGGCCGTTTGCGCGCCCAGTAATATGGCGGTGCCCATATAGATGCGCAGCGCCCAGGTGGTATAGCTTACCAAAGCGGCGTCTTTGCTGAACATGAGTGCAAATACCTGGGGAAACAGCATTACGGCCAGCCAAACCACGCCTGTGTAAACAAGTGAGGAGGCCAGCAGTAACTTGAAGGTTCGCTTTACCCGTTTTGTGTTTTTCGCCCCAAAATTGTAGCTTACTATGGGCTGCGCCCCTTGGGCAAAGCCGTTTAAGGGCAACATGGTAAACTGCATCACACTGCCCAGTATGGCCATGGAGCCCACGGCAAGGTCTCCCCCATAGCGCAGCAGGGAGCTATTAAAGCACACAAACAGCACACTTTCGGTGGCTTGCATAACAAAAGGGGAAAGCCCCAGCGCTATGCTGGGCAAAAACACCTTGGGCCGCAGCCTGAGGTGTTTTTTTTGCAGTTTTAAAAAGGTCTTTTTGCCCGAGAGGAACCAGACCACCCACACCGCCGAAACCGCCTGCGAGAACACCGTGGCCAGCGCCGCCCCCTGCACACCCAGGCCCAGGCCAAAAATCAGAATAGGATCCAGTATAATATTCAGCACGGCGCCAATTAAAACCGTTAGCATACTTATGGTGGCAAAGCCCTGGGCCGTTATAAAGGCGTTTAGCCCCAGGGCAAGCTGTACAAACAGGGTGCCAAACGTATAGATGCGCATATAACTCCAGGCGTAGGCAATGGTGTTTTCGCTGGCGCCAAAAGCCAGCAGGGCCTGTTTGCCAAACAGGGTAAACACCAAAGTGAGCACCAGCGCAATCACCACCAGCAAAACCGCGCTGCTGCCCAAAATGGCCTCGGCCGCCTCGTGGTTTTTTTCACCCATTTTTATGGAAGCGCGCGGTGCGCCGCCCATGCTTACCAGCGCCGCAAAGGCGGCGATAAGCATGATGAGGGGCATACACACCCCCACACCCGTAAGGGCAAGCGAGCCAATTTCTGGGATATGACCTATGTAAATGCGATCTACCACATTGTAAAGTACGTTGATAATTTGCGCCGTTACCGCCGGCAGCGCCAGGCGGAACAGCAGCTTGCCCTCCGGCTGGTTTTGCAAAAACTCGTCCCTGCTGCCCATATCTTTCCTTCTCCTGCGTCTTTCTTATTTTACTGCCGCCCCGCAAAAGCACGGGCGAAGCCCCGTAAGGCTGCGCCCGTGCTTGGCCTATTTACCTGTTGGTCCCCTTTGGTTCCCCAGCCTTATGGAAACGGTTTACTGATATAACTTAGTATAGCATATTTATGGGCAGGTGACAAAAGCTATTTTAGTGAAACTGTTATGCAGCGCCTGATTTTTCCTACTCTTATGCGCTACAGTCGGTTCATTTGCTGTAAACCTCTTGCACAAATCTAATCCACACTACATTATTATAAATTCCCATTATTTTAATAGGTATAAAAAACCCACCTTTCTTTCCTTCTTGCGATACAGCGTTTACTCGAAGCCGGGAGCCTGACAAATTTTTTATAATAAATACTTATTTTTTGTTCTTGTTACGAAAATGTAAACATTGTAAATAATGTCGAATATATACCATATTCTAAGTTAATCGTGGCTTTATATACAGTATTCTATTTATTTAATAAAATATTTTATTGACATCACCTAATTCATGATGTAGCATGTGCGTAATAAGTATTTATTATAATTTCTGAAAATCAGACAGAAAGGCTGATAAAAACATATGAAAAAGGGAGCGGTTCACCATAAGACATGAGAGAGGAATGCCATTTTTTACACAATTTAGGAGGTGAAAACATGCTGTTAGAGAACTTAACCTGGGCCGAGGCCGCCAAGCTGGTAGAACAGGAACTTGTCGTCATCATACCCACCGGCGCCACCGAGCAACACGGGCCGCACCTGCCGTTAAAGGTGGATATCGCATCGGCAGATTACATTGCGCGGGCCGTGGGGGAAAAAACCGGCGCCTTGGTTACGCCGCCCCTGAATTTTGGCTATTCAGAACTTTGGCATGATTACCCCGGCACCATCAGTTTTACGCAGGACACCTATCGCGCCGCCATGCACGATATCTGCCACAGTTTGATTCGATGCGGGTTTAAAAAGCTGTTTATGTTAAATGGGCACAACCCAAACCTGGTGCTGATGCAGGCACTTGCCTATGAATTGGTAGACCGGTATGAGGATTTGGACATTTCGATAGCGGCGGCCACCTATATTTTTATGGCAAACGACAAATGCAACGCCATTGGGGAAAACTTTAGGGACGGCACCCACGCCAACGAGATGGAAACCTCTATTATGCTGGCCCTCTTCCCCGAACTTGTGGATGGGGAGATGGTGAAAAAAATTGGCGAAGAGTACGAGATGCGAAAATGTATCAACTTTACAAAGGGCGCTACGGTGGTAAACGCCTGGCCAAGCCACAGCAGTTATCATGGCGCCTACGGCAACCCGGCGCTGGCCTCGCCCGAAAAGGGAGAAAAATATCTGCAGGCGCTGATAGAAGATATCTCTGAGTTTGTGGTTGGCTTCGGCCAGGGCAAGGCAAACCCCATTGGCAAGGGCGGCGCTCCGCAAACTTTGTAGGGGCCGCCCTTCACAAAAATTGGTTTTACCATACTTTAAGGCAACTAGGAGGAAGCAATATGAATAGCTATGAGATGATGGAACTTAGGGATGGTTTGGATTTTTTACTGTTACCCCGGCCCGTTGTTTTGGCCACCTGCCGGGACGATGAGAAAAATAACACAAATATCATCACCATTGGATGGTCTTCGCCGGTATCCCACAGGCCGCTTATCGTGGCCATGGCCATTTCACCCCGGCGTTACTCGCACGATTTGGTGGATAGGACAAAGGAATTTGTGCTGAATCTTCCCGACATCACCATGGCGGAGGCTTCCAACTGGTGCGGGCGAAAATCTGGCAGGCGATACGACAAGTTTGAGACAATGCACCTGGAGACCGAGCCCTCGGCCACCATAGGTACAAACCGCATTAAGGGCTGCTACGGGTATTTGGAATGCAAGGTTGTGCAGCAACTGGTAACGGGCGACCACACCACCTTTTTTGGCGAAGTTGTGGGGGCTTTTGCCCGCAAAGACGCCGTAAAACCCGTTGTAAAGGGGGGCCCTCCCGGCCGGTATTTTGACCCCAAATTGGTAAAAACCTTACAGCACCTGGGCGGTGATATGTACCTGACCAACACCGAAGAATATGTGGAATTTGAGATTAAAGGCCAAATTGACGTGTAAGAGAAACCGTAACACAGAAGGAGAGCCAGAATGCTAGAGAAAATTACACTTGCGGAAAACGATTGGGGCAAGGCTTACATCATGCTAAACAAGCCCGTAAACGGCAATGTGGAGGCGGGCATTTATGCCTGTGATGCAGGAAAATCGTTAAACCTACACGCACATGAGGACGGGGATGAGCTTTGCTATATCTTGGAGGGGGACGCCATTTTTGAAATGGAGGGGGCCAAAACCAAGGTGTGCAAGGGCGAGATGATTCGCCTTGCCAAGGGCAAGATGCACCTCTCTTACGGGGCAGACGGGCAGGCCTTTGTAAGCGCCTATATTGTGTACCCCGAGGCTTAGCCGGTATATGCAAATTCAAATACACAAAGAAAAATGCACGGGCTGCGGGCAATGCGTAAAGGCCTGCAGCCAAAAGCACGGCGAGGCGCGCCTTGCGGTAGAAAGCGGTATATTTCGCCTCTGCCGCCAGTGTAAAAAACCACAGTGCGCCTATGCCTGCACCTATGAACTGATCAGCCGCAACCACGCCACTGGGGCGCTAGTGGTGAACCTGGACGAATGCCAGGCCTGCCACGCCTGCCAGCGCGCCTGCCCGTTTAACAGCGTTTTTTTGCACCCACAAACGCAGCTACCCCTGATTTGCGACCTTTGTGGCGGTGCGCCCGAATGTGTGAAGGCCTGTGCCACCGGCGCGCTATGCCTTGTAAAGTAAGCGCCGTCACCACCGCTTTTACAATGTGTGCTAAAGACATTTGTATGCCTAAATCACCCAAGATGTGAAAAGGAGAGTGTCGAAGATGCGGAAAAAGATTGGTAAAACATTTGCATGTATGCTAGCAGTTATTCTGGTGTTTGCGCTTGCGGCCTGCGGGCAGGGCGCGTCCTCTGCCGGTGGCAGCACGGCTGCGGCGGGCGGCTCTTCGGGCGGCAGCGCGGCGGCAAACGCCAATGCCGACCGGGTTATCAAGGTGGGTATGCCGGCCCCCTTAAGCGGCGCTTCGGCCGGTACGGGCAGTGATATGGAGCGTGGCATTGCCATGGCCATTGAGGAACTGAACGCCGCGGGCGGCGTGCTTGGCCACCAGCTGGAACTGGTGAAAGGCGACGTGGAGGGGCAAGAGCCCAGCACCGTTACCACGGTGGTAAACCGCCTGCTAACCAAAGACAATGTGGACATTATGGTGACCGGCTACGCAAACCCAAGCCTTGTGGAAGCGGACATTGTAGAGCAGTATAAAACCCCTTACCTGCTTTATGGCTACGCCCAGGCGCAGGAGCGTATTTTCAACGAAAAAGCCGACCAATACCATTACTTGCACAACTGCATCCCCTCTTACCAGCGCTACCAAACCGATTTTCCCGAACTGGTGGAAAAACTGATTGCCGATAAAAAGTTTGAGCCCCAAAACAAAAAAGTGGCCGTCATCATGTCTCAAAACGAGTATTCGCTCTATTGCGGCGAAGGTATGCGCGACACCTTTAAAGAGATGGGCTGGGAAGTTGTGGTGGACGAGACCATCCCCTTTGACAAGTTTACCGAGTTTGAGCCGATTTTGGCCAAAATTCGCAGCGAGAAACCCGCTATCATTTTGTACACAGACCACACGGCCTCGAACGCGGCCACCTTCATGAAAAGCTTTTTGCAGGACCCCACCCCTTCCCTGCTGTTTTTGCAGGCCACACCTTCCTACGCTGAATTTATTGAAATTATGGACGGCCAGCAGGATGGCGTAATTTGGAACTACGCCGCCTCGATGCTGGGGGAAAAAGGCGATGCCTTTAAGGCGGCCTACCAGGCCAAATACGGCGAAAAGCCAAACCCCTACGCCGGTTTTACCTACGACGCTATGATGCTTGCGGCTGACGCGATGACAAAAGCGGGCGACCCCTTTGACAAGGAAAAGGTAAACGAGGTCCTCTCGGCGGCAGATTATTCCTACGAGGGCAACATTGGCACCTACCGCTTTGACCCCAAAACTTACCTCTCCATCAGCGGCGAGGGGGGCATCCCCTTTGTCACCTACCAGGAGTCTGGCTCTGAGCACATCCCCATCTCCCCCAGTGAGCTTGCGCAGGCGGAATTTGTACTACCGCCCTGGTACGAAGGCGCCCTGGCAGGCTAGGCGGCCCCAGATAGACATTTTGGTAAAACACCCGCCGGCAAAGGCTTCTTTGCTTTTGCCGGCGGCAAAAAACAGGCCCCGGATGCAAAGCGTCCCCCTGTTTTTTGCCATTCGCTGCGGGTTTTATAGCGCAGGTTTACCCTTTGTTGTGAACGCTATTACCCCGCACTCAAACAGCAGACAACCGAGCGACGGCAAATCAGCGCCAAGACGAGGCACGAGAAGGGCGAATAACCGTTGTTATTTAACCGACGAGTAACGCAGTATTGGCGCAGATTTGGCAAGCGAATTGCCTACTGTTTGGGCGCGGGGTAATATAACCAATTAATGCTGTAGAAGATGAGGTGAGACCTTTTATGGGTGCACTTATTTTTAGAGGAATTATTTTAGGGGCTATTTATATGCTTGCCTCGGTGGGTTTAAGCCTGCAATGGGGCGTTTTAAAGAACTTGAACTTCTCCCACGGGGCCTGTATCACATTCGGCGCGCTCATCATGTATCTTGGCACAAGCGTGTGGGCAACCTCCTATTTTACGGCCTTTTTGATGATGCTTGTGATGGCTGTAGTTTTGGGTATTGCCATAGAATGGCTTACCGTCCGCCCGTTTTTTGGCAAAAACGACACGAATATCTTTTTGGCCACTGTGGCGCTTTCCACCGTGATGGCGCAAATTTACTTCATTATTTTTGGCGGGCGGGAAAAACCCCTGCCACCCATAGTGGAGGGGAACTTTCAAATTGGCAGCATACGGGGCACCTACCACGAACTGTTTACCATTGTAATTGCGGTGTTAACCATTGCCCTGTTTTGGTATATTTTAAGTAAAACAAAAATAGGCCTTGCCATACGCGCTGTTTCGCAAAGTCCCACCGGGGCCATATTAAACGGCATTAACACCCGCAGGGTTTACAGCATTACCATGGGTTTTGCCACGGCCATTGCGGGCATTGCGGGTATGCTGCTTGGCCCCATTTACTACGTTGGCCCCCATATGGGGGAAGGGCCCATGGTGAAAGCTTTTATCATTGTTATTTTGGGCGGGCTGGGCAGCTTAAAAGGCACCATGGTGGCCGCTTTTATTGTGGCCTTTGTGGAGGTATTTATTGGCGTAACACTGGGTGTAACCTGGGCTCCCCTGGTTCTTTACCTGCTTATGGCCGTCATTCTCATCTTTAAGCCAGAGGGCTTGTTCGGCGTAAGTTTGCGCAAAGCATAAAGCAAAGGAGGGAACAGATTGAAAGCCAAGAGTACACTAAAAATATTTGCATACGGGCTGGTTGTCATTTTTGCCCTGGTGCTACCGCTGGTGCTAAAGGGCGAGCCCTATGTTATGCATTTGGTCATCATGAGCTGCGTTTGGGCGGTGGTGGCCACAAACTGGAACCTTACCCTTGGATACGGCGGTATGTTCCATATCGCCCAGCTCTCCTTCTTCGCGGTAGGGGGGTATATGGCGGCCATTTTCATCACCCAAAAAAGCCTTGCCATAAACCCCTTTTTGGGCATCTTTATCGGCGGCCTGTTTGCAGCCCTTGCCAGCCTGATTATTGGTATGCCCGCGCTGCGCGTAAAGGGGATTTACCTCATTTTGCTCACCTTTGCCTTCCATTATGGCCTAGAGGAGCTGGTGAATCATTTCCGGGAGTTCACCGGAGGCTCGATGGGCCTTGTGGTGCCCAAATACGCCATTGGCGGTTTTGCTTTTGCGCAAAACACCTATGCCTTTTATTACTTAATCCTAATCATTTTGGCGGCATCTGTTTTCTCCACTTGGTACTTGGAGCGCTCTCATGTTGGCCTGGCGCTTAAGTCCATTCGAGATTCAGACGTTTTGGCCTCTGTAATAGGCGTAAACCAGTATAAATACAAACTGATGACCTTTGTGTTCGCCGCCTTCCTCTCGGGCGCGGCGGGGGCCTTTTATGCAAGCTATGTGGGCGTTATTGGCACCGAAATCTTTTCGTTCTCGCGCATTGTGGACGTGCTGGGCATGATTGTAATTGGCGGTGTGGGCACCCTGTTTGGGCCCATTTTGGGCAGCTTCATCATCACCTTGTTTATGGAGGTTTTTGCAGATATGGAGAGCGTCCGCCCCATTTTGGTGGGAAGCGTGGTAATTGCCTGCCTGCTGTTTGCCCCCACCGGCATCATCCCCCACACCATTACTTTGCTGAATAAGCGCAAGAGCAAAAAAGCCGCCCTGAGCGCGGCGGAAGAGGAGGGCCGCTAAATGCCTGAAATCTTATTGAAGGTAAACGAGGTACGCAGGGTATTTGGCAGTTTGGTTGCCGTAGACGGGCTGAGTTTTGAGATTGAAAAAGGGGATATCTACGGCATTGCGGGGCCAAATGGTTCGGGCAAAACCACCTTGATGAATTTGATTACCCAGGTATTTCGCCCCAATGCGGGGGAGATTTTTTTCAAGGGAAAACCCATCCACAAGCTTTCCTCCCACCAAATTTGCCATTTGGGTATTGCGCGTACCTTTCAGCAAACCATTGTGTTTGGCACAATGTCTATTATGGACAATATGCTGGCAGGAGCCACCTTTGGCCGCAACATGAACGCCACTTATAAAAGCCAAGAGAAAATGCGGGAACTGCTGCGGTTTGTGGAACTGGACAAACCCGAGGACGGCATTGTGGGCAAGCTGATTTTGAGCGACCGAAAAAAACTGATGATTGCCGTTGCCCTGGCCACAGAACCCGAACTGCTTATTTTGGATGAGCCCTGCGCGGGGCTTACCACGGCAGAATCCAAAGATGTGATTGACATGATACAAAAAATACATGACAGAGGCATAACGGTGATGATTATAGAGCACAATATGCCGGTACTGATGAATATTTCCAGCAAGGTTATGATTATTGACCATGGTACAAAACTGAGCGAAGGAACGCCGGAGGATGTTTCAAACGACCCTGCGGTTATAGAAAAATACCTGGGGAATACATGCAGCACACCGGAGGTGATTTCATGACCGGGCCAAGCGGGGGGAATATTTTGGAAGTGAACGATATCCGCGTTACCCTGGGCGAGGTACAGGTGATAAAGGGGCTTTCGATGCAGATGAAGCCCGGGGAAAAAATTGGGCTGATTGGGCCGAATGGACACGGGAAAACCACCACCATGATGTCGATATCCGGCATTTTTAAGCTTAGCCGGGGGGATATCCGTTTTAAGGGAGAAACCATCAGTGGCCAAAACCCACAAAAAATTGTGGAGCTGGGCATCATCCATGTGCCCGAGGGCGGGCATTTGTACCCCGAGATGACGGTGCAGGAAAACTTACTGATGGGGGCCTACCCAAAACGCGCAGCGGGAAAGAAAAAGGAAAATTTGGACCTGGTTTTTTCCCTATTTCCCAAGCTGACCATTTTGGCCAAAAACAAGGCGAACACCCTGAGCGGCGGCGAACTGCGTATGCTGGCTGTGGGGCGTGGCCTGATGGGCAGCCCCGAAGTGCTGATGCTGGACGAGCCCACCTTGGGCCTTGCCCCAAACCTTGTGGAGGAAATGGGCCTTACCCTGAGCAAAATTGGGCAACTGGGAACCTGCATCATCCTTTCAGACGAAAACATCAGTTTGGTTTGCAGTTTTGCCCAGCGGGCCTATTTTTTGGAAAACGGAGAAATTAAAATGGAGGGCCCCACCGAAGAGGTGCTTGCAAACGACCATGTGAGAAGAACCTATTTGGGGATAGCCTGATACAGGAGGATTGAGCCATGGCGGACGTACAAAAGATGCGAAAGAGAAGCCTAGTGG
>CAZKBM010000084.1:0-12067 GCA_964550985.1 uncultured Oscillospiraceae bacterium
CGGAGGACGTAGGCGGGCTTTCGCCCGGCAAGGACAACAAGCACAAAAGACGCAATATTTGGCATAATGACGAGTTGGGTTACTTATCGAACACACCCTAACCCGGTTGTGCTTCTCCCGCCGCTTCTCCCCCTGCCAAAGAAGCGCTGCTGGCCGCTGGCCCCGTAGCGGATGCAGGGGACAGTGACGCGGCGGAACTTCCGCCCTCCGGCAGCGCCGCACTTACCGAACTGCCCGCCCGCCCCGCGCCAGCAGGCGGAGCCAAGGACGCCGCTATCTGTAGTACCGAAAAATCCAGTTCCTCGGGCAGGGGCAGCTTGCCCTCCCCATCCGGGGCCGTTTTTCTGGCCAAATCGGTGGAAAGCCCCCCGATGCGGAAACGGTCCAGCACGGTTTGATAGCGCTGTTCCCCAAAGCGGCCCAGGCCCTCTTTGGGCAATTCCAGGCCAATCTCACCACCGGCCACCGTACCCTCTACCGTGTCCCCGCCGGGGAAACGCCCCGCCGTCCAGCCGGCCAGCAGGGCCGAAAGTAAGTTCTCCGGGTTGTGCGTTACCCCGGCAAGCAGGGTTTCGCCCCCTCCGGGCAAAGGGGCCGGGCCCGCAAGGTAGCCTTCCGCCTCTTTTGCCACGGGCAAGGCCGCCTCTAAAACCGCGCTTTGCCCCGCAAAAAAGGTGCGGATGCCCGCCCCGCCCGGCTGGTACAAAACGCGCAGTTCCTGCAAAAAGGCCTCGGTGCTCTCGCCCTGGGCCAGCGCATAGGCCTGCACGCTGCCCGCCTGCGCCTTTCTATCCTGGGCGGCGGCATCCGCCCCCAGCAAAAAACCCAATAGGTAGCGGCTTTCCTCCTCGGTTTGCGGGCTTAAAAAGCCAAGGCTCCCCAGCTCCTCATAAACGCTGGCGTAACCGGCCAGCCAGCCGCTCTCCTCGGGCGAATAACGCACCAAAACCGCGTTCTGGCTCAGGGGGGTGTCATAGGGCATATCCAGCAAAATAAAATCTACGTCCGGGTAGAGGCGCAGGGCGCGCATTGCCATGGGGGCAAGGTCGGCCCCCAGCAGTAACACCAGCCGGGCGCCCCCCTTCACCGCCAGTTCCATGGTGGCCAAAGCCGCTTTTTCGTCGGCGCCTTCGGCGGTGCGGTACAGCCCGCTGGTTGCTGCCAATTCCCCCGCCACCCTGCTCACTGCCGACCAAACCGCCTGCCCGTGCTCACTCTCGGCGGTTTCTTCGCTTGCCAAAAGGGCAATTTCGGCCCCGGTTGCCGGGGCGGCAGGTATGCTGGCAGGGGCCGTGGCTGCCACGGCAGAGGGCGCCTTGGGCGCTGCGGTATCGCAGCTGGCCAAACAAAACAGCAAAAGCAAAAATGCCAGGGCCGCCGCCAGCCCTTTCGTCACTCTATGCATCCTCGCCCCCCACTCTGCCCCTGCGGTTTTTCCTCTTTTTACCATTGTACCCGCCCCCCCTTGTTCTAGCAAGGGCCTGGGCCATTACAATGCTGTTACAATCTGGGCGGCAGGGCTTCGGGGCCAAAGGGCAGGGGCAAAAGTTCGGCCAGGGTATGTACCCGTACCTCGTCCCCCTCCTCTGCCAGCACCACGGGGAAATCCGGGGGGCAAAACTCGGCCAGCACCTGTCGGCAGGCCCCGCAGGGCAGGGCAGGGGCCGTTATGCTTTGGCCCTGTGGGGCCCCGGCTACCGCCAGGGCTGTAAAGCGGCGCGCCCCGGCCGAAACCGCCTTAAAAACGGCCACCCGCTCGGCACAAAGGCTTAGCCCATAGCTTGCATTTTCCACATTGCAGCCCGTAAACACCCGTCCGTCCTCGGCCAGCAGCGCGGCGCCCACGGCAAAGCCCGAGTAGGGGCAATAGGCGGCCGTTCGGGCCTTGCAGGCCTCAGCGGCCAATGCCTCTGGTTGCCAGGCCATTACAGCACACCCAGCGCAATGCGAATCATATTCGAAAAGCTTTTCTCCCTCTCCTCTGCTGTGGTGTTGGAGGCCGGGTCGATAAAGCTATCGGAAATGGTGACGAGGGCCGCGGCTTTTTTGCCCGTGGCGGCCGCGTTGTGGAAAAGGCCAAACGTCTCCATCTCCACAGCCAGCGTGCCCTTCTCCCGGCGCAGCGCCTGCCAGTAGGGTTCTTCCCCTTCGGAGGCCTCCTTATAAAAAGCGTCCGAGCTATGCACAAGCCCTTCGTGCAGGGGCATCCCCAGCGCCTTTGCGCTGCCGCGCAGCTTTTCGGCAAGTTCGGGGCTTGGGTAATTTGTGTCCTTGTCATAACCATTTTGGCACCTGGCATAGGTGGATTCACTGTAGGCCCCGCTCACCAGCAGCACGTCAAACACCTTCAGTTCCGCAGCGTAGGAGCCGGCCGAGCCAATACGCACAATCTCGTCTACATCAAAATGGGTGAACAGTTCCCAGCTATAAATGCCCACCGAGGGAATGCCCATGCCGTGGGCCATAACGCTTACAGGTTTGCCCTGGTAGCTGCCCGTGTAGCCCAGCATCCCGCGTACCTGGTTAAAAAGCCTTGGGTTTTCCAAAAAATTTTCACTGATAAATTTGGCCCGCATGGGGTCGCCGGGCATAAGTACGGTTTTGGCAATATCACCGGGATTTGCCTGGATATGGGGTGTTGACATGGCCTTCCCTCCTGTTATATCTATGTTTTTTATGGCGGCAGGGCACGGGTGGCCCTGCTATTATTATACCACAAAAGGGCAGGCCATACATGTAAATTGCCCCGGCGGAACTTTACAAAACCGTCCATCCTTCCCCTTTTGCCCCCCGCACATTTGTGCTACAATGGGTTTACTTTGTAAAAACGCCAGAAGGAGCTTGTACAAAACGGCAGGAATGTGACTTTTTCCACATAAGGAGGCGCAACATGGAAGAAAACCAAAACCCCAAAACCCCCGCCGAACAGGACCCCCTGCTGCAAAAGCTAACGGCGATTGAAGCCCTTTTAACCGCCCAGGAGGCAAACCAAAAAAAGCAACTGAAACACCGTAAAATCACATCTTTTTTACTGCTTGCCCTGGTGGTGGCCGTAGCTGCGGGGCTGTTTGCCCTGGCAGGCATCTTACAAAACGCCACCCAGGAACTGCCCCAGTTGCTAAACGATACCGACCAGCTTGTGCAGCAACTGAACGGCGTAGATTTTGAAACGCTGAACCGCTCTTTGCAAAGCTTGGACGACGGCATCTCCAAAATTAATTTTGAAGAGCTGAACGCCAGTATCGAGCATCTTTCGCGCGTGACGGAGTCCCTTGCCAATATCACCCGCTTTTTTGGCGGTTAAGGGTGGCCAGCGGATGTTTTCTATGCCCCCGCCACTGCGGTAAGCCGCGCGATACGGCGCGGGGCTTTTGCGGCGCAGGTATTTTGCCGCGGGTAAACCTGGCCGCCCCCCATTTTAATGAAGAGCCCGCCATCTCGGGCAGCAGGGGCAGTGGCACGGTGTTTTTTACGGGCTGCGGCCTGGGCTGCCTGTTTTGCCAAAACCATGCCATCAGCCGGGGGCTTGCCCCGGGGCGGGAGCTAGACGAAGAAGGCCTTGCCAGAACCTTTTTGCAGCTGCAAAGCCAAGGGGTGCACAACCTGAACCTGGTTACCGCCACCCACCACCGCCCGGCCGTGCAAAGCGCTTTGCATCTGGCGCGGCGGCGGGGCCTCCGTCTACCCGCCATTTGGAACACCGGCGGCTATGAAAACGCAAGCGCCGCAGAGTGCCTTGCGCCCGATATACAAATTCATCTGGCCGACCTCAAATTTTTCTCCCCGGCGCTCTCTCAAAAACTGGCCGCCGCGCCGGATTATTTTATGCGCGCCTCGGCCTATTTACAGGCGGCCTGTCGGGTGTGCGGCCCCCCACGCTTTGATGCCGATGGGCTTTTGCAAAGCGGGGTGATGGTGCGTTTGCTGGTACTGCCCGGCCAGCGGGCCGACGCCGGCGCGCTGCTGCGCTGGATGGCAGAAAACCTGCCCCAAAATGGGTTTTTACTAAGTTTAATGTGCCAATATACCCCGCCTGCGGGCCTCGCTTTGCCAAAACCCTTAAACCGGCGCCTTGCCAGCTTTGAATACCGCCAGGTACAGGAAGAGGCCCTGGCCCTGGGCTTTACAAACGGCTGGTTCCAAGGCCGGGAAAGTGCCACCGAGGCCTACCTCCCCCCGTTTAAAACCTAAAAAAAACGCCCCTTGGGAATACGCATAGTACGGCCTTAAAGCGTTTTATTGGGGCGCGGTACATTTTGGGGCCACAGGCCGCCAAACAGTAAGGAGAACAGCTATGAATTGGGAGCCCTGGACCGGCTGCTACCCGGTGAGCGACGGCTGCACAAACTGCTATTTTTATGGCCCTTATGCCAAACGCTATGGGCAAAACACCATACAAAAAACAGATACATTCGATTGGCCCCAAAGAAAGAATAAAAAAGGTGAATACAACATAAAGGGGAACAAAATTCTTGCCACCTGTTTCGCCACCGATTTTTTTCTGCCCGAAGCGGACGAATGGCGAAAAGAGGCTTGGGCGATGATTCGCGAGAGGGCGGACATAGAATTTTTGATTTTAACCAAACGGATTGACCGTTTCCCCGTCTCCCTTCCGCCCGATTGGGGCGACGGGTACGACAATGTGAATATCGGATGCACCGTAGAAAATAGGGCCCTGGCCGAGGCGCGCCTCCCCCTGTTTTTATCCTTCCCCATAAAGCGGCGTTTCATCGCCTGCGCCCCCCTGCTGGAGGCCATTGATTTAAGGCCCTACCTGCACGGGGTGCAGCACCTTACCGCAGGGGGCGAAACGGGGCGCTGCGCGCGAGAATGTAACTATGATTGGGTTTTGGATATCCGTGCACAGTGCGTAGAGGCCAAGGTGACATTTTGGTTCAAGAACACCGGCTCCCTTTTTCGGCAGGATGGGGTATTGCACAGGGTAAACCCCTTTAAGCAAACCGGCATGGCCAAGGCGTTTGGCATTGATATCTCAGACGGGAAACGGCTGTTTTGAACCGGCTGCCCGCAGGGAGGGCGCGGGGAAAAAGCGGGGAAAAAGCAGAAAAAAACACTTGCATTCAGCTTTAGAAGATGGTATTATATATGTTGCTGCTGTGCTGTATGGCAAAAGCAGTTGCGGGCTTGGCCCCCATACAACCAAAAACTAAGGAGGTGCAAAGATGCCGAACATCAAAAGCCAAAAAGACCGTGTGCGTCTTTCCGAAAAACAGACGCTGCGCAACAAATCTGCCAGGAGCGCCCTCAGGACCACACTGAAAAAGGCGAACACCTCCATCATTACCGGCGAGGGCAAGGACGAAGCCGTTAAAAATGCGGTTATCGCGTTGGAAAGGGCCGGTGGCAAAAACTTGGTTCACAAGAAAAACGCTTCCCGCCATATTTCCCGCCTGATGAAACGGGCCAACAAGGCTGCTAACGCCTAAAGCTGTGTAGATTCTTTTAAAAAGTATATCGTTAAAACGGGAACCTTTGGGGTTCCCGTTTTGTTTTATCCAAACTTTTTTAGCCCTGCCCCTCACCGGCTTCCAAAAGCCCCGCCTTGCGGCGGCAGTATGCCGCCATGGTGTAGCCCGGTTCCTCTGTCACCTCCCGGCCCAAAAACGGGGGGGGGATAAAGGCCTGTGCATCCGCCAGGCTTTCAAACTCCACCTCGGCATAAAAAAAGGCGCCCGGTTGGCCCTCATCCACCCAGCTACATTCCAGTTCCAGCCCGCCGGGCAGGGCATAGCGGCGCAGCCTTTTACACACGGGGGGCAGGGCCAGCAGGCCGCAAAGGGCCATATACTGCTGGGCGCTAAGCGCCAGCTCCACCTCGGTACGGCACAGGGTGCCCTTTCCCTTTATGGTAAGGCAATGGGTGGTTTTTGCCCCTTTCACACTTTTACGGATGCGCACAGCGGGCGAAAAGCTGAGGTAGCCCTGCTCCATCTCCTCTTCGCACAACGCAGGCAGGGGTGGGTAGTCCTCCATCAGCCATTTGCGTTCAATCTCCAGTTGTTCCATCTTTGTCCCCCTTCCCTTCGGGCTACTGGGTACGCAGCGCCATGCGCTTTTGCAGGGCGGCCGCCAGCACCAGCGCCAACGCAATTTTCCCCAAATCGGGCAGGGCAAAGGGGAATACGCAAAGCGTTAACCCCTCAATAAATGTGGCGCCCGTTACCAGCATAAACCAAAGGGTGCCCAGCAGGTAGCAGCCCATAAGGCCCAAAAGGCCGCACAGCGCCTGCAGCCATACCGGCCAGGCCTTTTTTACCGCAAAGGATATGGCCAGCGCCAGCACAAAATACCCGGCCAGGTAACCCCCGGTAGGGCCAAGCAGCACCCCCGGCCCCGCTTTAAAGCCCGCAAACACCGGCAGGCCGCAAAAGCCCAGCAGCAGGTAACAGCCCAAACTGGCCGCAGCCCACAGCGGGGGTAAAAAGGCCCCAATCAGGGCCACCCCAAACACCGCCATACTAAACGGCACCGGCCCCAGGGGCACCACCACCAGCGCCAGTACACACAGCAGTGCGGCAAGCAATGCCGCACGCACCATTTTTCCGCTCTTACGCATTGTCTCCATTATCATCTTCCTCTCTTGTCTATACTTCCCCGTGTATTTGGGCCTCGGCCCTTTCCCGGCTCGCTGCGCCCAAATCCTCTAAAATCACGCTCACCTCCCCAGCCGATAGCGCCTCGGTGCCATGCGCTTTACTGCGCACCACCAGCCTGGCCTCATCGTCAATCAAAAGTGCCTCCGCCTCATAGGGCTCGCGCGCCAGCACCTGTACCCGGTGGCCAGGCACAAAATTGCGCCTTCTATACTCCTCCAAAAAGGTTTTGTCCGCCAGCTTTTCAAAACCATCCAGCAGGTTTTGCCGTATTTGGGCCGCCAGCCTGGCCCGTGTAACAGGTGGGGCCGCAGCGGGGAATAAGCTGCCCGCAACCGGACGCAACTCTTTGGGAAAATCCGCCTCTTTTGTGCTAAAGTTTATCCCAATGCCCGTAACCAGGTAGTCAAAACCTCCACACTCCAGCCCTGCCACCCCTTCTGTTAAAATGCCACAGCACTTTTTCCCCTCATAAAACAGGTCGTTCACCCACTTGATGCTAAGCTCCCTTTCGCATAAGGCGGCCGCCGCCCGGCACACAGCCACCGCTGTGGCCGCCGTAAGCAGGCCAAGCCCCGGCTGCTGCGCTTCGGGCCGCAGTACCAGGCTCATATACAGCCCGCCGGGGGGGCTTGCAAAACTTCGGCCCAGCCGGCCTCGTCCGGCACTCTGCCTTTCGGCCACCACAAGCGCCCCGTGGGGGGCGCCCTCCAGCGCCCAACGCTTTGCCTCGCGGTTGGTCGAGTCGGTCTCCTCCAGCACCCGTATAGCGGCCTCAGGCAGCCAAGGACGCAAAGCTTCTTCACACAGAATATCACTTTGGGGGGACAGGCTATAGCCACGGCCCCGGCCCGCCTCAATGGGTAAGCCCTCAGCCCGCAGGGCCTCCATGGCCTTCCACACCGCCGCGCGTGACACACCCAGTTGCCCCGCCGCTTCCTCGCCCGAAACAGGGCTGCCCGCACGGGCAAATAGCAGGGCTCGCATCTTCTCTTTTACGCTGTTCATCGGCTTCCTCCGCAGGCTGGGTTTGGGAATTTTCCATTCGCCTGGTTTTTACTTTCCTTATTCTACGCACAATTTGTAGCTTTGTCAACCAATACTGCATTTTTGGTTTACATCTTGGTTTGACGGATGACCAATTCTTGGTATAATGGTAGTTATATCTTTTGTATGCCGCATTACGCTGGGCGGCCAAATGGGTAAATATGCCCTCCAAGTGCAGCCGCTTCCACTGCAGGCAGGTAAACAAACTGCATTTTTGCAGGGCCAAAATGATTGAGGAGTACCCACAGTATGATTCAAAAAGAATTGATTAGCACCGACAAAGCCCCGGCCGCTATTGGCCCTTACTCTCAGGCTGTTGCCTGGGACAAGCTGGTTTTCACCTCGGGCTCCATCCCGGTGGACCCGCAAACCGGTGACATTCCCGAAAGTTTCCCAGAGCAGGCCGCCCTTGCCCTGAAAAACCTGGGCGAAGTGTTAAAAGCGGCGGGTGTTGGCTTTGAAAACGTACTAAAAACCACCGTTTTTTTGGCCGATATGGGGGATTTTGCCGCTTTTAACAAAGCGTATTCTCAGGTGTTTTTGGAAAACCCCGCCCGTAGCTGTGTGGCGGTAAAAACGCTGCCGAAAAATGTGCGGGTAGAAATAGAGGCCATTGCGGCCAAAGGCTAACAGCAGCGCATAGCAGTAAATAAAACGGCCAACCGCCAAGGGGGGCTGCACCGGGGGGCCGGTGCGGGCCGGTTAACTTGGCAACCGGACGCATGGGTATAATCGGGGTGGAAACACGTGGAAAAATTTTTTACTACACTGGGCGGCAAAAAGGTCGCCTTTATTGGCGGTGGGGTGGCCCACCGCGACCTTTTGTTGCTGTTTGCCAGGGCGGGCGCCAAAGTTACGCTTTGCGACAAACGCTCCCTGGCCGATTTTGGCGCCTTTGGCGATGAACTGCTGGGCCTTGGGGTACGCCTTTCTTTGGGCGAAAATTACCTGAATGGCCTGGCGGGGCAGGAGATGATTCTGCGCACGCCAGGTTTTGAATTTTTTACCCCCGAACTACAAAAGGCCGGGCAGGAAGGGGCGCAGATTACCAGCGAGATGGAGTTGTTTTTTGCACATTGCCCCTGCCCCATTATCGGCGTTACGGGCAGTGACGGCAAAACCACCACCACCAGCCTGATTGCCGCCATCTGCACCCAAAGCGGCAAAACGGTACACCTGGGTGGAAATATTGGCAGGGCCATGCTTCCCATTGTGGATGAAATAGCAAAAGATAACCTCGCCGTTGTGGAGTTATCCAGCTTTCAGCTCATCTCCATGCACACTTCGCCACAGACGGCGGTCATCACCAATATCAGCCCAAACCACCTGGACCACCACAAGGATATGGACGAATACGTGAACGCCAAGCGGAATATACTGCTTTATCAGCAGCCGGGCAATGTGGCGGTGTTAAACCTGGAAAACAACCTCACCCGCGCCATGGAGAAGGACACCCCCGGCCATGTTCGCTGGTTCTCCCGGCAGCGCAAGGTGCAAAACGGGGCCTACCTTGCGCCGGACGGCACCTTGATGCTTGCGCTAAACGGCGAGGCCATCCCCGTGATAAAAAGGGAGGACGTGCGGCTGCGGGGCGAGCACAACATTGAAAACCTACTTGCGGCCTTTGCCACCCTTTGTAAGGAGATCCCCCCTTCTGCCATGGCCGAGGTGGCGCAGAGCTTTGCCGGCGTGGAACACCGCATAGAGCCCGTGCGTACCCTGAACGGCGTACAGTGGATTAACGATTCCATTGCCACCAGCCCCACCCGCGTCATTGCCGGGCTGCATGCTTTTTCCCAAAAACTCATCGTCATTGCGGGCGGGAAGGACAAAGGCATCCCCTTTGAGCCGCTGGCAAACGAGGCCGCAAAGCATATAAAAACGCTTATTTTAATGGGGCCCGCCGCGGGTAAAATAGAAAAAGCTGTAAAAGCGGCGGCAGATTACGCAGAGGGCACACCCGAAATTGTGCGGGCGGAAAACCTTGCCGATGCCGTAAAGATAGCCCACAGCCGGGCAAAAACCGGGGATATCGTCACCCTTTCGCCCGCCTGCACCTCCTTTGACGCCTACCCAAATTTTGAGGCGCGCGGCGCGCACTATAAAGATCTGGTACAAAAGCTGTGATACGCAAAGCCACCCCGGCCGATACCGCTGAAGTATTGCGCCGCGCCGCCCCTTGGCCTGTTACCGGCGTGCTGTGCGGGATGCACTGGCAGATGTTGTTGCAAAACCCCCGCCTGCCCCATGTTGTATATCTAACCGGGCATAAGGGCTTGCTTACCGTAAGCGGCGGCCGCGCCACACTGTGCGGGCCGGTAGAGGACGCCGACGAACTCGGCGTTTTTTTACGTTTTGCGGGGGCCAGCCAGCTTACGGCTCTTCAGTTTGTTCCAAAAGGCTGGCGGCTGGCAGAAGAAAACCGGGTTATGCTGCGCCCCGCGGGGCTTTCGTCACCGCCCGTCCCCCTGCCGGCCAATTTTACGGCCGCGCCTTCCATAGCCGAAATTTTGGAGGTACTGGAAGAGTCCGACGGGCCCATCAGCCCACCTGCCGCCCGCGAGTATTTTATCTGTGACCTGCAGGCAAGGCGCAACCATGGCATGGCCATGGTATACGGCATACGTAAAAACGGAAAAACCCTGGCAACCGCCGGGCTTTGGGCCCTCACACAAAACGCCGGTTACCTGGCCTGTGTGGAAACCCGCCCCGCCCACCGGCGCCGCGGTTATGCCTCTTCCCTTGTGGCCCGCCTCTGCGCCGATTACAGCAGCCGCAGCCTCTCGCTGCTATGCAAAGCGCCGCTTGCCGGCTTTTATACCCCCTTTGGCTTTACCGATACCGGGCTGCTGGGCTACATTTCGGTTTTGGACGATGCAGATTAAACCATCATTTGGGGGCCAAATATTTGAATGGCAGAGAGGAGATACATGGAACTGAGGCCATTTTGTTTTTCAGAAGAATTGCTTGCGCTGGATGCGGAGATTCGCACAAAAACTGCGCCTCGCCTTGCCAAAATAGAGATGGTACGCGATGAAAACCAGCTTAGGATGCTGGCGGCCTTCACCCAAAACCGCGTGGCGGCAAACCACCTTACCGGCACCACGGGCTATGGTTATGGCGACGACGGGCGGGATAAGCTGGAGGCTGTTTTTGCCGCGCTCACAGGCAGCGAAGCCGCACTTTTTCGCCACCAGTTTATGAGCGGCACCCACACACTGGCCACGGCGCTTTTTGGGGTGCTGCGCCCCGGCGATACACTGCTGTGTGCCACCGGCCGCCCCTACGACACCTTGCACGGCGTGTTGGGCCTTATGCCCGGCCAACAGCAGGGCAGCCTTGCAGAGTTTGGGATACTCTACCGGGAACTGGACCTTTTGCCAAGCGGCGCGCCAGACCTTGCCGCCATACGCCAAAACGCCCCCGCCTGCCGTATGCTCTATTTACAGCGCAGCCGGGGCTATGCCCCCCGCCGCGCACTTTGCCTTGCCGATATTGAGGCCGCTGCCGCCTGTGCCAAAGAGGCCAACCCCAATATTTTGGTGATGGTGGACAACTGCTACGGAGAATTTTTAGAAACTCGCGAACCCACCGCCTGCGGGGCCGACCTTATGGCGGGTTCCCTCATCAAAAACCCCGGCGGTGGCATTGCACCCACCGGCGGCTATATTGCAGGCAAAAAGGAACTGGTGCACCTGTGCGCCTGCCGCCTTATCGCGCCGGGTGTGGGCGGGGAGATTGGCTGCACCGGCGACCTGCTGCGCCAGTTATACCTGGGGCTCTATTTTGCCCCGGGCGTGGTGGCCGAAGCCCTAAAAACCGCCGTATATGCCTCGGCCCTGTTTGAGGCATTGGGCTACCCCGTACACCCCCACTGGAATGATGTACGCGGCGACATTATCACCGCCATCACCCTGCACAGTGACGAAAAACTGTGCGCGCTTTGCCGCGCCGTGCAGGCCATGAGCCCGATAGACAGCCATTTGAGCCCCGAGCCCTGGCCCATGCCCGGCTATGACAGCGATGTGATTATGGCCGCAGGGGCGTTTACCGGCGGCAGCAGCATCGAGCTCTCCTGCGACGCGCCTCTGCGCCAGCCTTACACCGCTTATTTACAGGGTGGGCTAAACTTTACCGCCTCCCGCGCCGCACTTTTGCACGCGGCAGATGCCATAGGCAGGGCATAAAAGTTCAGCGCCCCCTGTCAATTATGCGGTTTCCACCTCCCTATGTTTTGCATTTGACGGAACGGCTTAAGTCTGTTAAAATTATTTCATGCGGGCGTGGTGGAATGGCAGACACGATGGTCTTAGGAGCCATTGCTTCGGCGTGCAGGTTCAACTCCTGTCGCCCGCACCATGCCGAGTGTTCTTATAGCATTTGAAGTGCTATAAAGAACACTCGGC
>CAZKBM010000085.1:0-11894 GCA_964550985.1 uncultured Oscillospiraceae bacterium
CATTTTGGGCTGGAGTTGGGCATGGTGTTCGATAACGAGCAGCAGATCATCAGCTACAACCACCTGGGTATTGCAAGGCTGATTTACCAGCTGCCCACCACCCTGTGCGAGATGTTCTTAAAAGAGGTGTTCAACCAGGGAAGTATCGATTCTTTAGACGATGAGACGCTTTTCACCATCCAGCGTTTTTTTGAAAACAACCTGAACGTCAGCGAGACGAGCCGTGGGCTTTTTGTACACCGCAATACCCTGGTGTACAGGCTGGAAAAAATCAAGAAATTGACCGGGCTGGATCTGCGCGAATTTGACGATGCCATTGTGTTTAAAGTGGCGCTTATGGTAAAGAAGTACCTGAACTCCAGCAGCGCCAAATATTGAACTAAAACCAAAAACGTGGTAACATGGGACTGTCGTATATAAAGCGGCAGTCCCTAATACTGATTCAGAGTAGAAACTGTAGTCAGTTTCTACTCTGATATTGCAGCGAAAATCGCTGCAATGCGTTTCATGCTAAATTTCCGTTAAAAACGAAGAGAAGTTTTTAACGAAATTTAGGATAATCTCTGTGATACGGAGGAAGCAACTTTTTCATGGCAAAAAAACCAATCGTATCCGATAGTTCGGTGATGATTAGCATGACGCGTGTGGGCAAGGTGTACCCCGGTGGGGTAACGGCTTTGCAAGACGTGAATTTAGAGATTCACCGCGGGGAGTTTGTGTTTGTGCTGGGCCATTCGGGCGCCGGCAAAAGCACCTTTCTAAAACTGATACTGCGCGAGGAAGTGGCCACCTCCGGCAGGGTGGTGGTGGGCGGCAGGGACCTTTCCAAAATCCGCCAGCGGGATATTCCCTACCTGCGCCGGGGCCTTGGGGTGGTTTTTCAGGATTTCCGCCTCATCCCCACCATGACGGCTTTTGAAAATGTGGCCTTTGCCATGCGCGTTACCAATATCCCCGAGCGGGAGATTAAAAAACGGGTGCCCTATGTGCTAAACCTTGTGGGCCTTGCGGGCAAGGCCCGCAGCCTGCCAACCGAACTTTCGGGCGGCGAGCAGCAGCGCGTGGCGCTGGCAAGGGCGCTGGTGCACTCGCCCCCCATCATCATAGCCGACGAACCCACCGGGAACATCGACCCCGAACTCTCGGTGGAGATTATGGAACTCCTCAAGGCCATCAACATGGTGGGCACCACCGTGGTGGTGGTTACGCACGAGCACGACCTAGCCCAGCGCTTTTCAGAGCGGATTATTACCATAGACCACGGGGAAGTGGTGGCCGATGCCATGACCGAGAGAGGGGGCGCTGCGTTTTGAGGCTTTCTTCCCTTGGCTATCTCATCCGGCAGGGCTGGAAGAGCATGGCGGCCAACCGCCTGATGACCTTTGCCTCGGTGGGTGTTTTAACGGCCTGCCTGATTATTACCGGCATTGCAACGTTGGTGTTTGCAAATGTGAACAGCCTGGTGGAGTACCTGGCAAACCAAAACGAAATTGTGGTTTATCTCAAGCCCGAAGTGCCCGAAGAACAGACTATCGCCATGAAAGACCAAATTACGGCCATGCCCAATGTGCTGGCGGTGGAGTATAACTCCAAGGCCGACGCCTTCCAGCAGGTGGAGGAATGGCTGGATACCTATGGCGATTTGCTGGCGAACTATGAGCAAATTTTCCCCGCCCGCTTTTTGGTGACGGTGGATGATTTGACCCTGATTGAACAGACCAATACCGAATTGAAAGCTTTGCCCGGGGTAGATTTTACCCAGGTACCCAGTGACCTTGCGGGTATCATCATCACCATTAAAAACGCCGTTACCTATGGCGGGCTGGGGCTTGTGGCCATCTTGGCCATCGTGTCGGTCATCGTCATCAGCAACACCATACGCCTTACGGTATTTGCCCGCCGGCGCGAGATATCCATTATGAAATATGTGGGCGCCACCAATGCCTTCATACGCCTGCCCTTTTTTGTAGAGGGGATGAGCGTTGGCCTGATTGCGGGGGTGCTGGCTTCCGGCGTGGTGATTGCAGGCTATTATTTTGTGTACAACTATCTGCTGGAGATGTACAATACCTGGGTGATGAGCCTAATGAATAACATCTATACGCTGGATTTTATCTGGCCTTACGTCCTGGGCGGCTTTGCCCTGTTCGGGGTGCTTATTGGCGGCTTTGGCACGGGCACCAGTGTGCGCAAGCACTTGAAAGTTTAGTTGAAATATAGCCCAAGGTGCGGGCCGTGAAAGCTCATCCGCCCAATTCCACGAATTATACACTTTTAACCGCCATAATGGGCAGTACGCCCCATTTGGAAAAAGAGGTTTTGCTATGAAGCACAGCCATCTGCTGGAAAGACACAGAGGCCGCCCGGCCCTTTTGCGGGGCGGCTGCCTGCTTTTTGCCCTGTTCTTTGCGCTCAGCCTTCAAATTCCCCTGTTGGCCGAAACACCCAAGGAAAAGTATGACCGTTTAAAAGGGGAACTTGCCAACATTGGTACGGCCATTGAGGACACAAAGGGGGACGTTGCCCAGGCCGCCGAGGCAAAGGCGCAGCTTGCCAAGCAAAAAGAAGTGGTGGATGAGATGATCCGCCTAAACCAGGAGGAAATTGCCACCACCACGGTCGCCTTGGCCGCCAAAGAGGAAGAGGTGGCCCAAAAAAGGCAGGTTATCTACGAGAACGACCAGTTGTTCCAGCAGCGGCTGGTGGCCATTTACAAGATGAACAACTCCAACATGCTCTCCCGCGCGCTGGCGGTGGACAGTTTTTCAGAACTTTTACAGGTGGTGGATGCCCTACAGAGAATTTCTGAGCATGACACCGACCTGTTAACATTGCTTGCCCAGCAGCGCGCCGAACTGGAGGCCCAGCAGGCCGAAATTGACGCCATGCTGGTAAACCTGAACAATGTGTACGCCGAACTTGCAGGCAACGCCGGGGTACTGGCGAACAATATAGCGGCGCAGGACGCAGCCATAAGCCAGGCCCAGGCCGAACTGGCCGCCCAGGAAGAGGCCTATGGCCAAAAAGAGGATGAGGTGGAGCAGGCGCGTGTTGCCTATGAGGCCATGCTGGCCGCCACCCGGTATATGGGCGGCAGCACGGCGGGCGATGGCAGCCAGTATGTGGGGGGCGTGTTTGTCTGGCCGGTTCCATCCTCTTACCGCATCACTTGTTATTTTGGCGCGCCAGACCCCGCGGGCCGGGGCCATCTTGGCATGGACATCGGCGCGCCGCAGGGTAGCCCCATCATAGCGGCGGGCAGTGGCACGGTTATCACCGCCACAAGCCACTCCAGTTATGGCAACTATATCATTATCGACCACGGCAACGGGGTAAAAACCCTGTACGCCCACGCCTCCCAGCTTTTGGTGGGGGCGGGCACGGCCGTAAACACCGGCGACACCATTGCGCTGGTGGGCTCCACGGGTTTTTCCACCGGCCCCCACCTGCATTTTGAGGTGCACGACGGCGGTGGCCGCCAAGACCCGCGAAGTTACCTGACCGGCGGCTAGACTCACCCTCTGGAGGACGGCATGACAAAAAAGATAACGGTGAGCGTGGCGCTCACCATCACCCTCATCGCCATCACGGTTACCTTTGCCATCACCTGGCTGGTGGCCACCGATTATTTTAACCGGGCGGTGCAATCGGTAACGCAAAAGCAGGCCACCTACACAAAACTGCTGGAGGTGGACACCTATGTGCGCAACAACTATTTTGGCGAAATCAACAACACCGTTCTCAATGACCTGATTGTCCAGGGTTATCTGCGCGGTATGGAAGACCCCTACGCCACCTATTATTCTGAAAAAGAGTACACCGAACAGCAGGAATACGAGGCCGGCACCCGGGTGGGTGTTGGCATTTTGGTTAGCCGCAATGCCGATGGGTTTTTCTATATAGAGCGCGTCTACAAAGATTCCCCGGCCGATAAGGCGGGGGTGCAGGCGGGCGGGCGCATAGTAAAGGTGGACGGCGCCGAGATAAAGGGCCAAACCAGCGAGCGCGCTTTGCAAAGCCTTTTGCGGGGCCAGCAGGGCACCACCCTCACCCTGGACTGCATCTATGGCAATAACGAGGAAAAAAACTTTGAGGTGCAGCGGATTAACTATGCGGCCCCCACGGTGGAGTACCTGAAAAGCGGCGACTTCGGTTATATCCGCATCAGCATTTTTGAAAAGAACACGGCGGCGGAACTGGACAGTGCCGTTTTGCAGGCCCAGGCCGACGGTGTAAAAGGCCTGGTATTTGACCTGCGCGGCAACCAGGGGGGGCAATTTCAGCAGGCCTATAACGCCATCGATTACCTTTGCCCGCGCGGCACCATTGCCAAAAGCGTGGCCAAGAACAACACGGTACAGGTGCGCGCCACCTCTGACGACGAAAACGCGGTTGACCTGCCCATGGCGGTGCTGGTGGATAAAAACACCGCCGCCGCCGCAGAGCTGTTTGCCGCCAGCATCCGCGACCTTTCGGGCGGCAGTGTGGTGGGGGAGGTGACGGCCGGTAAGGGAATGCTGCAAAGCCCGCCCCAGCAGCTTACCGATGGCTCGGCCATTTCCATCACCACGGCAAAATTGCTCACAGGTAAGGACGAGAGCTTTGACAAGGTGGGCATTACGCCCAGCGTGGAGGTGCTGGTGGACGAGCAAAACCAAAGCGTCAACCTCTACGCGCCAAACCCCGGCAAGGACCCCCAGATTTTGCGCGCGCTGGAAGTGGCCCGAAGCCTTACGGGAGATAGTTCCCTTTCCATTGTTTACGAGGCCCCGGCTACGATTGGCGGCGAGGGCGAAACCGGCGGGGAACTGGTGGCGGATGGAGCCTCCTCCTCTCTGGCCGCCCAAAGCGCGGCTTCCGCCACAGCCGCCCCGGCCGAAAGCGCGGCCTCCTCTACCTCTGCTTCACAAAGCGGCAACCCCGAGGGGGCTGCTTCCAAAGAGGAAAACTGATGGCGGCGGTGCTAAGCGCTTCGGTGGTGCAGTATGGCGGTGCAGAGGAGACCTTTCGCTGCCTTAAGAGCCTGTACGAGAAAGAGGGCATGGCGGTTAAGGTGTATCTTGTGGATAACGCCTCGCCCGATGGGGCGCTGCAAAGCATAAAAACGATGGGCCTGCCGCCCAATGTGCAGCCCATTGCCTGCGAGGAGAATAAGGGCTTTGGCGCGGGGCACAATATGGTTTTGCCCCTGCTAAACAGCCGCTATCACGCCGTTGTAAACCCCGATATCCTGTTTTGGGATAGCGCCATTACCGAGATGGCAAACTGGATGGAGGACCACCCGGACGTGGTGATGACCACCCCGAGGCTGGTTTTCCCCGATGGCCGGGTGCAGGAGATTGCAAAACGCCGCCCGGCCTTTTTGCCTCTATTGGCCCGCCAACTGGGCTGGGCTATTTTAAAACCCTACGAGGACCACTACCTCATGCGGGATGAGGACCTTACAAAACCCATTGATGTGGAGTTTTGCAGTGGCTCCTTTTTTGTGATTCGTACCCAAGTGCTACAAGAGATTGGCGGTTTTGACGAGGGCTACTTTATGTATGTAGAGGATGCCGACATCACCCAAAAAGCCCTTGCAAAAGGGCGGGCCGTATATCTGCCGCAGGTTACGGTGGCCCACGCCTGGCACCGCGACGCCCACCGCAAACCCCGCCAGTTCTGGTGGCAGACAAAAAGTATGCTGCGGTATTTTAACAAATGGGGTTTTCGGCTAAAATAAGGGTTTACCCTTTGGCCTTTGCCATACCTGCTGTGTGTTTGCGAAAAACGAAAAGACGAGGAGCAGTGCATATGAAAGGAATTGTTCTTGCCGGAGGCGCGGGCACGCGGCTATACCCCTCCACCATCGCCGTTTCCAAACAGATGCTGACCATCTACGATAAACCCATGATCTATTATCCGGTGTCCACCTTGATGCTGGCGGGTATCAAGGAGATTCTCATCATCTCCACCCCCACAGACCTGCCGGGCTTTGAGCGGTTGTTTGGCACGGGAGAGGAGTTGGGGGTAAAATTCAGTTACGCCGTGCAGGATAAGCCAAGGGGCCTTGCCGATGCGTTTATTGTGGGCAAAGATTTCATCGGCGGCGATAGCGTCTGCCTGGTGCTGGGAGATAATATCTTTTATGGCTACGGCTTTACCCAGCGGCTAAAAAACGCCGCGAACCGGGAAAAAGGGGCCACGGTTTTTGGCTACCATGTGGCAAACCCGCGCGAGTTTGGCGTTGTGGAGTTTGACGATAAGGGGAATGTCCTCTCGCTGGAGGAAAAGCCCGAAAACCCCAAAAGCAACTACGCCGTGCCGGGGCTGTATTTTTATGATAACCGCGTGGTGGAAATTGCGGCGGGCGTAAAACCCTCGGCCCGGGGGGAGATAGAGATTACCTCGGTGAACAATGCCTATTTGGAGATGGGGCAGCTTAAGGTGGAACTTTTTGGCCGGGGAATGGCCTGGCTGGATACCGGCAACCACCGCGCCATGCAGGATGCCTCTAATTTTGTAGAAGCCGTACAGACGCGGCAGGGCCAGTACATTGCCTGCCTGGAAGAAATTGCCTACCGCCAGGGTTTTATTGGCAAGGAAAAGCTTTTGCAGCACGCAAAACAACTGGAAAAAACCGAGTATGGGCAGTACCTGTACCAGGTGGCCGAGACAGCCCAGCCCGGCGCGGCCTTGGAGGTTTAGCCCCATGACAATTTTGATAACCGGTGTGAAGGGGCAGCTTGGCAATGAGCTTGCCCTGCAGCTGAAAAACGGGAAGAGCGCCCTGGGGCCAATACCGGCCGGCCTGCAAAACGCCAAAGTGGTGGGCATAGACCTGGACGATGGGGATTTGACAAAGCAGGAAGTGGTGACCGCCCTGTTTGAGCGGCATCGCCCGGATGTAGTGATGAACTGCGCCGCGTTTACAAATGTGAATGCCTGCGAGAGTGAATGGGACACGGCTTTTAAGGCCAATGCCCTTTTGCCGCGCAACCTGGCCATGGCCTGCCAAAAGCAGGGGGCAAAGCTCATTCATGTCTCTACAGATTATGTGTTTAGCGGCGAGGGGGACAGCCCCTTTACTGAAGCCGACCTGCCCGCCCCCCAGTCCGCCTATGGGGCCACAAAACTTGCGGGGGAAACTTATGTGCGGCAGTTCTGCCAGCGCTGGTTTATTGTGCGTACCGCCTGGCTGTATGGCCGCGTGGGTGGCAATTTTGTAAAAACCATTTTGCGCATTGCCAAAGAAAAGGGCGAGGCCAAGGTGGTGAGCGACCAGTTTGGCAACCCCACCAATGCCGAAGATTTGGCCCATCATCTGCTACTGATGGCGGCGGGGGAAGAATACGGTGTGTACCATGCCACGGGGAATGGCATTTGCAGCTGGTATGAATTTGCCGCCGAGGCCGTGCGGCTGGCGGGGCTGGACGCAAAGGTGCTGCCCTGCCGTACCGATGAGTACCCCACCCCCGCAAAGCGCCCGGCCTACTCGGCGCTGGGGCACGCCATGCTGCGTTGCACGGTGGGCGACCATATGCGCCCCTGGCAGGAGGCACTTGCCCCGTATATTGCCGAAATGGCCGACGCATAACCCAAAAATGGAAAGAGGGTCATCAAAATGAAAAATATTCTAGTCACCGGCGGCGCCGGGTTTATCGGTTCCAACTACATCCTTTATATGCTCAAAAAACACGAGGCTATCCGCCTTGTAAACCTGGATAGCCTGACCTACGCGGGGAACTTAGAAAACCTGCGCAGCGCCGAAGAGGACAAGCGCCACATCTTTGTGCAGGGGGATATTGGGGACAAGGCCCTGGTGGGGCGTCTTTTTAGCATGTATGAAATCGACTCTGTGGTGAATTTTGCGGCCGAGAGCCATGTGGACCGCTCGATTGAGGACCCCGGCGTATTTGCGCAAACCAATGTGATGGGCACGGTGAATTTGTTAAGCTGTGCGCGCGAGGCCTGGGAGGCCAAGGACGGAAGCTACAAAGAGGGGGTAAAATACCTACAGGTCAGCACCGACGAGGTGTATGGCTCGCTGGGGGACACGGGCTTCTTCACCGAGGAAACCCCCCTCTGCCCCCACTCTCCCTATTCGGCCAGTAAAGCCGCCGCCGATATGTTTGTGATGGCCTGGCACGACACCTATGGCCTGCCGGTGAACATCACGCGTTGCTCAAACAACTACGGGCCCTTCCAGTTCCCAGAAAAACTCATTCCGCTGATGATTCATAACGCCTGCAACCAAAAGGAACTGCCCGTGTATGGCGACGGGATGAACGTGCGCGACTGGCTGTATGTGGAGGACCACTGCAAGGCCATTGATATGGTGCTGCGCGGTGGTGTATCGGGTGAGGTGTACAACGTGGGCGGCCACAACGAGCGCACAAACATCGACATTGTAAAAAAGGTGATTGGCCTTGTGCACGACCAGGTGGACCCCGCCGTGGGCGAACACCTGATAAAATATGTGGCCGACCGCAAAGGGCATGACCGCCGCTATGGCATTGACCCCGAAAAGATTCAAAAGGCCCTGGGCTGGAGCCCCGAAACCGCCTTTGAGGACGGCATTGAGCTGACCATTCGGTGGTATTTGGATAACGGCCCCTGGCTGAAGGGCGTCACCTCCGGCGCCTATAGGGATTATTACGACAAAATGTATAAAAATAGATAATACTGCAAATAGTAATATTTGCTTGCCATATCAACAAGGGGGGAAAAGGCCCATGCGGGTTGTGATAAAGATTGGAACCTCAACCATCACCCACGAAACCGGGCAACTGAATATCCGCCGGATGGAATTGCTGTGCAAAACCCTGGCCGATTTAAAAAATGCCGGGCATGAGGTGCTGGTGGTTTCCTCGGCGGCCATTGCCATAGGGGTGGGTAAGCTGCGCCTGCACCAGCGCCCGGGGGATGTTGCCACCCGGCAGGCCACGGCGGCTGTGGGCCAGTGTGAACTCATCCATATTTATGACCAGATGTTTTTACACCATGGGCATGTGGTGGGCCAAATGCTGCTTACCGCCGAGGATATCCACAGCGAGGACAGGCGCTGCAACCTGGAGGCCACCCTATTTAAGCTCTTGGAACTGGGGGCCATTCCCGTGATCAATGAGAACGACAGTGTGGCCACGGCAGAGCTGGAGGGCGGTGTGATTGGGGATAACGACACCCTCTCGGCCGAGGTGGCCATTGTGGCCAAGGCAGATTTGCTGGTGATGCTTACGGATATCCCTGGCCTGTTTACCGAGGACCCCCGCAAAGACGAATGCGCCCGGCTTATCCCCCATGTTACCACCGTTACCGATGAGATGCTGTGCCACGCCGGGGGCGGCGGAAGCCAGTTTGCCACCGGGGGGATGGCCACGAAACTGAATGCCGCCAAAATGCTGGAGCAAGAGGGGATTGACCTGGTGATCACAGGTGGGCAAAACCCCGAGTGCCTGTATGAAGTGGTGGCGGGCCGCCCGGTGGGTACACGTTTCACCTTCCGCAAAGAGGGGGCGGGCGCATGAAAGAACTGAGCCAGGTATTAGAGGATGCAAGAGAGGCAAAGTATGCCTTTGCAGGCCTGGATGACAAGGCGCAGCAAGAGGTGCTGCGCTGCATGGCGGCGGAACTTTTAAGCGCTAAGCCCGACATTTTGGCCGCAAACGAGCTAGACCTTGCGAATGCCAAGGGGAAGATACCCGATGTGATGCTGGACAGGCTGCGGCTTACAGCAGGGCGCATTGAGGAGATGGCGCAGGGGCTTTTGGATGTGGCCGCGCTGGACAGCCCGGTTTACCGGGTAGAAAAGGAATTTACCACCCAAAGCGGCCTGCGCATAAAAAAGCAGCGGGTGCCCATGGGGGTGGTGGCCATCATTTACGAAAGCCGCCCCAATGTTACCACCGATGCGGCGGCCCTTTGCCTGCGCAGTGGAAACGTATGTATTCTACGCGGCGGCAGCGAGGCCATCCACACAAACCGCTGCCTGGCCAACAGTATGAGGGCGGCGCTTTGTAAGGCAGGCGCGGCGCAAAATGCCGTGCAGCTGATAGAGGATACCTCCCACGAGACGGCCCAAAAGCTGATGGAGGCCCGCGGCTATGTGGACCTTTTGGTGCCGCGTGGCGGCAAGGGGCTGATAAAAGCCGTGGTGGAGGGCGCGCGCGGCGTGCCTGTGATAGAGACGGGCTCGGGCATCTGCCATATCTATGTGGATGAATCGGCCGATGTGGAGATGGCCCTTGAGATACTGTACAATGCCAAGGTGCAGCGCCCCAGCGTTTGCAATGCCGCCGAGGTATGCCTGGTGCATCAAAATGTTGCCCCCCGTTTTTTGCCCCTGATGGCCGCCCGGCTGCAAAGCGCCGGGGTGGAGCTGCGGCTGGACGCCCGTGCCGGGGAGATGATACAGGGCAGAGGCGCAAATGAGGCGGATTTTGACACCGAATTTAACGATTATATTTTGGCTGTGGGGGTAGTGGATGACCTTTCCGGGGCCATCTGCCACATCAACCGGCATTCCACCGGCCACAGCGAGGCCATTATTACACAAAATGAGGCTGGCGCCGCCGAATTTACCCGCCTTGTGGACAGCGCGGCGGTATATGTAAACGCCTCCACCCGCTTTACCGATGGCGGGCAGTTTGGCATGGGCTGTGAAATTGGCATTTCCACCCAAAAGCTGGGCGCGCGCGGGCCCATGGGCCTTTATGAACTAACCAGTTATAAATATGTGATTTGTGGCAAAGGGCAGATACGCGAGTAGACTTGCCCAGCCATGCCTTGCCTTTTGGAATGAAGGCAAACCGCAAGGGAAAGGGACAGCATGACAAACGAGAAAAAACCCCTAAAAAAAACCGAGCACCTGGATAAGGACGAAGCCAGACGCGCCAAAGAGGAACAGGCCCGGCGCAACCGCCGCCGTATGCGGCAACTGATAGGCCTTGCATTGAGCGTGCTGGTGGTGGTGGGTGCCGTAAGTATTGTGCGCAGCGGCATCAATGTGGCCAAAAACCTGATGGATGACTCCAGTGAAACCGAGGCCTACAACCGCCGCATCCTGCCACTGGTTTGGTTTGATGTGCTGCCTTTTGAATCGCTGGCCGAAGCCGACCCAAACGCCATAAAACAGGCGGTGATTTGGGGGGTGCTAAACGAACTTGGCAAAACGGTGGAGTACGATGACCTGGGCCAGCCGCTTGTGCCCGCGGTGGAGGTAGACCGCTTTGCCGCCCAGCTTTTTGGGCCGGATTATAAACTGGAGCACGGCTCTTTTAACGACCCGGTGCAAAACCTAAGCTATACTTACGACCCCGCCACCAATATGTATGCGGCCACGGCCACCGGCCTAACCCCACTGTACACCTCCACGGTGGTTGCCATAGAGCGGCTGCCCGGAGGGATTAAAAAGGTGACGGCGGGCTACGTAAGCACCCTGAACAGCAATGACGAACTGATTGCAACACCCGATTTGAGCCATCCCTCCAAGTATATGGATTATTTCTTCCGCCGGGACGGCAATGAATATTATCTGTATGCCCTGCGCAACAATACAAGCTATACGCCCGAGTCACAATCGGCTGTTTCGGGCAGCAATGCCGCCACCTCGGCCAGCGCGCCGGTTTCGGCCTCTTTGGATGGCGCGGGGGACAGCGGCCTAAACGGCCAGCCTGGTTCGGCGTCTGCGGCCTCAGGCTCAGCGTCCCTTGCGCAGTATGATGACGCCTCTTCGCAGGCTGTGCAGCAAACGGCGGCTGAGGAGAGCAGTTCCAGTTCTTCGGCGGCCTAAGGGCAGGTATAGTTAACTAAGCTAAGGCAACACCGCAAAAAGCTGACACAGCCGCATCACCGACATCTTTACCCGTCATATTCCCCAAAAATGCGTGGGAATACACCCAGTATTCCCTGTGCTT
>CAZKBM010000086.1:0-11665 GCA_964550985.1 uncultured Oscillospiraceae bacterium
AGGGTGGCCGTCACACCGCTTTCTTCAACAACTACCGTCCCCAGTTCTACTTCCGCACCACCGATGTTACCGGCGTTATCACCCTGCCCGAGGGCGTGGAGATGGTTATGCCTGGCGACAACATTGAGATGCAGGTGGAACTGATTACCCCCATCGCCATTGAAAAGGAACTGCGTTTCGCTATCCGTGAGGGTGGCCGTACCGTGGGCTCCGGCGTGGTTGTAGACATCGAATCCTAAGTTTTAACACCGTAAAACGGTTAAAGCGGCGTAGCCCAGTGGGCTGCGCCGCTTTTTGGGATGCATTCTATCTGATAGCCAGTTGCCCTAAGGTTCATTCGCCCGGTTCTTCTGGCCTACTCTTCCAGCAAAAATTCTGCAAAATTTCCGCTTTGCAGGGCCCAAACGGAGCTGAAACCCGCCTGCCCCAAAAAGGCCGGGGCTTTCTCAAAGGCGTTGTCCAGTGTTTTTACAGCATGGCTATCGCCCGTAACAATCACCCTTGCCTTACGCTGCGCCAAATGGCGCAACAGAAAGGGCCCAGGGTATGGGGTACTGCGCAGGCCGCGCGCCACCGGGGCCATATTTACTTCCACCATACCGCCATAGCCCTTCAGGTGGTTTATCATCTCGTCCAGCGCTGCCAGGGCCGTATCTTGGTAAAACGGGTCATCCTCGTTAAACACGGCATTGCCCCGGTTATACTTTTTAATCAGGTCAAAGTGGCCCACAATTTGGGGGCTGTTTTCCCGGATATTCCGCAGGCTGTCGGTGTAAAAATCCTGCACCATGGCCTTCCAGTTGCCGCCGTACCACTCGCTGCAGGCCTGTTGCAGGCAGTTTTGCGAAACATCCACAGCAATATAGGCCCCATTTTGGGGCGGCAGATAGTGGTTTGAGCCGATGATATAGTCAAAGCCCTGGCCGGGTGAGGGGCTGTAGGTGTCCCTTTCGGCCCCGCAAAGCACCGCCAACCTGCCCTCCATGGCTTTTTTTACGGCCGCGACATCGGCTTTATACCCCTCTTCTTCACTCACCTCCATGCCAAGGCCGGGGTGACCAATCTCCTGCGTGTGGGAGGATAGACCCAAATCACTAAAGCCCAGTGCCAAAGCGGCTTCTGCCATCTCCATGGGGGTATTTGCGCCATCACACCAGGTGGTATGGCAGTGCACGTTAGAGGGGAATTTCATTGCATTGTCTCCTGTTTTACCTTCTTATCCACCACATGGCGGCTGTCCAGTTCCTTTAGTATCTCCGCGGGGGTGATGCCCATCTCGGCCATCAAAACCAAGATGTGGTAGCAGAGGTCAGATATCTCAAACACAGCCTCGGCCTTATCGCCCTTGGCCGCCCCAATGATGACCTCGGTACACTCCTCCCCCACCTTTTTTAATATTTTTTCCCTTCCCTTGCCGTACAAATAGCTGGTATAACTGCCCTCTCTGGGGTTATCCTTGCGTTCTTTCAGCATTTCATACAGGGCTTGCAGGGTAAATTTTTGCTGCGTATCCTCTTCGAACAGCAGTTCAAAAAAACAGCTTTCCGCACCGGTGTGGCAGGCTGGGCCGTCCTTTATCACCTGCACAACAAGGGCGTCGGCGTCACAATCGGCCTTTACCGATACCACGTGCTGCACATTGCCGCTCTCCTCCCCTTTGCGCCACAGGGTTTTGCGGCTGCGAGAGTAAAAGCAGGTACGCTTTTCGGCCAGGGTAAGGGCCAGGCTATCCTGGTTCATATAGGCCACCGTCAGCACCTCACCGGTGTAAAAATCTTGTATCACGGCGGGTATCAGGCCGCTTGCGTCATATTTCAGGTCGGCTACTTTCAGCATGGGGTCTCTCCTTTTCCTATTCGCTTTTTTGGCGGGGGCTTTTACGGTTTACAGGATGCGCATGGGTACGCCCTGCTGCTGCAAAAAACGCTTTAGGCCGGGTATTTCCACCTCTTTGTAATGGAAAATGGAAGCGGCCAGACCCGCGTCCACCTCCGGCAGGGCAAACAGGGCGGCAAAATCTTCCCTTTTGCCCGCCCCGCCCGAGGCGATAAGGGGCAGCCGTACTGCGCTTGCTATGGCGCTTAGCAGTTCCAAATCAAAGCCGTTCTTAACGCCGTCGGTGTCCATACTGTTCATTACAAGTTCCCCTGCGCCCAGGGCCTCGCCACATTTGGCCCACTCTATGGCGTTTAGGCCGGTGTCCTCCCGCCCGCCTTTGGCAAACACGTGGAAGCTTCCCTCCACACGCTTCACATCCATGGAGAGCACCACGCACTGGCTGCCGTAGCGTTTGGCCCCCTCCTCTATAAGCTGGGGCCGCGCCAGGGCCCCGGAGTTCACGCTCACCTTATCGGCCCCACATTTTAGCACCCGGTCAAAATCGGCCAGGCTTTGGATGGCCCCGCCCACGGTGAGGGGGATAAACACCTCGGCCGCCGTGCGGGTGAGGATGTCGGTAAAAAGGCCCCGCCCCTCGGCCGAGGCAGTGATGTCGTAAAACACCAGCTCATCCGCCCCTTGGCGGTTGTAATAGGCCGCCAGGGCCACGGGGTCCTCCACGTCGCGCAGGCCCGCAAAGTTTACCCCTTTCACCACCCGGCCGTCCCGGATGTCGAGGCAGGGGATGATGCGTTTTGTAATCAAAGCTGCCCACCCCCTTTCTGTTCTGTGCCCTCTAAGGCGGCCTCTAGGGCGTCCTCCAGGCGGATGGCCCCCGTGTACAGCGCCTTGCCCACTATGGCGGCATACAGACCCAGCCCACGCAGCGCTTGAATGTCTCCGAGAGAGGATACCCCGCCCGAAGCCGTAATCTCCAGGCCCTCAATGGCGCAAAGTTTTTCGTAAACGGCCAGGTTTGCGCCGTTTTCCGCGCCGTCGCGGGCGATATCGGTGTAGATAATATGCCGCACCCCGGCCTGCCGCATCTCGCGGCAAAAAGAAAGGCTGTCCGTCTCGCTCACCTGCAGCCAGCCCTCGGTGGCCACCTTGCCATCGCGGGCATCCACCCCCACGGCAATGGCCTTGCCGTATTTTTCTACCATGCGGCGGGTAAAGGCAGGGTCTTTTAGGGCGGAGGTGCCCAAGATAACCCGTTTTACCCCAAGGGTAAAGGCGGCCTGTACACTCTCCTCGCTGCGGATGCCGCCCCCAAGTTCCATAAACAGGCCGGTGTTTTGCGCAATGGCCCGAATCACTGCGGTATTTTGCGGTTTTCCCACTTTGGCGCCATCTAAATCCACCAGGTGCAGGTGGCGGGCCCCGGCTTTTTCAAACTGTTTTGCAAAGGCCAGGGGGTCGTCTCCATAGGCCTGCTTTTGGCTATAGTCCCCCTGGTACAGGCGCACCACCTGCCCGTCTATCAAATCAATGGCGGGGTACAGCAGCATTTACACCACCTCCGCAAAGGCGCGCAGCATGGCAAGGCCCACGTCGGCGCTTTTTTCTGGGTGGAACTGCGTGCCGTACACATTGCCGCTTTGCACGGCGGCGGCCACGGGCAGGCCGTATTCACAGCTTGCAATCAGGCTATCTGCGCAGTTTTTTGCATAATAGCTGTGCACAAAATAGGCGGCGTCCCCCTGTTTTGTATAGCGGAACAAGGGGGAATTAGGCCTTTCCAGCCGCAGGGGGTTCCAGCCGATGTGGGGCACCTTATAGGCAAAACCCGCCGCGCGCAAATCCTCTTCCAGGCTGCACACCTGCCCCGGCACAAAGCCCAGGCCCGCGTGCTCGCCAAATTCATAGCTTTTTTCAAACAAAAGCTGCATACCCAGGCAGATGCCCAAAAGGGGTTTGCCCTTTTGCGTCTCCTCCTCCAGCACCGGTACAAGGCCACTGGCACGCAGTTTTGCCATGGCGTCGGCAAAGGCGCCCACACCGGGCAGAATAATGCGCCCCGCCTGCCGCAGTACCTCGGCCTTGCCGCTGACGGTGGCCTCGATGCCCAGCGCCTTTAAGGATGAACACAGGCTGAACAGATTGCCCACCCCATAGTCTACAATGGCTATTGCTGTACCCAAACGTGTTTCCCTCCCCTGCTTCCTTTTTATGGTAAGCCTTCCAAGATACGCCGTGTGGCCGCTACAAAGGCCTGCATTTCCTCCTCACTACCCACCGAAACACGCAGGTAGTTTTGCACCCGTGGCCGCTGGAACCAGCGCACCAAAATCCCCTCTTCCCGAAGGCGCAGGTAGAACTCTTCGGCCGGGCAGGCGGGGTGGCTGATGAAGAGGAAGTTCGCTTGGCTATCGGTACAGAAAAAGCCGAGTTCCGAAAGCGCTTGGGTGGTTTTTTTCCGCGTTTCCACAATGCGTGCAACGCAGCTTTCGTAATAGGCGGTATCGGCAAGGCTGGCAGCCGCCGCTGCCTGGGTCATGCTATTTACGCTGTAGGGGTTAAAGCCATACTGCATCCGGCCCAGGTCCCCCATTAATGCGGGGCTGCCTGCGGCGTAGCCAAGGCGCCCGCCCGCAAGGCCCCGCGCCTTAGAAAAGGTGCCTACCACAAGTAAATTATCGTATTTCTGCAAAAGGGGCAGGGCACTTTCGCCCCCAAAGGCGATATAGGCCTCGTCTATCACCACAAGGTTACCGGGGTTCCACCTTAGGATATTTTCTATTTCTCCGCACGTAAGGGCCAGCCCCGTGGGCGAATTGGGGCTTGCGATGAATATGGTGCTGCGCGCACCGGTGTAATCCAGGGGGTTCAGGCGAAAATCTTCCTCCAGCGGCACAAGTTTTGCGGGCACATCGTACATGCGGCAATACACATGGTAAAAGCCGTAGGTGATATCGGCAAAGGTGGCGCCGTTTTGGCAAAAAGCCCAAAAGCAAAAGGCCAGTATTTCATCGCTGCCATTGGCCACAAACACCTGTTCTTCGGCAAGGCCCAAAAATGCCGCTAAGGGTTTTACCACGCCGGCACTGCCCAGCTCAGGGTAGAGGTTCAGGCTATTTGAAGCGCTGGATACCGCTTTGCAAACCCCCGGTGCGGGGGGATAGGGGCTCTCGTTCGTGTTCAGCTTAATCTGCTTTTTGCCAAGGGGCTGCTCCCCCGGCACATAGGGGGCAATATCGTGGAAACGCTGGTTTAAAAAACGTGACATAGTAACCTCTTTTGATAAAATCTCACTCGTTCTCCATGCGTACCCGCACACTTTCGGCGTGGGCGTGCAGGCCCTCTTTTTGGGCAAAACTTTGTACTTTGTCCCCTACCGCCTGCAAGGCGGCGTTTGAGTAATACAGGTAGCTGCTTTTTTTGAGGAAGTCATCCACCGAGAGGGGGGAATAAAAGCGGGCCGTTCCCCCTGTTGGCAGGGTGTGGTTGGGCCCTGCAAAATAATCGCCCAAGGCCTCGGGGGTATAGTGCCCCAAAAAGATACTGCCCGCATTTTGCACGCTGGGCAATAGAGTAAAGGGCTGGGCCGTACAAACTTCCAAATGTTCAGGGGCCAGGGCGTTTGCACAGGCCAAGGCCTCTTCCATATCCCTTGCCAGCAGTATGGCCCCGTTCGCCCTTAGCGAGGCTTCGGCAATACTTTTCCGGGGTAGTTTTGGTAGCTGACAGGCCAGTTGCTTTTGCACCTCTTCGCACAGGGTGCGGCTGGTGCTTACCAAAACGGCGGCGGCCTCTGGGTCGTGCTCAGCCTGGCCCAATAAATCGGCCGCCACCACGGCGGGCTTTGCCGTCTCATCGGCCAGCACGCAAATATCACTTGGCCCCGCAATCATGTCAATATCCACCTGGCCGTACACCAGCTTTTTGGCCGTGGCCACATAGCTGTTGCCGGGGCCCACAATTTTATCCACCCTGGGTATGCTCTCGGTGCCAAAGGCAAGGGCCGCTACGGCCTGCGCCCCCCCTGCCTTGTATATATCCGTAACGCCGGCCAGTTTTGCCGCCGCCAGCACCGCGGGGGGCAGTTTACCGTTTTTACCCGGCGGGCTTACCATAACAATTTGCTGTACCCCGGCAATTTTTGCAGGGATAACATCCATAAGCACCGTGCTGGGGTAGGCCGCCGTGCCGCCCGGCACATACACCCCCACCCGTCCAAGCGGGGTGATTTTTTGCCCCATCACAATGCCGGGGGTATCGGCTTTTACAAAGCCGCTGCGCCGTTGCTGCTTATGGAAGGCGCTGATGTTCTCTGCGGCCTCGCGTAGGATGGCGAGAAACTCCTCCCCCGCCTCTTGCATAGCCTCGTCTATCTCGGCCTCTGCAACCTGCAAAGCGGCCAGGGAAACACCGTCGAAGGCCTGGGTATAGCGTAGCAGGGCAGCATCCCCTTCGTTTTGCACGGCAGCTAAAATCTCTTTTACAGCGGCCTCTACGTCGGCGCCCTTGCCGCCCCGGCGGCGCAGCATCTCGGCAGGGTCTAGCTCGGCCACCTCTTTTATCTCAATCACAAAAGGCCCTCCAGCTTCTCTAACAGTGTTTTCATCACATCCCCCTTAAACCGCCAACTGGCGCGGTTGGCTATCAGCCTGGCGGAGGAGGGGGCCACCTCGGCCAGAACATCCAGGTTATTTTCCCGCAGGGTAGAGCCGGTCTCCACGATATCCACAATCACATCCGCCAGGCCGATGATGGGCGCAAGTTCTATGGAGCCGTTCAGCTTTATCACCTCAACCGCCTGGCTTTGCCCCGCGTAATAGCGGCGTGCCACGTTTGGGTATTTGCTGGCCACCCGCAAAGGGGCGGCGGGGTTGCTAACAAAGCCGGGGTGGCCCGCCACAGCCAGGCGGCAGGCGCCCAGTTTTAAATCCAGCAGTTCCAGCACGTCGGCGCCGCTTTCCAGCAGCACGTCCTTGCCCACAACGCCTATATCGGCAGCGCCGTGTTCCACATAGATATCCACATCGGTGGGCTTTACCAAAAAGTAACGCACCTTGCTTTGGGGGTCTTCAAACACCAGCTTGCGGCTTTTTTCGCTCAGGCCCTGGCAGGGCAGGCCCGCCTTTTCAAACAGGGCGTACACCTGTTGGCCCAGCCGCCCTTTTGGCAGGGCCACGTTGAGGTAGCCGCCTGCTTCATCGGCCATGTGTTCGGCGGCGCTTCCCTCACCGGTTAAGGCGTTCAGGTAAAGCGCAAACCCCAGCCCGCCCTGGCTTTTGCCAAAGCGGCGCACCAGGTTATCGTAGCGCCCGCCCGACAGCACCGCCTGCGCCACCCCCTGTACAAACCCTTGGAAGATGAGGCCGTTGTAGTAATCCACATCGTTGAGGATGGAAAAATCCAGCCGCAGTTCCACCTCGGGCACCCTTCCCAGTTCTTTTTGCAAAGCTTCGAGTTCTAAAAGGGGTTTTTGCGCGCCGGGTATCCCCTGCGCCAGTTTTTGGGCCGTGGCCAGCGCCGGGCCAAAAGCCCCCGAAAGCGCCGCCAGTTCGGCCAGTTTTTCGGTTTCTTCGGCCTTTAGGCCCGCCTTTTGGGCGGCGGCGCGCATACCGTGCGGGCTTTTTTCCCGCAGGGCCAAAAGCGCCGCTTCCCGCGCCGGGTTTGTGCCAAACGGGGCCAGCATAGCCTCAATAAACTCCATATGAGAGAGGTCCAGCGCGGCTGCGCCAATCACACTTAGGCTTAAAGCCGCAAGGCGCAGCACCTCGGCCTCGGCCCCTTCGCCCCCAATGGCCTCTAGCCCCATCTGCCGAATTTCCCGGTACTCGCCACTGGCGCGGCTGCGGCGGTAGACGTTTTCGTTATAGTAAACCCGGCGGCTCTCCCCTTCCGGGGTGTTTTTTACAATCGAAAGGGTCAAATCGGGTTTTAACGCCATCAGCCGCCCATCGGCCCCCGTAAAGGATATCACGTCTTCCCCTTTTAAAAAGGGGCGGTTTTGCAGGTAGAGGTCGTATTCTTCAAAGCTGCCCATACGCAAAAGGCGGTAGCCCTGCCGCTCAAAAAGTTCCCGCAGTTGCAGGGTAACACACTCTTCCCGGCGCAGCTTGGGTAGGGCAAAATCCAGCGTTTCCATAGGGGGTAGTTCCTCCTGTTTGCACACCTGCCTTATAAAGGGGCCATATGGGCCATACTTTTGGGCGGGTGAAGCCGTTTCAATTGTATCATAACAGGTTTTATTATACAACGCTTTACTGATTTAGTCAAGTAAACTAATAAATTTAAAAAGTTGTAGAACTACCCAATTACTAGGTAAGCGAACCTTACCAGTAGGGCCGCCAAACACCTCTTTTCTGCCTTGTGCCACAGGGGGGAGGCAATGCTTTTAGGGGGAAATTGACTTTTTGGGGCAAGCCGTGGTATTTGGCGGTATATCTAATATTTTAGATGACATGAGGTACTAGGGCAGGCTAAAGCGCCTGGTTGCCACATTTTGTGTAAAACGGGCGTCATGCTCTACAAACAAAAGGCTGGCGGCACTTTGCAAAACGGCGTCTTCTAGCTGTTCACGGCTATGCACATCAATATAATTTAGGGGTTCATCCCAAACAAACAGGTGGGCGGGTTTTGCAAGCGAGGCCGCCAGGCACACCTTCTTTTTTTGCCCCGCACTATAGGTTTGCATGGGCCGGGCAAAGGCCTCCCGGCTAAAATTCAGCTTGCGCAGCAGGGCCAAAAACAGGCTTTCCTCCAGGTTTTGGGCAGCGGCAAACCGCCGCAAGTCCCCCTGCAAAAATGCCGTATCCTGCGGCACGGCGCTTAGCACCAGCCCGCCCATGCGGTGCAGCGCCCCGCCACTTGGACAAAGCTGACCCTGCAGCAGTTTTAAGAGGCTGCTTTTGCCGCTGCCGTTGCCCCCTGTAAGGGCCACCCGCTCCCCCGCCTCTATTTGGAAGTTCAGGTTTTGAAGCAGCAGTGCCTCCCCATAGCCAAAGCTTAGCCCTTCGGCCCGCAGCAGGCATTTTTTGGTAGGGGGCAAAGGGTGCAGCCGCAGGGGCGGGGCCTCCTCTATGTTTTTTAGCAGCGTTTCCTTTTGGGCAATCTCCTTTTCTCGCCTCTGCAGTATGGATTTGCTGCGCTGCATCATCTTTGCCGCCTGGTGGCCCACATAGCCGCGGTCCAGCATGGCTGTGCCCCCGTTGTAGCTGTTCTTCTGCCCACCTATTTTGCTTTTTTCTACCTTATCACTCCAGCGCTTGGTTTGGGCCGCGGCTTCGCGCAGGCGGCCAATGCTGCCCTCCAGCTTTTTATTTTCGGCCCTCTCAAAGGCATCCTGCCTTTGGCGGTTTTCCCGCCAGGAGCTATAGTTGCCCTTTTGCAGTTCTATATCTGCCCGGTTGATGGAGAGCACATGGTCTATGGCCTCGTCTAAAAAGGCGCGGTCGTGGCTAACCACAATAAAGCCCTGCTTGCTTTTTAGCCAGCGGGCTACACTGGCGCGTCCCGCCGCGTCCAAATGGTCGGTGGGCTCGTCAATCAGCCAAAAGCGGTGCTTTTTTAAAAACAGCGCTGCCAGTTGCAGCTTTACCCCCTCCCCGCCTGAAAGGCTGCTATAGGGCCTGTTCAGCACCTCGGCCTCTACCTCCAACCTGCCCAGCTCGGCGGCCAGGTTTTCCTCTATGGTATAGCCGCCCGCAGCCGCATAGGCGCTTTCTATCTCGCCGTACTCCTCTATGGCGGCCACCGTGCCAACTTCGGCCAGCTCCCGCATTTTTTCCTCCCATTCCTCAAAAGGGGCCACAATACCGCGGGCCAGTTGCAGGGCCGTGCCCGCCTGCCCCGCCAGCACAGGGGGAAAATAGTCAAACTCCTCCTGGGAAAGAATCTCTCCGCTGCCGTGCAGCACCCCGCGCAGCAGGTTTAAAAAGGTGGTTTTCCCCCGCCCGTTGCGGCCCACCAGGCCCAGCCGCCAGCGGCTGTCCAGTTCTAAATTTACGTTTTGAAATACCGGTTGCATGGCGCCGGGGTAGGTGAAAGAACAGTTCCGAACCTGTATGAGTGACATTTATTTTACCGCCTTTTTTTGCTATAGCCAGTTGGCTATCCAGTATAAAAACAAAAACACCACCGGCAGGCAGCACGGCGGTGTTTTGGGCGGTTTTGGGCGCACTGCAAACAACAGGCGCAAAACGGCACAAAAAAAGAACTACCACTACGGCGCTGCCCACAAACAAACCCAGAACACCGCAGCTATGGCGCAGCGGCGGAGAGGTTTGTACTGTACAAAGGTTTTACACCTTTTAGGCAGACATGCGCAAGTTGGTAATTCCCCTTTCATCTCTTTGTTAGAAAGTGTAGCAAAACGCAAAGGCTTTGTCAAGGCTGGCGTTCACCCGTGTTACTCTTCGCCCAGGCCCTGCTTTGCCAGCAGGTTTTTCAGTTCATTCATAAAGGTGTTTACATCGCTAAACTGGCGGTAAACCGAGGCAAAGCGCACATAGGCCACCTCATCCACCGCCTTGAGCTCCCGCATGGCAAGCTCACCCACCTCCATGGAGGACACCTCGCGCTCGTAGGTGCTCATGAGGGTTTGCTCTATATTGTTCACCATAGTTTCCAGCATTTCATAGGAGATGGGGCGCTTGTAGCTGGCGCGCATCAGCCCTTGCAGCAACTTTTCACGGTCAAAGGCCTCGCGCTGCTTATCCTTTTTCACCACCATCAGGGCCACTGTTTCCACAATTTCGTAGGTGGTAAAACGCTTGGCGCATTTCAGGCACTCCCGCCTGCGGCGAATCCTCGCCGCGTCATCTGTGGGGCGAGAATCAATCACCTTGGAATCCACCGTGCCGCAATAGGGACATTTCATCTGCCAGACCTCCTTGTATTTACCGGGTATTTTTACCGGTTTTGGCGCACAGGCTTACAGCAAAGCGCTAATATACTGCATGGCCCGCGCCAAATCTTCGCCGCTGCCATAACCTTCTTGGTAGAGTTCTATAATCAAATCGCCCCTATAGCCGAGGGCCTGCAGCTTTTGAATAAAAGCCGTAAAATCAAAGCTGCCTGTGCCAGGGGGAATGCAGTCCCGCCCGGGGGCGTTATCGCTGATATGCACATGGCACACGTCTTCGCCCATGGCGTCCAGCATCTCATCGGCCGTAGCGCCAAAGCGCAGCACCTGTTTTAAGTCCAGCGTAAAGGCCGCGGCCTCCCCCAGCAGCGGGCGCATCTGGCGCACGGCGGCGGGGCTGCCCAGGCGGCAATAGTAGACGTTTTCGTGGCAGAGGGTGACGCCATAGCGCCGCCCCAGCGCCGCAAGTTCCCTAAAATGTTCGGCATATTGTTCTGCGGGGAAAGGGTGAGCCTGCTGGGCGTGGTCGCCATGGAAAACCACCTTGCCCGCCCCCAAACGGGCGCATAGTTCAAAATAGCGCTTGTACAAATCCATGCCGTCCTGCAGGCGGCGCTCATAGTGCGAGGCGAAAAAAAAACCGTCCAGCATAGAGGAAAAGGGGTGTACCGAAACCACCTCAATACCAGAAGCGCGCACGGTTTGGCAGAGTTTGGCAAGGTAGGGCTCTTCGATTTCACTAAAGGTATTTAAAAACACCTCGGTAAGGGGGCTGCCCAACCGGATGACCTGTTCCAGCGACCAGATGGTGTCATTGGGGAAAAAACAGGAGGTGGAAATTCCGCAGCGCAGTTTGGCCCTCCCCCTTTCCTTGTTTTGTTTGATAGTATACGGCAGGGCCGGCTTTATGGGATGTTGCCCTAGAGCAAATTAACATAACATGAGTTATGCTGCTCTTGGCAGAAACGGCGAATG
>CAZKBM010000087.1:0-11639 GCA_964550985.1 uncultured Oscillospiraceae bacterium
TTGTTCATTTGCTGTAAACCTGTTTTTGCTCGGCGCTTGCTGTGTAAAACATTTGCTCAAATGCTGTAAATGGTTTTTCTCATCCGGCTTTACCAACGGGCCTGCCGCAACTGCGGTGCAGTGCCAAAGGGAGCTTAGCCAGGGGGGTTATTGGGGGAGTGGTCACCCTGGGGAGGGTGCGCGCCTTGTGGGCTTTGAAAGCCTTGAGGGTGTTGGGCACCTTCATGGGTTGTGGCTCCTTGGGGAGGTGGGGCACCTTGGGGGCTTTGAAAGCCTTGAGGGTGTTGGGCACCTTCGGGGTTTTGAGCGCTTCTAGGGGTCTGAGCGCCCTCCCCGTCTTGCTTTTGGGCATCCTCCGGCCTTGTTTTCTGTTCACAGCCAGATGGCACGGGGCCCTGCCCATTGTAACAGGCCGGCGGCGCTTTAGCGGCCAGCCATTCCGCAAAAGTTCCCAATACCGGTACACGCCAGGCTTTCCAGCGGTATGCACTATAAGCGGCATAGGCCGCGCAGCCCGCCACCAATAAAAACACGGCCAGAGAAAGAATAGAAAGGGCTAAATTACCGCCCCAATAAAAAAAGCGCATATAAGAGCCTATAAAGGTTTGCCCTGCGTGGTAAATCCCCTCTATAAGCGACACCGCCGCATTTAAAATGGTACGCAGCAGCCATAACACCAGCCCCAGCGAGGCATAATATTTCACCATGCCACTATTTTTTTCTATAAAAAGGGCCATAACACCCAGCAAAAGCCCTACAATGCCAAAAAATGGGCTTACTACTACACATACCAAGGCCACAATATTGGCCGAAATGCCACTAAAACTGGAGGAATGCGGTTCATAATTCATGATTTATAATCCTTACTTCATTTAATGCTCAGCCAATAGAGCAAAATCCCAATCACCTGATTCAATATAAGTCACCACTTTTTAAGGTAAACCACTACTTATAAGATAGTTCACTGTTTACCAAGGGCTACCACTATTTAGCGGTGTTGATATACTCCCGGTTTGCATAGATATACTGCACCCCTGAAATTATCGTGATACCGGCCACCACCCAGCACAATATCTGGGTGCCGTAGATAATCATCATCCCGGTTCTCATACTGCCCGAAACCTGCAGCAAGATTCCCGCCGCCAGGTAATAAAACAGTATGGTCAACATCTGTGTTACGGTTTTCACCTTGCCCCACATATTGGCAGGAATCACCTTTTGGTTTTTAGAGCTCGCCGCCACCATACGCACGCCCGATACGGCAAATTCCCTGGTAAGAATCACAACCAGTACAATGGGGTGGCACACCCCGTCAACCACCATGTAAATAAAGGCGGTGGTGGTAAGCAACTTGTCGGCAAGGGGGTCTGCAAACTTGCCAAAGTCGGTTACCATATGGTATTTGCGGGCGATGGCACCATCCAAAAAATCTGTGAAACTGGCTATTGCAAAAATGGCTGCCGCCCAAAGGTAAGAGCCCGGTATGTTGTTGTTGCCCGCAAAAACCACAAAAACAGGTATAAGCAGTATACGTAATAAAGTAAGCTTATTTGGAAGATTCAATGTGTTTTCTCCCCCACTCTTTTGATGTAAAATCTATTTGCTTTACAGTGCTGGTTTTGGGTTAATAGCGCGCAAGTCCAGCAGTTCTTCCCCAACAATTTCGGCTGTATAAAAACGCCCAGGTTGTAAGGTAAGGGGGGTCTCCAGGTAGACCAGGGTATCAATCTCGGGGGCGTCTGCACCCCGCCTACACAGCCAGCAACCCTCTTCTTCCGCAGAGCCATCACACAGGAGCAGGCAGGTTTTTCCAATTTCCATTTTCTGTTTTTCCTGCAGGATTCTTTCCTGCAACTCCATCAAAGTCTCCACACGTTTACGGCGCAGCTCCTCGGGGCACTGGTTTGGCATTTCTGCAGCTTCTGTACCCTCTTCGGGAGAGTAGGCAAAGCAGCCCAGCCGCTCAAAGCCCACGTCTTTCACAAACTGGCACAGCTCTTCAAACTGCTCTTCGCTCTCCCCTGGGTAGCCCACAATCAGGCTGGTACGCAGGGTGAGGTCCGGCATCTTTTGCCGCGCCATGCGAATGGCCCTATGCACTGCCTTTGCCCCGCCACGGCGATGCATGGAGCGCAATATCTCCTCATTGCAGTGCTGTATGGGCAAATCCAGGTAGGGCAACACCTTGCTGTTACGACACATGGCTTCCAAAAATTCTTCGGTAATACGTTCTGGGTAGGCATACAAAATGCGAATCCAGCACAAACCCTCCACCTCTTGCAGCGCATCCAGCAACCGGGCAATTTGCACTTCGCCGGTGTCTGCGCCATAGGCAGTTACATCCTGTGCCACCAAAATCAGTTCCTTTACCCCCTGCTGGGCCAGCCAGGCGGCTTCGTTTACACAGTCTTGCAAGGGGCGGCTGCGCAGCGGGCCGCGAATGGAGGGTATGGCGCAGTAAGAGCAGACATTGGAGCAACCCTCGGCAATTTTTAAATAGGCGTAGTGCCCAGGGGTGCTGATGATACGGCTGCCCGAAAAAGCAAGTTCCGCCTTTTCCCCGTAGCACTGTATCGGGGGCGCTTTATGGGTTCCAGCGGCGGCCAATTTTTCTACAATATCCACAAGTTCGCTGTTTTTACCAATTCCTACAACGGCGTCCACCTCGGGTATTTCAGCGGCAACTTCACTTTTATACCGCTCGGCCAGGCAGCCGGTCACCACCACTTTTAGCGCAGGTTTACTTTTTTTTAGTGCACAAGCGTCTAATATATGCTCTATCGCCTCTTCTTTGGCCGCATCTAAAAAACCACAGGTATTCACTATAACCAGTTCAGCCTCATCTATGCTTGGCACCGTCTCATGGCCTGCCGCCAGCAGGGTACGGCAAAACACGTCGGCATCAACCTGGTTTTTTGGGCATCCTAACGAAACAATTGCTATTTTCATTCCTCATCCTGTTCTGCGAGTGCGGCCTCTACCGCACCGGTGATATCTTTGCGAGTAAACCCGCGCCGGGCCAAGGCGGCCATAACGGTCTCCCGTTTGCCCTGCAACAATTTATCCCTGTATTTTTTTTCCACAATTCGGCGGGCCGTCTCGCCGTCGTCCAGCCCAAGGGCCGCCACGGCCTCTTCAGCCTCGGTTTCCGCTATCCCCTGCTCCATAAGCTTGTGGCGAATTTCAAAGCTGCTTTTATCCTTATAGGCCAAAGCCTCGGCGCGTTGAGCGGCAAAATCCTCGTCATTTAAAAGGCCCAGTTCGGCCATGGCCGCAATGGCGGCGGCGGCCGAGTACTCATCTTGGGTGCGGCACAGTTTGGCATACAATTCTTTTTTGCCGTGCGCCCTGCGCGAAAGAAAGCGCAGGGCCTGGTCCTTGGCTTTTCGGGTGTCGCTGGCCTCTCTCAAGGCGCTAACATCCCCCTCGCTAAGGCTTGTTCCCGCCTCTATCCCAAACTTTTGAAGGGTCTCCCCATCCACCGAAAATAGAAACTCCCCCTCTGAAAAAAGGGCAAAACGGCCACGTTTTGTCTCACGGCACTCAGTAATTTGCAGCATGGCTAATCCGCGCTGATATCCAGCCCGCGCTCAGAGCTGGTAACAGGGGCTTTTACTTCCTCCGCTTTTGGCGGAAGGTCATCTAAATTCCCACCCGTGGCCTTTTTCTTTTTCTTACCGGCCTGAATCAGTTGGTCAAAATTTTCCCGCACCTGCTTTTCAATATCGGCGGCAAACTCAGGGTTTTCGGTCAGATAGGCCTTGGCGTTATCCCGCCCTTGCCCCAGGCGAATTTCCCCGGCATTGAACCAAGCGCCACTTTTTTGCACAATACCCAGTTCGGCCGCCAAATCCAGCAGTTCCCCCACGCGGGAGATACCCTCGCCAAACATAATATCAAATTCTCCCTCTTTAAAGGGCGGGGCCACCTTGTTTTTTACCACCTTGGCACGGGTACGGTTGCCTATGAACTGCCCGGCGGCGTTTTTCAGCCCCTCGCTGCGGCGCACATCAATGCGCACCGAGGAATAATATTTTAGCGCCCGGCCCCCGGCAGTCACCTCGGGGTTGCCGTACACAACACCCACCTTTTCCCGTAATTGGTTGATGAAAATACACACTGTACCGGTTTTTCCAATAACACCCGTCAATTTGCGCAGGGCCTGGCTCATCAAGCGGGCCTGCAAACCCACATGGGAGTCACCCATCTCGCCCTGAATTTCGGCCCTGGGCACCATGGCCGCCACAGAGTCGATGACAATGGCGTCGATGGCGCCGCTGCGCACAAGCGCCTCGGTAATCTCCAGGGCCTGCTCGCCGGTATCTGGCTGGCTCACCAATAGGTTGTCCACATCCACACCCAGCGCACGGGCATATTCTGGGTCCAGCGCGTGCTCTACATCAATAAAAGCCACATCTCCACCTTTTTTTTGGGCTTCGGCCAGCACATGCAGCGCCAATGTGGTTTTACCGCTGGATTCCGGCCCGTAAATCTCCACCACACGCCCACGGGGCAAGCCACCCACTCCCAGCGCCGCATCCAGTGAGATGGAGCCCGTGGAGATGGAATCCACCTGCATGGCCACATTTTGGCCCATCTTCATAACCGCACCTTTGCCAAAGTTCTTTTCAATGTTGGCAATTGCGGTTTCAAGCGCCAGTTTTTTATCGTCCGGCGCGGTTTTTCCCGGCGTAGCCGGTAGTTTTTTATCTGCCATTCTCTTCTCCTTCTATGGGTTTGGGGCCAAAAATTCTTACCTAACTATTGTACCGCAGCTTGGCCAAGTGGCGCAAGGGCAAGTCGCGGTTGGACGCATCCCCTGCCTGTTAAAGCTGCATATCAAACAGGTTTTGCGGCGCTTCAGGCCGCTGGGCTGGCTCTTCGGCGGTTGCTGGGGCTTGTTGCACTCTGCCTGGCTGCTGGGCTGGCGCACCCGCTGTAGCAGGGGCAGAGGTTTGCACCACAGCCCGCGGGGGCGGCATTTCCGGCGCTTCGGGCGGCAAGGCCTCCCCCTCCAGGGAGAATACCCCCTCGGCGGGATATTCCTGCCCCAGCGCCTCCTGCCCATAAATCTGCTTCAGTTCTTTTTCCCACTGAAAAGAGGGGTTCATATAATCCGGGCCTGCCCTATCCTCTACAGTCTCCCCCGGCATGTCCTGGGGCAATTCCTCGGGGAGGAACTCCTCTAGAGGCAGTTCCCCACTTTGCAGCAAGAGTTCCGCCTCGCCCTCCGTCCAACCCTCTTCCCGGCCCAGGGCCCGCCTTGTAACCAGGGCAACTTTGGGGCGGGGGGCGGCCTCCAGCGCACACAGTAAAAACAGTGGCAAAAAACCCACCAGGTAGCGCGCTTCGGCCTGCCATATCAGCAGGGTAAGCACCAGACCAAAAAGGGCCACCCGCACAAAACTAAGCGCATGGTTTTTGCGCATAAAACTACGAATGGCGGCAAGCAGCCCCCAAAACAAAATGGCGGCCAAAAGCCCGTAAGACGCATAGCCAAAAATGGGGAAATACCGCCCTGTGGGGGTAAATACCTCATACAGCGCCGTTTCGGGCGCAGCGGCACGGTTTAAAAGCTGGGCTGCGCCATAACTGCCATCCCCAAAGCTGGCGCTTAGCTTTGTGCCAAGGTGTTGCAACAGGCCCAGCGGCCCTTTTTGGGATATATCTTCCCGTATCGCCTGCCAAATGGCCGCCTTGCGCGCCGCCGCATCCGGCATCTGCGCAATCCCCCCCGCAGTGGAACTTGCCTCCCCGTCCCCCGTTATAGGCTCTTTAACACCTAGGCCCGTCATGATTTCATAGCTGGGGGGCAGGCTGTCACGGCTGTAATTGGCGCCGGGCAATAGGGGCATATAGCGCAAAGCCATGGTGCCCCCCACAAACAGCAGGGCCATGGCGGCAAAACCCACAAGCAACATCAGCGGGCGGTCTCGGCCGCGCAGATACAAAAGCATGTCTATGGCAATGGCAAGCCAAACCACAAGCACGGTGAATTTTAGCACAATACCCAGTGCCGCCAGCAGGCTTAGAATACCAAAGCGTACCGCCGCCTTACGCAGGGCCCCCTGCCGCCATAGCCCCCGTGCCGAAAGCCACAATAGCACCATACCAATGGGTATGGGCAGGATGAGGATATCGGAGTAAAGCATGGGCAGGTACAAATAAAACGGGGCCGTAAGCAGGGCGATAACCAACAAAAGCAAGCCCTGGCGTACCCCAAACAAGCGGCGGCAGGCAAAATACAAAAGCAACACGGCGCCATCTACAGCCGCCATGCTAAAAATGACAAGGGGCAGCCCAAACTGGCTGATCCCAAAAAGTTGCAACAGGGAGAAATAGCCGCATAACAAACTGTAAAGGCCTATGTTTCCGGGGTATAAAGCAAAAAAGTGATCTGGCTGCACACCGTTTAACACATAGCCAGACGCATAGGAGTAGATGGTGCCGAACGCGCCGGCGTCCCCAGGCGCCACCTGTAAATTCCAGCCCACAAAAAACTGGGCTACTGCCAGCAGCACCATCAGTATGGTAACGGTGGCAATTTCTCCCCCTTTTTGTGGCTGGGGCAAAGCGCCAAACAAGCCGTACAGAAGCAGGGTAAACACAAGGCCCCCCGCTGCAGCCGCCAATAGGCCATACCAAAGATACCCGTAGGCTGAATTGGTGTTAAAAAAGATGCCGAGAAGCAAAACAACGAGTAACAGCGCCGAAAACACCCAGTTGAAAAGCGTGTAGAGCAGGGGCGTGTTCACCTGTGCGCACAGTAGTTTTTTACCAGAGTCTTTCCCCAAAGATTTCACTCCTCTCGCAAACTGACGCCGCTTTTTGCAATGGCGGCCAATATTGCCTGTAAAAGCATCAACTCCAAAAAATAGTGTTGTGGCTGTGTCTAAACTTTAAAAACGGCGGAGGCCAAATGCCCCCGCCGTTTTGGCCCGGCGGGACAAAACCCTGCCCCTGGGGCAAACGAACTTGGTTTACAGGGCCACTACCTCACCCTGCTCCAGCATATCCTCCACCTCTGGAATGCCCGTACCGGCCGGTATCAGCTTGCCGATGATGACATTCTCTTTGAGGCCAAGCAGCGGGTCCACCTTGCCCTTGATGGCGGCGTCGGTCAATACGCGGGTGGTCTCCTGGAAGGAGGCGGCCGAGAGGAAGGACTCGGTGGCCAAAGAGGCTTTGGTAATGCCCAAAAGCTTTGGCTCATACGTGGCATACTGCAGGTCGGCCTCGCCATTTTTTATCCGCTGTTCCAGTTCACGGTTGGCCACTTCCACATCGCTGCGCTCCACCAGCATCCCGCTCATCAGGCTTGTGGAACCAGATTCGCCCACCACCACCTTGCGCATCATCTGGCGCACAATTACCTCAATGTGTTTGTCGTTGATATCCACGCCCTGCTGGCGGTAAACGCCCTGTACCTCTTGAATGAGGTAATTTTCCACAGCGGTAACACCCTTGATGGCCAGGATGTCGTGCGGGTAGGCGTGGCCCTCGGTCAGCATGTCGCCCAGTTCCAGTTCCTCCCCCTCTTGCACGCGGATGCGCTGGCCAAAGGGAATGAGGTAGCTGCGCTCGGTGGGGGCGCCGTTTTCGTCCACGCCGCTTACCACCACATGGCGGTTTTTCTTGGTATCGTCAATATGCACCTTGCCGGCAATTTCGGTCATGATGGCAAGGGCCTTGGGTTTGCGCGCCTCAAACAGTTCCTCAACGTGGGGCAAACCCTGGGTGATATCCTCGGCGCTGGCTACGCCCCCGGTGTGGAAGGTACGCATGGTAAGCTGAGTGCCCGGCTCGCCAATGGACTGCGCCGCAATGATACCCACGGCCTCGCCAATGCCCACGGGCATGCCGTTTGCAAGGTTTGCGCCATAGCATTTGGCGCAGCAGCCGTGCTCGGCCTTGCAGGCCAACACGCTGCGAATCCTGACGCGGGTAATCCCTGCGTCCAAAATGGCCTTGGCGTCATCCTCGTCCATCATGGTGTCTTTGGTCACCAGTACCTTGCCGGTTTCGGGGTGCAGTACGTCCTCTACGGGGTAGCGGCCAACCAGACGCTCGCTCAGCGGCTCAATCACCGCACGCCCGTCTCCCAAAATGTCCCGCACCTCAATACCCTCGGTGCTTCCGCAGTCGTCCTCGCGGATGATTACATCCTGCGATACATCCACGAGGCGGCGGGTGAGATAGCCCGATTCCGCCGTACGCAAAGCGGTGTCGGCCAGGCCCTTACGCGCGCCGCGGCTGGCGATGAAGTATTCCAGTATGTCCAGCCCTTCGCGGTAATTCGAGCGGATGGGAATCTCGATAACATCGCCCGAGGTGTTGGCAATCAGGCCGCGCATACCCGCAAGCTGACGTATCTGCTGCATCGAACCACGCGCACCGGAGTTCGCCATCATGAAAATGGGGTTGCGGCTGTCGAGGTTTTCCTCCAGCGCATCCGAAACTTTATCGGTGGTATCCTCCCACACAAAACGGATTTTGTCCAGCCGCTCTTTGTTAGATATGAGGCCGCGGTTGTACTGCTTGGTAATCTTGCCAATCTCTTCGTCCGCCTGGGCAATCAGTTCCTTTTTCTTCGGCGGAATCACCGCGTCCGAAACCGCAACCGTAAGGCCCGAGAGGGTGGAATATTTAAAGCCAAGGCTCTTGATTCTATCCAGCATCTCGGCCGTAACAGCCGTGCCGTGCTTGTGGATGCAGCGGTCAATGATGATGCCCAGTTGCTTTTTGTTCACCAAAAAGTCAATTTCCAGGTCAAAGGCCATGTCGGGGTCGTGCCGGTTCACATAACCCAAATCCTGGGGGATGGGCTCGTTAAACAGGATGCGGCCCACGGTGGTCTCCACCACTTTATAGCGCAATTCCCCCTCTATTTCGATATAGCGCCGCACTTTTATGGGGGCGTGCAGGGTAACCACCTTGCTGTGGTAGGCCATCACAGCCTCATCTTCATTGGCAAACACCTTACCTTGGCCCATGTCGCCCTCGCTGATCATGGTGAGGTAATAACTGCCCAGCACCATATCCTGGGTGGGTACGGTTACGGGCTTGCCGTCACTGGGTTTTAGAAGGTTCTGGCTGGCCAGCATCAGCTTACGGGCCTCGCGCTGGGCCTCTTCCGAAAGGGGTACGTGCACGGCCATCTGGTCACCGTCAAAATCGGCGTTGTAGGCGGTACACACCAGCGGGTGCAGCTTTAAGGCGCGGCCCTCCACCAGCACGGGCTCGAAAGCCTGTATGCCCAAACGATGCAGGGTGGGCGCACGGTTCAAAAGCACGGGGTGGCCCTTAATAACAGTCTCCAGCGAATCCCACACCTCGGTGCGGGTACGCTCTACCATCTTGCGGGCGCTTTTGATGTTGTTGGCAATCTGTTTTTCTACCAAATCCTTCATCACAAAGGGCTTAAAGAGTTCCAGCGCCATCTCCTTGGGCAAGCCACACTGGTACATCTTGAGTTCGGGCCCTACCACAATAACCGAACGGCCCGAGTAGTCCACGCGCTTGCCCAGCAGGTTCTGGCGGAAGCGACCCTGCTTGCCCTTTAACATATCCGAAAGACTTTTGAGCGGGCGGTTGTTGGGCCCGGTTACGGGGCGGCCACGGCGGCCGTTGTCAATCAGGGCGTCCACAGCCTCTTGCAGCATTCGCTTTTCGTTGCGCACAATAATATCCGGTGCGCCCAGTTCCAAAAGGCGTTTTAAGCGGTTGTTGCGGTTTATCACCCTGCGGTAAAGGTCGTTCAAATCGCTGGTGGCGAAACGCCCGCCGTCCAGCTGCACCATGGGGCGAATATCCGGCGGGATAACCGGAATGGTGTTTATAATCATCCACTCGGGGCGGTTGCCACTGTTGCGGAAGGCCTCCACAACCTCCAGGCGCTTGATGATGCGCAGGCGCTTTTGCCCGCCTGCATCCACCAGTTCCTCGGCCAAACTTTCGGCCAAAACATCCAAATCCACCTTGCGCAAAAGCTCCTGCACGGCCTCGGCGCCCATGGCCGCCTGGAACTCATCCTCATAGCGCTCGCGCATATCGCGGTATTCTTTTTCGCTGAGAAGTTGTTTTTCTTCCAGCGGGGTAAAGCCGGGGTCCGTTACAATATAGGCGGCAAAATACAGCACCTTTTCCAGCAGGCGGGGGCCGATATCCAAAAGCAGGCCAATACGGCTGGGTATGCCTTTAAAATACCAAATATGGCTGACCGGGGCGGCCAGTTCAATATGGCCCATCCGCTCGCGCCGCACCTTGGCGCGGGTCACTTCCACGCCGCAGCGCTCACAAACTTTGCCCTTGTAACGAATGCGTTTATATTTGCCGCAGTGGCATTCCCAGTCTTTGGTGGGCCCAAAGATTTTTTCGCAGAACAGGCCGTCGCGCTCGGGTTTGAGCGTGCGGTAGTTGATGGTCTCGGGCTTTTTTACTTCGCCAAAACTCCAGGCGCGGATCTGGTCGGGCGAGGCTAGTCCAATGCGGATCGAATCAAACTCATAATAATCCATAGATGGCCCTTTCTTTCAAACGAGATGCTGGCTGGTACGCAGGGGGCGGGCCCTGCCATTCAAAACGGTCAAGCTATCCTCAGTCGTCAATAATTTCATCGTCGAAACGGTCTTCCTCCGAGAAGATATCCTCGGGGTCCAAAGGCGCCACGTCGTCCTCGTTCTCAAACTCCGGTTCCTCTGCCTCTTCCGTCTCCTCAATGGCATATTCGCCCTCAAGTTCGCCCTCAATCAGCACTTCCTCGCCCATGGCAAGTTCGCCGCGGTTGTAGCCGCCCTCTTCTTCCTCATAGTTCTGTTTCAGGTCAATTTCATCGCCCGCTACATCCTGCACCACTACATCCAGGCCCAGGCTTTGCAGCTCTTTTATCAAAACGCGGAAGCTTTCAGGGATACCGGCCTTGGGCACCTGCTGGCCCTTCACAATGGCCTCATAGGTTTTTACGCGGCCCACAACATCGTCGCTCTTCACGGTTAAAATTTCCTGCAGGGTGTAGGCCGCGCCATAGGCCTCCAGCGCCCAAACCTCCATCTCGCCAAAGCGCTGGCCGCCAAACTGGGCCTTGCCGCCCAAGGGCTGCTGGGTCACCAGGCTGTACGGCCCGGTGGAACGGGCGTGAATCTTATCATCCACCAGGTGATGCAGCTTTAAGTAGTACATGTAACCAACGGTTACTCGGTTGTCAAAACGCTCGCCGGTACGGCCATCATACACAACGCTCTTGCCGTCCTCGGCCATGCCAGCGGCCTCAAAGCAGGCGCGGATGTCCTCTTCCTGCGCGCCGTCAAACACCGGTGTCATCACCTGCCAGCCCAGGGCCTTGGCGGCGTAGCCGAGGTGCACTTCCAGCACCTGGCCAATGTTCATGCGGCTGGGCACGCCCAGGGGGTTCAGCACAATGTCCAGCGGGGTGCCGTCCTCCAAGAAGGGCATGTCCTCCTGGGGCAATATACGCGAAACAACGCCCTTGTTGCCATGGCGTCCGGCCATCTTGTCGCCCACCGAAATCTTACGCTTTTGGGCGATATAGCAACGCACCACCTCCCGCACACCGGGCTGCAACTCATCGCTGTTTTCGGGGGTGAACACCTTCACGTCCACAATGATGCCATACTCGCCGT
>CAZKBM010000088.1:0-11222 GCA_964550985.1 uncultured Oscillospiraceae bacterium
CAGCGAAGCCTGTCGAGGGCAACCGCCGCAGGCGGCACCTAGCCCGAGACCAACGTAGCCATTCGCCGTTTCTGCCAAGAGCAGCATAACTCATGTTATGTTAATTTGCTCTAAGTTACTCTGCCCTAAGCGCGGTTAAAGAATATAGGCGGAAAACAAAGGGCCCTGCCGCAACATGCGGCAGGGCCCTTTGTGGTGTTTTGGTCTAGGGGCTTGCATCGCCCTGTGGGTTTTCCCCCTCGGCAGAGGTTTTGCGCGGGCGGCCCCTGGGGCGCTTGGGCGCGTTCAGCTCCTCTTCGGTCTTGGGCTTGGGAGGCCGGCCCCTGGGGCGCTTGGGCGCGTTCAGCTCCTCTTCGGTCTTGGGCTTGGGGGGGCGGCCCCTGGGGCGCTTGGGCGCGTTCAGCTCCTCTTCGGTTTTGGGCTTGGGGGGGCGGCCTCTGGGGCGCTTGGCATCCGCCGTATCCTCGGCGGGTGCCAGATGACCCGGCCTTTTCTCCTCCGCAGTTGCCGTGGCCGATTTCGAGGCGGCTGCCTTTGCCTTAGAGGCGGCGGCTTTGGCTTTGGCATTTTCGGCGGTGGCCTCGGCCGCTGCGGCCTTGGCACGCGCTGCCGAGGCGCGGGAGGCGGTGTCGTTTACAGGCTGGGGCTGCACGGTGTTTGGCACGGCAAAGGTGGACATATCGCCCGGCATCCGCCCGCCGGTGTTCCAGGCTTTGGGGGGCTTGGCCGGGGTATAGTGCCAGTCGGCCTTCAGTTCGTCGTCGGGGCCCTCGGCCTGGTTTTCGGCGCGTTGCCAGGGGGGCACAGCATGTGCCGCCGGGCTGTAGGGCTGGCCCTGCGGGGGTGCAACCGCAGCGTTAGCGGGCGCCTGTCCAATAGGGGGTGCTTCGGCGGCCTCACCGCCTGCGGTTGCCACAGGCCGGGGTAGCTGCTGTACAGGCTGCACAGCAGCGGGGCCGGGGGCCGCCTGCCCCGCCAGGGCCGGGGCGGCGCTTTGGCGCACATTCATCTGCTCCCATATGTTTCCGGTGCGGTAAAGTTCGCTGCCCGGCAGGGCAGAGGGCTCTTTTTGGAAGATATGGGCGCGGGTATCGGTTACATTTGCGCTCTCCTCTAAAACGCCGGTGTTAAAGGCGGGCATCTGGCCGGTTTTAATGGCCGGAAAAGACTGGGAACGGGCCGCCATGGCGGCCGCTCTGCGGCGGGCAGCGGCGGCGGCTTCGGCCTGGTGGCGCACACTTTCCACTTCCTGCCTGCGCCGGGCCTCGGCCTCTTGTTGGGTGGCTCCGGCCTGCTGGTTGGCCTCGGCGGCACTGCGCGGGGCTGGCCTTGGCGGCGGTGTACCGGTGCTGCCCGGCTGTGGCCTTTGCCCTTCGGGCGGCGGTGCAGGGGGGGCAGGCATTCCCGCCGCCATAGCGGCTGGGGCGGCGCCCTTTATGTTCGCCCCAGCCGGGTTTTGGGCTATTGCCCGCTTTTCGCCGGCGGCGGCCTGTTTTTTCCAGGCAGCTTCCTCGGCGGCCCGTTTTTTATCCAGCGCTTCCTGTTTGCGCAGCAATTTTGCCTCTTCGGCGGCCTGTTTGCGCTCTTGTTTTTCTTTTTCTTTTGCCTGCTGCTTGCCTTGTGGTGCAGGCGGGGCATTTTTTACCGCGGGCATCTCCCCGGTTTTCAGCATTTTTTCAATGCTGTGCTCGCTCAGTTCCTCCACGTCCGCACCACGGTAGCGCACGGCCTCGGCTGTACGGCTTACCGTCATGTAAACAGTAAATAGCGCCAATATGCCAATTAACCCCAGTAATAACCAGGTAATTACGTCGCTAAAATAGCCCCTGGTGGAGAGAACCAGCACAACGGCAAGCGCTAAAACCAGCAGAATGACAACACCACTGGCGATATTGATAAGTATTTTTTTAGCCAACCGGCCACACTCCCCACAGGCGGGTACTCTGCTTACCAAAGTACCCTGCCTTGTTATTTTGTGCCGAAAATACGGTCGCCCGCATCGCCCAGGCCGGGCAGAATGAAGCCGCTTTGGTTGAGGCCCTCATCCACACAAGCAAGATATATGTTTACATCAGGATGTTCTTTTTGTAATTTTTCAATGCCGATGGGCGAAGCCAGAATCCCCAAAAAGCTGATATTTTGTGCGCCCCGTTTTTTCAGGGTGGAAACGGCGTCCACCGCCGAGCCGCCGGTGGCCAGCATGGGGTCAAGCAGAAAAACGCTGCGCTCGGCAATATCGCCGGGCAGTTTTGTGTAGTATTCCACCGGGTTCAAAGTCTGGGGGTCTCGGTATAGGCCAATGTGGCCCACCTTGGCCGCAGGCACCAGGCGTTCCACACCTTCCAGCATACCAAGGCCCGCGCGCAAAATGGGCACAAAAGCCAGTTTACGGCCCGCCAGCATCCGCACCTTGGCGGTGGCAAGCGGCGTTTGCACCTCGGCCTCTTCGGTGGGCAGGCTGCGTGTGGCCTCATAGCAAAGCAGGGTGGCCAGTTCCGCAACCAACTCTTTAAATTCTTTGGTGCCGGTGTTCTCGCAGCGCAAAAGGGCCAATTTGTGCTGTACAAGGGGGTGGTTCACAACAAGCAGTTTTCCCGGTTGCATGCATTTCCTCCTTCAGTTGGCAGGGGGCGGCCCCTGTAGCTTTTCCAGGCGCTCCCGCTCGGCCTGAGAAAGGCGGAGATAAACCGGGCGCAACTGCCCCGCATGAACAGCCCGTACCGGGTTTTGGCAATCCAGGGCCGCCAGGGCCGCGCCGCGCGCCACAAGCAAGGGCTGTGAAAACAGGGTGACATCCGCAGTATAATCATTACCAGTATAACATAATTTGCCGCCGTCACCAACCACCAAAACCCGTTCGGTTTGCATTTTTATAAAGTTTTCCGCCTCAATGGCGGCGCAGGCGGCATCGGGCGTCAGGCGCTGCAGCCCGTTTTGACGCCGGAAAGCGGCCCAGTATACCTCGCCGCGGCGGGCATTGATGGCCGAAAGGAGGAGGCCGCTTTCCCCGGTGGCGCGGGCCATGGCCTCCAAGGTGGAAACGGGTGTTACCGGGATATCCTGCGGAAAGGCAAGGCCTTTTACAAGGGCCAGCCCAATGCGCAGGCCGGTAAAGCTGCCGGGGCCGTTTGTAACGGCGAAACTGGCAATATCGGCTGCCGAAAACCCGGTGGCTTGCAGTGCGCGCTGTACCTGGGGCAGCAGGGTTTCCGAGTGGGTAAGCCCCTCGTCCAGCAATTCTTCATATATAATTTGGCCCTCACTTACAAGGCAGACGCTGGAGGTGCGGCCACTGGCGTCCAGGGCAAAAAGCAAACTCAAAAACCATCGGCTCCCTCAATGCAAATTTCCCGGCTTCCATCCGGCAGGCTGCCAATAGCCACCCGGATAATAGGAGGCTCTAAACAGGGGGCAATTTTTTCGCTCCACTCAATGGCCACAACGGCCCCGGCCTCCAGGTAATCATAGTATCCGGCGGTTTCCAAATCCTCGGGCGAGGTGATGCGCCAAGCGTCAAAATGGGCAAGCGGCAGGGGCCCGCGGTAGTAATTCACCAGGGTGTAAGTGGGGCTGGAAACCTCGTCCAAAACCCCCAGCCCCTGGGCAAGCCCCTTGCAAAAGGTGGTTTTGCCCGCGCCAAGCCCCCCGGTAAAGGCTATGGTTTCTCCCCCGTGCAGCACGGCGGCAAGCGCCCTGCCCAGGGCTATGGTTTGGGCGGCGTTTTGGGTAATGGTACAGCCCATGGGCGGCCCCTCCTGTTTTTGGCGGCAAATTGGCTGGTTAGAACTCAATTTGATATTATACCCGTATTGGCCCCCATTCGCAAGTGCGGCGGAAAGAAGTGGTCGCTTATCACACGAATGGCAGGGCAGGGAGCGTGCGCCAAATTTATTTCGGCTCTTCCAATGCGTCCGCCGGGGCGGTGTTGCCTTAGGGAAAATACCCACCGTTGCCCACTGGCAGAAGCGGGAGTGCGCAATGGTGCAATAGACGTAATATAGATAAAATTTATTATAATGCGGCTGGCATTTTGCCTGGGTTTGTGGTAAAATACCCCAAAGAATAGGGGGCAATACCGCACAAATACGCCAAGGATGCGGCGGCATTGGCCTTGCGCGGCATTGCCAAAGCGAAAAGGCGTAAAAGCAGGAGAAAGGGCCCGCAAAAGTGGCAAAAATGGCAAAGGTGGCAGATGAAGAAATTTCAGAAAGTAATGGTAATGGTTTTAGCGCTCCTGCTGTTTACATCGTGCACAAAGCGGGAGGATTGGCCCCTGCCCGCCGGTGCAGAGAAACCGCCGGAAAATGATGCGGCGGCTGCGCCACGGGAATTGACCATTTGTGTGGAAAGCCTAAAAAACCTTTCCCTGGGTACGGCCATAGAAGATTTTCAGGCTTTGCACCCGGACATTGCGGTAACGGTGGTGGAGCTGGTCTACCCGTATGAAGAAGAGAACGGCGGAGAAAAGGCGGAAAAGGATATGGCGCAAATGGAGAAAAGAGCTTCTCAAATAGCGCAAATCCGCGCGGAGATCCTGTCCGGCAAGGGGCCGGACTTGTTTCTTTTGGATTTCTCCTTTATTTCAGATGAAAATCTTTTTCCAGATATTGGCAAGATCATGGACAGTGGCGTGCTTGCAAACGTAACCCCACTGCTGGAAGAGCGCGGCTATACCGCCGCCGATTTTTATGAGACCATTGTGAACGGCTGCCGTGTAAACGGCGCGCAGTATCTATTTCCCCTCTCGTTTAGCTTCCCCTGTACTGTGGCAACCGGGCAGAGCCTGGCAAAATTTGAGGTGAACACCCAGCGGCTAACAAAAGATATCTTTGCCTATATGGAGGAGGCCGCCAGAACCATGCCCGAGGAATACACCTGGGCCATGGCTATTGACCCTTTATCTGTTTTGCAGCAGCCGGTGGTGGATTATACCCGCCGCACGGTAGACTTGGATAATGCCGCCTTCCAGTCTCTTGTGGAGCTGGCCAAAGAGAATGAAAGGCGCTTGTCTTTGGCCAGCCACGAATCCCTGCCGGTTTATTCAGGGGAAATCATCCAATATGGAAAGGCTTTGGCAGAGGGGGAAATGCCGTTTTATACAGACTCGTTCGTGTCTACCCTGCTGCAAATGGGCGAGCTTGCCCTGGGGGCCGGTAAAGAGCCGCAGTTTTACCCGGTAAAAAACGAGCAGGGAAAATCCTTTGCCACAGTTGGCTCTTACGGCGCTATTCGTGCGGGCAGCAAGAATCAAGCCGCGGCAACCGAGCTTCTGCTCTACCTTCTCAGCAACACCTGCCAGCAGGCGGCGGCTTACCCGTCTTGGTGGTGTTTGCCCATTCGGCGCGAAAGCCTGCCGGGCTTTTTAGAACATACGTATCAAGAGCGAACGGATATTGACGGAAGTTTGCAAGAAATTTCGCGCCCCCTATCGGCTGCCGAAGCAGAAGCCCTAAGCGGTATATGTGAAAAGATAGAAAGCGTGAAATTGCAGGATTTTTTCAATCAACACATCATACTGAATGGCGAGCCGATTGTTACGCCGCTGGCCCAATACTATTACGATGAAATTACGTATGAAGAAATGATTGAATACCTAAGGACAAACCTGCAATTTTACATGGATGAATAAACGAGTGCCAAGTGAGGTGGGCATGCTACGGAGAGACAAGACCTATAGCTATTTATTTTTGGCCCCGGCGCTTGGGGGCTTTTTGGTTTTTTATCTGGTGCCTTTTTTCATAAACCTGGGTTATTCTTTTACCTCTGGTGCAGGCGCTGCATCGCTTGCGGGGTTTTCCCATTATTCAGAGGTACTGTCCAGCGTGTCTTTTCGGTTGGCACTGGTGAATACTGTAAAATTCATGGCCATCACCTTACCGTGTGAAACGGCGCTGTCTTTTGCCATTGCGTATTTGCTCAACAAAAGCTGCCGCTGGGTTTGGCCTGTCCAGTGGTGCATGTTAGCGCCCCTGTTTCTGCCGGTTTTAACAACCTTGGCTTTTATGCACATGTTTTTAAAAGACGCTGCCGGCCTTGCGGCAGCGCAATCCCTCGGGGCGCTTGTGGTGCTTTTTCTGTGGAAGTACACAGGCCTGTGCGTACTGTTCTTTCTAACGGGCTTACAAAGCGTTCCCAAGGAATATATCGATTTGGCAAGGATGGAAGGCGCTTCTGCCGGCGCTATTTTGAGAAAAGCAGAATTTCCTCTGCTTACGCGCACAATCTTTTTGGTCATTATCCTCACGCTGATAAACGGGTTTAAAATTTTTCGGGAATCCTATCTGCTCAGTGGGGCGCACCCCAAGCAAAGCCTTTATATGCTGCCGCATTTCCTCTATAACAATTTTCAAAATGTAAACATCCACCGCATTTCAGCTTCCGCCTGCCTTGGTTTTTTGGTGGTTTTGGCTGGCGTACTGCCGTTTTGCCTGGTACTATTTCGTAAAGGCCATTTGGAACTATGAGAAAAAACCTTAGGCGGCGTGGCGGGTGGCCGGGTGTGTTTTTGGCAGTATCGTTGGCCCTTATTTTTATGGCTGTGCCGGTATTTTGCCTGTTTCAGTCGTTTTTCCTCAGGGGCAGCGGCCACGGGGGCCTAGCTTTTACCCTGCAAAACTGGCGGGATGTGCTCAGTAATGAGGCGATTTTACGACGTTATTTTAACAGCCTTGCCTTAAGTTTGGGCATTGTGCTTGTGTTTTTGGCTGTCTCAGCCCTGGCGGGGTTTGCCCTAGCCATAGGCAAAGTGCGGTTTTGGCGGGTTTATGTGGTAGTATTTTCTGTTTTTGCCATCATGCCCATACAGGTGGTGCTGGTGCCAAACTATCTGGTGCTGAATGGGCTTGGCCTACTCAATTCCTGGTGGGCGCTTTTTTTGCCCGCCGTTTTTATGCCGCTGGGGGCCGTGTGGATGTTTATTGCCTTTTCCAGGCTGCCTGCCGGGCTGATAGAGGCGGGCAGGCTGGATGGTACAACCCCGCTGCAAACCCTAACACGGCTGGCCATACCCAACTGCAAAAGCGCCCTTTGTGTTTTGGGGATGCTGTGCTTCGCAGATAGCTGGAATATGGTGGAGCAACCACTGGTGTTTTTATATGACACAAGCAAATACCCAATCTCCGTTTTTTTATCCATAGCAGAAAATCAGCAGCTCTCCGTTTTGTCGGTTTGCGGTGTTATAGCCCTCATTCCCATACTGCTTATCTATCTGCTTTTTGTAAAATGGCAGAAGGGTAGCCTTGCAGAATAAAGGGAAAATAATACTCTGCAGGGCGACAAAGGGGAACGCTTATCACACGAATGGCAGGGCAGGGAGCGTATATGGCGCATGATGCCGATGCCCAGTTTCATCATGCCCTGGCTGCGCACCATCAGGTACTGGGTACTCACCTCGCCGCCTTGGTCGATGGGGAACTTTTCCAGCTTGCGCACCATTTTGGTGTTGCCTGCGGCCCGAAATTCATTTAACATGTAGGTATAGGCCAAACGCTCGGATTCCAGCTGGCAGCGCACTGGCACAAAAGGCCTTTCCATGGCGATAAAAACCTTGACGCAAGCGCCTATATATGATATTATAACACTACCTCGTTGCAGGTTTATTTTTTTGTGCGTTTTTTCATTCGGAAATAACGCGGGCCTGGGAAGGCGGCCGCAGGGTGGCCACCGGACGAGGGAGGTTTACAATACCGAACCAATGGAGGTGCAAAAAGAGTATGACAGTAAAAATTACCCTGGCCTGTACGGAGTGCAAACAGCGCAACTACGACACAACCAAGAACAAAAAGAACACTCCTGACCGGCTTGAGCGCAAAAAGTACTGCCGTTTCTGCCACAAACAGACACTCCACCGTGAAACGAAGTAGGAAAGGGGTATTTGTATGGCGGAAAAAGTAGCCAAGAAGAAGGAAAACTTTTTTAAACGCGCCGGCAAAGGGATTGTCCGCTTTTTTAGAGACACCCGCGGCGAGATGAAAAAGGTGGTTTGGCCCAGCCGCAGCCAGGTGCTGAACAACTTTATTGTTGTGGTGGTTTTTGTTATCATTGCTGCTTTGGTTATTTTTGCCCTTGATGCGACGTTTGGCTTTGTTTTCGAGAAACTGATCACGCTTGCGGGCTCAGTGTAAGGGGAAGGAAACACGCAGATAGGAGAAAAAATGGAGCAGGCATACTGGTATGTAGTGCACACTTACTCTGGATATGAGAAGAAAGTGGCCCAAAACCTTTCCACCATTGTGGAAAACCGGCGGCTGCAGGAGCTGATTCAGGAAGTAAAGGTGCCCACCGAGATGGTGGAAGATATCAAAGACGGAAAAAAACGCGAGGTGGAGCGCAAACTTTTCCCCGGCTATGTGCTGGTGAAGATGGTGATGACCGATGAGAGTTGGTACATTGTGCGCAACACCCGGGGTGTTACGGGCTTTGTTGGCCCAAGTTCCAAACCCGTGCCCCTTACCGAGGCCGAAGTGGCCACCCTTGGCGTGGACGAGCACACCGCCCAGGTGGATTACAAGGTGGGCGATAGCGTAGAGGTGCTTTCGGGCGCTTTAGAGGGCTTTGTTGGCCTTGTGGATGTAATTGACCACGGGAGCGGCAAGGTGCACGTGAAGGTCTCGATGTTTGGGCGGGAGACCCCGGCCGAACTGGATTTGGACCAGGTAAAACCGATTTAACCCTGTATGGAGGTATAGATTTATGGCGCAAAAGGTTATTGGCTACATCAAGCTGCAAATTCCGGCCGGTAAAGCTACCCCGGCCCCCCCGGTTGGCCCCGCCCTTGGCCAGCACGGCGTAAACATCATGTCCTTTACCAAAGAGTTTAACGAGCGCACCGCCAAGGACGCCGGGTACTTGATTCCCGTGGTTATCACGGTGTACGCAGACCATTCCTACTCTTTCATCACCAAAACCCCGCCCGCCGCCGTGCTGATTAAAAAGGCCGCGGGGCTTGAAAAAGCCAGTGGCGAGCCCAACAAAACCAAGGTGGCAACCCTCAGCCGTGCCCAACTGGAAGAGATTGCCAAAACCAAGATGGTGGATTTGAACGCCGCCAGTTTGGAGACGGCTGTCTCGATGGTGGCAGGCACCTGCCGCAGCATGGGTGTTACAGTAGTAGACTAAAACATTGCCCCAAAAGGTATGCCAGGCCCCAAGTGGGAGGAAAAATCCGATTGGGAGAGGGCGAGAGGCCCCTTCCGTTACCACAGGAGGAAAAAATGAAACACGGTAAGAAATATAACGATTCAGCCAAAGAGGTTGACCGCAGCAAGATGTACGACAGCGACGAGGCCCTGAGCCTGGTTTGCAAAACCGCCAAAGCCAAGTTTGACGAAACCGTTGAACTGCACATCCGCCTGGGTGTGGATAGCCGCCATGCTGACCAGCAGGTGCGCGGAGCCGTGGTACTGCCCCACGGTACGGGTAAAAATGTGCGCGTTGTGGCTATTGCCAAGGGTGACGCCGCCAAGGCCGCCGAGGAAGCCGGAGCTATTTTGGTGGGCGAGGCCGATTTGGTAAACCGCATTCAAAACGAAGGTTTTGTAGATTTTGACGTGCTGGTAACCACCCCCGACATGATGGGCCTGGTGGGCCGCTTGGGTAAAATTTTGGGCCCCCGCGGCCTGATGCCAAACCCCAAGGCCGGCACCGTTACCCCCGATGTGGGCAAGGCTGTTACCGAGGCCATGGCCGGTAAAATTGAGTACCGCCTGGACAAAGCCAACATCATCCATGTGCCCATCGGCAAAGCCTCGTTTGGGGCCGAAAAGCTGGGCGATAACCTGAAAACGGTGATGGACGCCGTGGTGAAGGCAAAGCCCGCCGCCGCAAAGGGCCAGTACCTGCGCAGCATCACCGTGGCCTCCACCATGGGTCCCGGCATCAAGCTAAGCAGCACAAAATATATTGTGCAGGGCGGCTAAGCCCATTGAAGCTTGACAAAACCACTATCTTCGGGTAAAATTAATATTGCTGTTTTAGAGACAGTAGGAGACAGATAACAGGGGTTTCCCTTCCTACCGAGAAACAGGCCGAACATTTGTTTGTTTTGCGCCTCTTTCTCTCATGGGAAAGAGGCGTTTTACTTTTACCATTTGGTGAACACCCCAACACTTTACAGGAAACGAGGTGAAAAACATGCCCAGTGCGAAAATATTGGAGCAAAAGCAGGCCCACGTTGAGGAACTGCGCGGTAAAATTAATGCGGCCCCGGCCGGCGTTTTGGTGGATTATATCGGCATTAACGTAGAGGCCGATACCGCTTTGCGCCGTGAACTGCGCGAGGCCGGCGTTGAGTACAAAGTGGTGAAAAACACCATGCTGCACCTGGCTTTGCAGGATACCGATTATACAGACTTGGATTCGGCGCTGAGCGGTTCAACCGCCCTTGCTTTGGCAGGGGAAGAGGACAGCCTGGCCCCGGCGCGTATTCTTTGCAAATACGCCGAGAAGAGCAAAGGCAAGTTTGCGGTGAAAATTGGCTACCTGGATGGAAAGGTAATGCCCGCCGAGGAAGTGGTGGCGCTTTCCAAACTGCCTGGCCGCGAAGGCCTTTTGGCAATGCTGCTTTCGGCCCTTACCGGCAACCTGCGTGGTTTGGCGGTAGGCCTGAATGCCGTAGCCGAGAAAAAAGCCGCCGAAGGCGGCGCGGCCCCTGCCCCCGTAGCAGAGGAAGCAAAAACCGAGGAGGCCGCCCCCGCTGAGGAAAAAGCGGAGGAGGCGCCCGCAGCCGAAGAGCCCAAAGAGGACGGCGCGGCCGAATAGTAAACCAATAAAAACTGGAGGAAACGAACATGTCTGAGAAAATTGATAAAATCGTTGCCAGTGTAGAGGAACTGACCGTCCTCGAGCTGAACGAATTGGTGAAAGCCATTGAAGAAAAATTCGGTGTTTCCGCGGCCGCCCCTGTTATGATGGCCGGCCCCGCAGCCGGTGGCGCAGCGGCTGAGGAAGAGAAGAGCGAGTTTGACGTTGTGCTGAAAGAAGTTGGCGGCAACAAGATGGGCGTTATCAAAGCCGTTAAAGAGATTACCGGCCTTGGCCTGAAAGAGGCCAAAGAGCTGGTAGACAATGCCCCGAAGAACGTAAAAGAGGGCGCTTCCAAAGCCGACGCCGAAGAAATTCAGAAGAAGCTGCAAGAAGTTGGCGCTACCATCGAACTGAAATAATCTGGTGATTAAGCACAAGCCCCATTTTCCAAAAGTACAATCATAGTTTTCCAAAAAGAA
>CAZKBM010000089.1:0-10941 GCA_964550985.1 uncultured Oscillospiraceae bacterium
GGTCCAGGCGGCGTATCATCACGCCGTTTTTGGCAAGGGAAATAATGCCGGTCTCCTCGCTTACCACAATCACAATCGCGTCGGAGTTTTCGCTCATGCCCAGCGCCGAACGGTGCCGGGTGCCCAAATCTTTGCTGATTTCCAAATTATTGGAGAGAGGCAAAAAGCAGCCCGCCGCCTCCAGGCGTCCGTCGCGCACCACCACGGCGCCATCGTGCAGGGGGGTTCCCTCAAAAAAAATGGTTTCAATCATCTCAATATTGGCGTCGCAACGCAAAAGAGTTCCGGTACGTATCACCTCTATCAGGTTTGTGTTGCGCTCCATCACAATAATGGCGCCGGTGCGTTCTTCCGCCATGCGCTCAGAGGCGTCGCACACCGCCACAATGGCGTTTTGCCATTTGGCGCGGGTGGCGCTGCCCATGGGCTGGTGACGGAAGATGCGCGAGAACACCGAGTTTACCCCGCCCACCTGCTCGATGGCACGGCGCAGCTCCGGCTGGAAGATGACCGCCACCACCACAATGCCAAAGCTCATGATGGATTGCAGCACAAACACCATGGTGCGCATGTTTGCCAGCGAAACCGCCACATAGGCAATGAGCAAAAGGCAGACGCCCTTTGCGATTTGCGAAGCGCGGGTGTTGCGCACCAGCACAATGATTTCATAAATCAAAAAGGCCGTCAGTAAAATATCCAAAACATCGCCGATGCGGATATCCCCAAACAAGAAGGCTATTTGGCCCCAAAAAGAATTGAATGCGTTGCTCACAATATCATTCATTGGCCCACCCTCCCTGTAAAATTACTCAAGATACTCTAGTATATCACAAATCAGCGGCAAGCTCAAACCAAAGCCGCCGCTTGTAAGGATGTTGTAAAGATGTGTAAGCCATAACCGGCGGCGAGGGCGGGCGGGGCGGGTTTATACCTGGCACAGCAGGGCCACGCAGTGCGCGGCAATCCCCTCGGCCCGGCCGGTAAAGCCAAGGCCCTCTTCGGTGGTGGCCTTTATGCTAACACAGCCCTCCTCGGCACCCAGGGCCCTTGCAATATTGCGCTGCATAGCCGTTATTTTTGGGGCCAGCTTAGGGCTTTCGCACAGCAGGGTGGCGTCTAGGTTGTGCAGCGCATAGCCGGCCTGCCGTACAAGCACGCCGCAGTTTTGTAAAAGCTGTATGCTGGAGGCCCCCTTGTAAGCGGGGTCGCTATCGGGAAAGTGGCGGCCAATATCCCCAAGGGCCGCCCCCCCCAGCAGCGCGTCCATCACCGCATGGCAAAGCACGTCTGCATCTGAATGGCCCAAAAGCCCCTTGGGATGAGGGATGGTCACCCCGCCTAAAACCAGCGCGCGCCCCGTTACCAAGCGGTGCACGTCATAACCGTGCCCAACGCGCAGGCGGCGGGCCTCGGGGCCCTGGCGCAGGTCCTCCTGCGTGGTAATCTTGCGGTTGCCCTGCTCCCCTTCCACCAAAATAACGGGGTGTCCCGCGCGCTCTATCACCATGCAGTCATCGGTAAGCAGGGGGTAGTCACGCTCGGGTATTTCCGCCAGGGCCTCTTCCAGCAGGGCGCGCATAAACACCTGCGGGGTTTGCACAGCGGCCAATTCCTCCCTTGGCAGGGTGGAAAGCACAAAACCCTCCCGCACGGTTTTTACCGTGTCACGCAGAGGCAGCATGGGCGCTGCGGCCCCTATGTTCCCGGCGGCCTCTATGGTGCGGGTAATCAAATTTTCAGATACAAAGGGCCGCGCCGCGTCGTGTATAGCCACAAGATCGGCCCCTGCACACAGGGCCAGCCCCGCCGCCACCGAATGGGTGCGGGTTTGCCCCCCCCGCACCAGCCGGTAGGGCTTTTGGGGCTGCTGCGCCTGCAGCAGGGCGGCCAGTTTTTCATGGCTCTCGCCCGTCACCACTATCACCTCGTCAATATAGGGGTGGTTCATCAGTTTTTCAAAGGAGTGCAGCACAATCTCCTTACCGCCTATGCGGTAAAACAATTTGTCAAAACCCATCCGGGCCGAGCGCCCGGCCGCCACCAAAATGCCCGTCACCCTTTTTTCCAAAACCATCGTACACCCTCATTTCCCGCCAATACTGGGGGGTTTAGCCCCTTACAAAAGGGCAAAATACCAAAGCACCGGTGCCCTTTTTTTGAATTTTCTTTCATTATACGACACTTGTTTTTAAAAATCTACCGCTTGGGGTGACACTTTCCGCCTTGCTAAACATACAAATTTGGTATACAATGAAAGAATAAACGCCGACAAACCTTTTACTCTTTGCACTTATATTCATTACCTACAGCATTTGAACAAATGCTGTAAGCATAACTGGTGTAAATAACCGCTAGGAGAGCCCATGGAAACCGAAAAGTTTAAAATTACCGGCATGAGCTGCGCCGCCTGCGCCGCCCACATTGAGAAGGCCGTGGGGGCCCTGCCCGGCATGGAAAAAGCCGAGGTAAACCTGCTGGGCAACTCCATGACGGCAAGCTTTAACCCTGCCCTGGTGGCAAGGGCCGATATTCTGACTGCCGTGCAAAAAGCCGGGTATGCGGCGCAGCCCCTTTTGCCCAAGGGGGCCGTAGCTGCCCCCGCCGCAGAGGAGGCCCCCGCAAAAGCGGAGATTGCCACCTTGAAACGGCGGCTTTCCGCCTCCATCTGTTTTTTATTGCCGCTGATGTATGTGAGCATGGGCCATATGGTGGGCTTGCCCCTGCCCGGGTTTTTGCAGGGGGTGGAAAACGCCCTGCCCTTTGCCCTTACCCAGGCCCTGCTCACCCTGCCCATAGCACTGCTGAACGGGCACTATTTTACCCGTGGGTTTAAGGCCCTGGCAAACCGCAGCCCCAACATGGATAGCCTGATAGCACTGGGTGCGGCTGCGGCGCTTGCCTACGGGGTGTTTGCCCTGTACCGCATGGGCTGGGCGCTGGGCCATGGGCAGGCGGAGATGGCCGCCCACTATCTGCACGATTTGTATTTTGAAAGCGCCGCCACCATCCTCACCCTCATCACCCTGGGCAAAACGCTGGAGGCGGTTAGCAAGGGGCGCACGGGCACGGCGATATCAGCCCTTTTGGACTTGGCCCCCAAAACCGCCCTGCTTGTAAAGGACGGCGCTGAGCGCGAAGTACCCGTAGAGGAGATACAGCCCGGCGACGTGCTGGCCGTAAAACCCGGCGCACGTATCCCGGTGGACGGGGTGGTGCTGGAGGGGCATTCCGCCGTGGATGAGGCGGCCATCACGGGCGAGAGCATCCCGGCTGAAAAGAACCCCGGCGACGCCGTAACCGGGGCCACGGTAAACCAAAGCGGCTATTTTACCATGGCTGCAAAGCGCGTGGGCGAGAACACCACCCTGGCGCAGATTATTGCACTGGTGGAGGAGGCAGGGGCCTCCAAAGCGCCCATAGCCAAGCTGGCCGATAAGGTGAGCGGTATTTTTGTGCCCATTGTCATGGGGCTTTCAGCCCTGTGTTTTGTGGTTTGGCTTTTGGCGGGCAACGGCTTTGAGTTTGCGCTGGCACGGGCCATCACCGTGCTGGTCATCTCCTGCCCCTGCGCGCTGGGGCTTGCCACCCCCGTGGCCATTATGGTGGGCACCGGCCGGGGGGCCAAAAACGGCGTACTATACAAAAATGCCCAGGCGCTGGAGACCCTCTCCCACATCGACACCATTGTGCTGGACAAAACCGGCACGGTGACCGAGGGCAAGCCCAAGCTGGTGCAAACCCTGTGCTATGGCCTGCCAGAAGCCGAACTGCTGGCCCTTGCGGCGGCCTTGGAGGCCAAGAGCGAGCACCCCCTGGCCCTGGCCATTTTGGAGGCTGCCCGTGCGGGGGGCATCCAGCCGGCAGAAATGGATTCTTTTGAGGCCCTTTCGGGCCTTGGGCTGCACGGCAAGCGTGGCAGCCAGAGCTACCTTGCGGGCAACGAGCGGCTGATGCGGGAAAACGGCGTGGATATCGCCGCGGCAAGCGACGCCCCCGCCCGCCTTGCCGCCGAGGGCCAAACCCCGCTGTTTTTTGCCCAAGACGGGCAACTGATTGGCATTTTGGCCGTGGCCGACCGCCCGAAGCCCGACAGCGCCGCCGCCGTGGCCGCCCTGCGCAGCCGGGGGCTGCGGGTGGTGATGCTTACGGGCGATAACCGCGCCACCGCCGAGGCCATACGCCGGGAGGTGGGGGCGGACGAGGTGATAGCTGAGGTGCTGCCCGCCGATAAGGATGAGACCATCCGCCGTTTGATGGAAGAGGGCCACCGCGTTGCCATGGTGGGCGACGGTATCAACGACGCACCCGCCTTGGCCCGCGCCGATGTGGGTGTGGCCATTGGCGCAGGTACAGATGTGGCCATAGAATCGGCCGATGTGGTGCTGATGAAGGGCAGCCTTATGGACGCCGTGGCCGCCTTTGACCTCTCCAAGGCCGTTTTGCGCAACATCCGGCAAAACCTGTTCTGGGCCTTTTTCTACAACGTGATTGGCATACCCATAGCGGCGGGGGTGTTTTACCCGCTGTTCGGGCTATTGTTAAACCCCATGTTCGGTGCTGCCGCCATGAGCCTTTCCAGCGTGTTTGTGGTTACAAATGCACTGCGGCTGAATGGCTGGAAGCCAAAAATTGCACGGCCGGCGGGCCATCAAACGGCCATCCCGGCTAAAACAACACAAACACAAAAGGAGGCGCAAAGCATGACGAAGGTATTACAGGTTGAGGGGATGAGCTGCGGCCATTGTTCGGCACGGGTGGAGGCCGCCCTAAACGCTCTGCCCGGCGTTAGCAGCGCGAATGTGAACCTGGCGGAAAAAACCGCCAGCGTGCAAACCGACGGCAGCATAGCGGACGAAACCCTGCGCAATGCCGTTACAGGCGCGGGCTATGAAGTGACAGATATCCGGTGAGCCCTATATTTGACAGAGCGGCGGCCGTACCCTTTGATACGGCGGAGTACCGGGCCTTACTGGCTTTGCGGGAAGAGATACTGCGCGCCCCGCTGGGCATGTGCATGACGGCCGAGGACCTTGCCACCGAGCCCCGCTGCCTGCATTTTGGTATTTTTGCGGGTGGGCAGGCGCTGGCCGCGGGCGTTTTGGAGATTTGGGGCAGGGATGAATTTTACCTAAAGCAGCTGGCTGTTGCAAAAGGGCGGCAGGGCCTGGGCTTGGGCCGCCGCCTGATGGACGAGATAGAATACGCCGCAAGGGCCAGGGCCGGCAAAAGGCTTATTTTGCACGCCCGCCTTACGGCCCGGGCTTTTTATGAAAAACTGGGCTACACCGCCAGCGGCGAGGTATTTTATTTTGCCACCCTGCCCCACATCCACATGGAAAAAAACCTGTGACGCACATTGGCCCCCCGGCTTTGCCGGGGGGCCTTAAGCTGTAAAGCCATTTTGCTTGTAGCTTACAAAAAAATTGCCAAATACAGCGCATGGCAAGCGCCGAATATCAGCTTAAGCTTTTATCCACCATCAAATTCAGTACCACCTGAATTTCGGCCAGTTGGGCGCTCAGCGCGTCCAGGCGGGCCACCTCTTTTTGGTAGTTTTTGCTAAAGGTGCAGGCGCTGGTGTTTTGGCCCTTGGCCCAAAGCGCACAGCGTTCTTCGGCGCAGTTTTTTTCACTGCCCTCCCTGGACATAAACGGACAAAGCAGGTTGCTCATGCGTAAAACTCCTTTCCTTTTCTATGCCTTTTGCAATATGGATTCACTCCATTATAGCACAAAAAACTGGCAATGGGAAAAGAATTTTACGCCGTTTTGCGCAGGGAGAGGTAGAGGCTGAACTCGTTGACAGCCGTGATGATGAGCACGCCGCCCAAAACACGGACGAGAAGGGCGAGTGTGCCAAAGGGGTTGATGATGCCCAAAACGCCGCCAACCAGCACCAAAATGCCCAACACGAGCTGAAAGACATTGATTTTACCGGTTAAGCTGCGCATACCGATGGCCGCCACAATTTGGGTGATGCCCACAATCAGCATTAAAATACCCAGAACCAGAGGCAGAATGCTGGCGATGAAGCGCGAGAAGATGAACATGCACACCCCAAGCGCAATGAGCAGAATACCGCCCACAAGCCCGCCGGAGCCGCCCTGCCCGTCCTTACCGCGGCCAGAGAAAATACTCATGACGCCCATGATGACTGCGTAGCCGCCAATGATATAGACGATGGCGGTTATGACAGTTTCGGGGAAGATGAGCATGGCAAGCCCCAAAAGAAGATAGAGGATGGCGCGAAGTAAGGCATACTTTTTCATTGTTGTTACAAAGGAACCGATGAGAAACACCTCCTAAAAATGATGGGTCAGAGACTGAAATAATGCAGCTGTGTAAATTGACTATTTCTATTATACTACCTATGGGCGCTTTTGGGCAGGGGAAATGGGGGGCTGCTTGCAAGGGACGCCTTCCCTTTTATCCAAGTACAATCACCTCGGCCTCATCCCCTACCGAAAGGCCCGCATTGCCCGCCGGCACATCGATGAGGCAGTTGCAGCCCAAAAAAGAGTGCAACATGCCCGAGGCATGTCCAAGCTGCGGGATGTAGAGTTTACCATCTTCAAGGCGGGCGCGCACCAACCGCCGCCCCTGGCTTTTTTTGGCAAAGGCCTGCTGCACGGTGGCCTTGCGCCTCTGCAGATAAAACGAACTCTCCCCCCCCAGTTTCTTCAAAATGGGCACGGCCAACACCTCAAAGGTGGCCAGCGCCGCAAAGGGGTTGCCCGAAAGACAGAGCAGCAGCCCGCCTTCCCGCGCCATAGCCAGCACGGGGCCGCCGGGTTTTACCGCAAGGCCGTGAAACAAAATTTCCCCGCCCAGTTTTTGGGCCACCTGGGGCAGGTAGTCCTTTTGCCCCACCGACACCCCACCGGTGGTGACGACAAAGCCCACTTCGCACAATAAGCGGTCCAGCTCCCGCCGCAGAAGGTCGGGCTCGTCCGGCAGGGAGGCGCGGACCTTGACGCAGGCCCCCTGTTCGGCGGCGCGGGCCCAAAGCAGCCAGCTATTGCTATCGTAAATCATCCCCTCAGGCAGGCCTGCGCCCACGGGGGCCAGCTCGCTGCCGGTGGAAAAAACCGCGAGCTTGGGCTTTGGGTACACCGGCGCCTTTGTATAGCCCTGCCCGGCCAAAAGGCTGATGTGCGCCGCGCACAGTTTTGTACCGGCGTCCACCAGCAGTTGCCCCTTTTGCATATCCTCCCCTTTGCGCACCAGGTTTTCCCCTGCGGCAAGGGGTTTGGCAATCACCACACAGCCCTCGTCCAGCACTGTGTCCTCCTGGCGGATGACGCAGTTGGCCCCTTCTGGCAATATGGCCCCCGTCATGATGCCCACAGCCTGCCCTGGCGGCAGGGGCGGGCCCGCGGCGTCGCCCGCAAACAGGGTGCGCGCCACCGGCAGCCTTGCGGGCAGCGCGGGGCTGGCCCCGGCCACGCTGGCGCTGTTCAGGGCGTAACCATCCAGAGGGGAACGGTCAAAAGGGGGGATGCACAGCGAGGCATATTGCGGCGCGGCGCAGACGCGGGCCAGGGCCTCTTCCAAAGGCAGTGTTTCGGGCGGCGCAGGGCCCGGTGTATGGCGCAGCAGTAAGTCCTGCGCGGCTTCCAGTGTCATGCGCTGCATACCCTTTGCCTCCCCTTATAACTCATTTGCGGCCGGCGCTTTGGTGGCCCGCCTGTTACAGCATTTTCACAAATAACTTACACACCGCACCGGCAAAAACAGTTTTATGCTTCGCCTGAAAATTTTGCAATGCACCCAGCATTCCTACAATTTTGCGCCTTGCCTATTACAGTTTCTCAAAAGGTTGCGTAGCAAGCTTTTGTTAGCAACTGTTATGCAGCGCCTGATTTTTCCCGTATTTATGCGCTACAGCTTGTTCATTTGCTGTAAACCTGTTTTTGCTCGCCGCTTGCTGTGTAAAACATTTGTTCAAATGCTGTAGGCCCTAACAGCAGTTTGGCTTTTCCCGGTAGCCCGTGCGCACCCGTATCATCTCGGCGGCAATGCTAACGGCAATCTCTTCGGGGCTGTCTCCCCCCAAATCCAGGCCAATGGGGGCGGATATCCGGGCGATGTCCGCCTCGGTAAAGCCTTCGGCACGCAGTTTTTCAAAGCTCATATGCACCTTATTGCGGCTGCCAATCATCCCAATATAGCGCGCGGGGGTTTTTAGGGCCTGGCGCAGCACATTGTAATCGTGCTGGTGGCCCCTTGTTAAAATCACAATATAATCCTCCCAGCGCACTTCCAGCGCCGGTACGGCGGCGGTAAAATCTACAAGTTCGCGCTCGCTTACGGTGGGCAGATGTGCGGGGGTTAAAAATTCGGGGCGATCATCCATGGCAAGGGTGTAAAAGCCCAGCCATTGCAGCAAAAAGGCCAGTTTTGCCCCCACATGCCCCATGCCAAACACCAGGGCCCGCCCCGCATAGGGGAATGGATCAATCAGGTAGCGGCGGCCCTCGGCCTCATGCAGGGAGGTTTTGCTCTCGTCGATGCCATCGTAGCCAAAGGGGGCCCCGCCGCCCGTGCCGGGGGCCAGCAGCCACACCCGCGCTTCGGCGGCGTCGCTCAGCTCGGTTAGCAGGGCAAAGGAGTTGCGGTTTTGCAGCGCTGTCAAGGCCTGCTCATAGGCTTTATGGGCGGCGCTTGTGGGGGCTATGTACTGCAAAAACACCGTAGTGCGCCCGCCGCAAATCATACCCAGCCCCGCCGCAGCGCTTGAGGAAAGGTCAAATTCCACAAGGCGAGAGCGCCCCTCGCGCAGCACCTCTTTTGCCGCCTGCTGGGCTGCGTATTCCACAGCCCCGCCGCCAATGGTGTCAAAGCTGCTCCCCCCCTCAAGCACCAGCATTTTGGCCCCGGCCCCGCGCGGGGTAGAGCCTGAATCCGACACGATGGAGGCCATGACCAAAGCCTCTCCCCGCTGTTTGGCCGCGGCAATCTCTTTCAAAATCGCTTCCATGGCGTGTTCTCCTTTGCGCAAGATATTTCCCGTTAAACTATTTTGTGGGCTGTGGCAAAACTAGCGGTTGCCAAACTTTTTTAGCAGGGAGATCACCAGAATAATCAGCCCCATTACAATAAAAATGCCCAGCATACCAAACAGCATCACCTGTAATGCCTGTGTAATCATGTTTGTTCCTCCTTATTTCGCAATCAGGCCCAATACAAGCCCGCCCGCAATCACGCTGGCAATCTGCCCGCCCACGTTCACCCCGGCGGCGTGCATCAGCAAAAAGTTTTGGGGGTCCTCCGCCAGGCCCATCTTATGCACCACCCGGCTGCTCATGGGGAAGGCCGATATACCACAGGCGCCAATCATGGGGTTTACCTTGTTTTTGCTGAACAGGTTGATGAGTTTTGCAAACAATACCCCGCCAATGGTGTCGAACACAAAGGCAAAAAGCCCCAGCGCCATGATGAGCAGGGTTTCCACCGTTAAGAACATATCCGCCTGCATCTTTACTGCCACCGTGATGCCCAAAAAGATGGTGATGAGATTGGCAAGGGCGTTTTGGGCGGTTTCAGAAAGGCTGTTCAGCACCCCGCACTCGCGGATGAGGTTGCCGAACATCAAAAAGCCCACAAGGGCCACACTGCGCGGGGCAATCAGCCCGGCAATGATGGTGACGACGATGGGGAAAAGGATGCGGACGGTGCGGCTTACCTCACCCGCCTCATAGGGCATACGCATCATGCGCTCCTTTTTGGTTGTTACAAGTTTGATACAAGGCGGTTGGATAATGGGTACAAGCGCCATATAACTGTAGGCAGCCACCAAGATGGCCCCCATGTATTTTGTGCCATAGTAGTTGGCCACAAAGATGGAGGTGGGGCCATCGGCCGCGCCAATGATGCCGATGGCGGCGGAATCTTGCAGGGAGAAGGTGCCGGGGAAGGCCGTGCCAATGGCCGATGCCAGCAAAATGGTAATAAAGATACCAAATTGAGCGGCCGCCCCAAACAGCAAAAGCTTGGGGTTTTTTAGCAGGGGGCCAAAGTCAATCATGGCCCCAATGCCAATAAATAGCAATAATGGGAATAGTTCATTTGCAATTCCCGCCTCAAACAGAACACTGAGGGGCCCTTCCTCCACCGCGCCCTGTATGGTTTGGGTGATGGCCCCGGAAAAGGGCAGGTTTACCAAAATAGCGCCAAAACCCATGGGCAGCAAAAGAGCGGGTTCCATCTCTTTTTTTACCGCCAGGAAGATGAGCGCGCCGCCAATGGCCCACATCACCAACATTTTAATGGCTTGCACGGCGCTTAGGGCAAGAAAAGAGCCAAAAATCACCTCGAAAAAATCTGCTATCACCAAATTCTACCTCATCTCGAATAAGATATCCCAGAAAGACGGCCCCAGAACTGCCACATTGGTAAACCACTGGCAGGGCCCGCCACCGGGTAAGGCCTATTATAACACCACAGGGCACCCAATTCCTAGCCCGGTGTTGCCATCAGGGCTTATTTTTACATGAAAAGCCCCCTCGGAAAGGCCACAAGGCCATAAAAACATAAATTACACAAGTGTGAGAAACTGCCAAAAGTCATTTTTGTGGTGCAGATTCTATATTTTGTGTGGATTTGGTGGACATTTTGGCATTTATCCGTTATAGTATACATTATGTATGGGTACTTTTTTAGTATGTTGTGCGTTGTGTTTTGCCAAATTTTGATTTTAAATAAAAACGAAAGAAATGCCTATTGGCAAAGTGAGGATTGGTATGAAAGCAATTTCAGCAAAGTTTTATCTCTTACTTTCCTGTGCTGTGGTAGCTTTGGCCGTGTTTTTGGCCCCCGGCGTAGAGGTTTACGCCGAGGACCAAAGCGGCGGCGCGGGCGTACAGCCTGTGGCCGAAGCGGCAGCCCCCGTTGTGGCGGCAGAGCCCCCGGCGGCCCCTGCGCCTGCGGCGGAAGGGCAACA
>CAZKBM010000090.1:0-10927 GCA_964550985.1 uncultured Oscillospiraceae bacterium
CATTCGCTGTTTCTGCCAAGAGCAGCATAACTCATGTTATGTTAATTTGCTCTAATGCGCCGCAGCCCGCCAAAGGCAAGCTTCTTGTAAAAAAATGCCCTGGGCGCTTTTGGGGTTTGCCTTCCACATAAAAAACACCGCTACGCAAAGCTTGGGAACTTGCTTTTTGCAGCGGTGTTTATTGTTTTGCACTGTTCTTTTTTATTCCCTGCGGTTTAAATCGCCCACTCCCCGTTTTCAAAAATTGTATACGCTTCGCCCGTTTTTGCAAGGCCTGTGATGGACATATCGGCGGTGCCCACCATGATATCCTCGTGGATGAGGCTATGATTCAGGCCCCTGTCCTCAAGTTCCGCCTGGCTCATCTCCTCGCCCCCTTTTACCGTGCCGGGGTAGCCCGCGCCAAAGGCGATGTGGCAGGCGGCGTTTTCGTCAAAGAGGGTGTTGTAGAACAGAAGGCCGGTCTGCCGCACAGGGCTACTGGCGGGCACCAGGGCAATCTCTCCAAGGCGCTTTGCACCTTCATCGGCCGCTAGCATCTGCTGCAGAAGTTCACCGCCTTTTTCGGCGGAGTACTCTACCGCCTTTCCCTCCTCAAAGCGCACGGTGATGCCCTCGATGAGGTTGCCGTTGTACACATAGGGCAGGCTGCTTTTTACCGTTCCCTCCACGCGGCGGCTATGGGGGGCCGTAAAAACTTCCTCGCTGGGCACATTGGCCAAAAAGGGCACCCCGGCCGTGCTGTTTTCGCGCACACCGGCAAAGCAATACCCCTCGGCCAAGCCCACCTTTAAATCGGTGCCGTTTGCGCTTTTCAGGTGCAGGGCCGCAAGGTTCATATCGTTCAGTTTATCGGTGCGGCGCCGCGCGGCGCGGGCGTGCTGCTCCCACGCTTCCTTTGGGGAATGTTCCCCATTTAGGCGGCACACCTGGCAAATGGCCTGCCAAAGGCAATCCATGGCCTCGGCCAGGGGCTTTTGGGGGTACACCTTGGCCGCCCAGGCCTCGGTGGGTACGGAGGCAATACTCCACTGGATGCGATTGCCCATGGTCATTTCTTTCCAGGGCTTCAGGGCCTTTTCGGTGGCAATGTTTGCGCGGTCAATTTTGGCGGTGTCCAGCCCTTTGTAAATTTCGGGGTCACGCGCATAGATGCCAAGCACACAGGCGCCGCCCTCGCTTTCGGCATAGTCCATATAGCTGCGCAAATACCAGGGTTTTACATCCTCCAGCACCTCTACAGCGGCCTGCTCCATGCGGATGCGGCTCATCTTTTCATCGTTATAATGTATAACCACATCTCTTGCGCCACAGGCATAGGCCGCACCGGCACAAAGCCTTGCAAAGGCGGCGGTTTCAATGGGGCTATTGATGAGCAGGGTTTGCCCCTTTTGCAGGTTCAGCGCAGTATTCACCATAAAGGCCGCGTACTCGGCCATCAAATCCTTTGGCATCGTCTCTTTTTGTGTCATTTCAAAGTCCTCACTTTTCCTCTTGTTTTATTCCATTTTTATAGCTCTTAAATATTTATAACGGTTCCTCAAAAAGCTGCAATGGGCGGGTGTAGGCCCCGCCGCCCGCCTTTGGCTTTTGTAAGCAAAGGGCGTGTAAATCTTCGGCCCCGGCCTCCAGCTGTGCCACCCGCTTTGCCTGCCCGCCGGTTTTGGCCAGGGTGGCAAGCGAGGCAGACAGCGGCAAACGGGCCAGGCTTTTGGCCCGGCTTAAAAGGGCGAGGCCCCTTGGGCTGGCGGCAAGCAGGTGCAAAAAGGGCGGCAGTGCGGGCAGCCCTGCGGGAATGCCCAGCGCTGCCGAAACCGCCAGCCGCCGTATGCGGGCGTGGGCATAGCGCTTGGTTTTGGCCAGTGTATAAAGTTCTTCCAGGCGCACCGCCCGCTTTGCCGCCGCCGCAAGGCGGTTTTCCAGCCCTTCCCCGGCGCCGGGGCAGGCCGCAATACCCTGGCTGGGCAGGGTGCGCAGGCGAGCAAGCAGCATCAGCTCATAGCGCGCGTCATCCAGCCACTCCCCTTGCGCCTCGGCCAGCTCATACAAGGTTTGGCAGGCGGGCGGCACAAAGCCCCGCAGGGCCGCCGTACCCTCTACACTTACTTTTTGCCGCAGCCAACTGGCCGAAGCCGTGTCAGCCTCGGGCTCTCCATCGTGCGCCGCACCCCTGCGGGGCAGGGCCAGGGGTCTTGGCAGCGGCAGCTTTTCTCCCCTTTCGAGGCCTTCCAGTTCGGCAAAGCCTTTTTGCAGAGCCTTGCAGTATTCCACCGCCAAAATGTTGTTGGGGCTGCGCAAAAGTTCCGCCGAACCGGGCAGCACGGCCTCTGCCGCGGCGGCGCGCGCGGCGGCAAAGCTTTGGCCCTCTTTCAGCCCGGCCTGTAATGCCGCGCGAAAAGCGCCGCCCCGCAGCATACGGGCGGTTTCTTCAAGCTGGGCGAGGGCCGCCGTTTCGGCCCCAAAGGCCAACACCTCCACACAGCCCAGCGCCGCCAAAAGGCCCACCCCGGCATGGGCAAAACCCTCGGCCGAGGCAAGGGCCCAGGGCGCCGGCAGGCGAAAGACGAGGTCGGCCCCGTTTTGCACCGCGGCCCCCGCCCGCAGATAACTGGGCAAACAGGCCGCCTGCCCACGCTGTACAAAGGGGCCGCTCATCACGCATACCACGGCTTCTATGCCGCTTTGGCGCAGTTTTTCAATCATCCAGGTATGCCCCGAGTGAAAGGGGTTGTATTCACACACAATTCCGGCCACCCTGGCCCCGTTTGGAATGTCCACAATTTTTCTCCTTTGCTTGAAAAAGCCCGGCGGCTAGTATATAATGGCCTTGCGTCTTTCCGCAAACCTTTACAGGGTCCGCTTTAACGCTAAGGGCTTTAAAACCGGGCAGGCACCTGTACGGGGCTTTACCAACGCCCCAAACCACACAACTTTGCAGAAAACGTAAACGGGCCGGGCCCGTAATGTGTATATAACTGGAGGAGATTCAAGAAATGAAGATTTTGGTTATCAACGCCGGCAGTTCCTCGCTAAAATACCAGCTGATTGACATGGCAAACGACGCCGTGATGTGCAAAGGCCTTTGCGAGCGCATTGGCATTGAGGGCGGCACGGTGATTCACAAGGCGAACGGGCAGGCCTTTGAAATTCATGAAGAGATGCCCAGCCATGCCGAGGCCTTTTCCAAAATGCTGGAACTGATGAGCCACGGCGAGGGCGCCGTGATTCAGGACAAGGCCGAGATAAACGCCATTGGCCACCGCGTGGTGCATGGGGGCGAAAAGTTTACCGCCAGCGCCCTGATAACCGAGGAGACCATTGCGGGCATTGAAGCGGTTAGCAGCCTTGCGCCTTTGCACAACCCCCCGCAGGTGCAGGGCATACGCAGCGCACAGCAGGTTTTTGGCCCCAATGTGCCACAGGTTGCGGTTTTTGACACCGCCTTCCACCAAACCATGCCCCCCACCGCTTACATCTATGCCGTACCCTATGAGTATTACGAGCAGTACGGCGTGCGCCGGTATGGCTTCCACGGCACCAGCCACCGCTTTGTTAGCGCCCAGGCCGCCCACTTTTTAGGCGTACCGGTTGAAAACCTGAAAACCGTAACCTGCCACCTGGGCAACGGCTCCTCCATCTCTGCTGTGGACCGTGGCAAGAGCATCGATACCAGCATGGGCCTCACCCCTCTGGCGTGCATCCTGATGTGCACCCGTTCGGGCGATATCGACCCCAGTGTCGTGACGTTTATTCAGGAGAAAACCGGCATGAGCGCCAAAGAGATGGGCGACATGCTGAATAAAAAGTCCGGCATGTTGGGCGTTTCGGGCCTTTCCAGCGATAACCGCGACATTGAAGTGGCCGCCATGAGCGGCAATGTGCGCGCCGCGCTGGTACACTCGATGCTGTTCTATGAGATTAAAAAGCACATTGGCGCTTACGCCGCCGCTATGAACGGGCTGGACTGCGTGGTGTTTACAGGCGGCATTGGCGAAAACAGCCGCCGGGTGCGCAAATATACCTGCCGTGGTTTAGAGTTTTTGGGCCTGCACTACGACGACGCCAAAAACGAGGCCGCGGGCTCGGGCATTTTTGATATCTCCACCGATTATTCCCGCGTGCGGGTTTTGGTGATTCCCACAAACGAAGAGCTGATGATTGCGCAGGACACCATGGCGCTGATTGGCTAGAACCCCTTAGCTCATTACCACTACCGCCCCGGCCACTTGGCCGGGGCTTTTTGTATGGCACGCCCCTGTTTACATAGTATAGCGTGTAAACGGCAGAATGAAAAGGTGTGGCAGGCAACAAAACAAACTGGTTTAGGGCTGGTATTGTGGAATATTCCCCATTGGTAGTGTTGGGCAGGCAGTATTTTGGATATAAATATAGGCCAACTGCACAATTGTGGCACATGTTGTTGACAGGTCAAATATAGCTATGGTATTATAACGTTGTTATTACTAATAGTAATTCATAAATAATTACTACGTGTATTTAATTTCTAGCCATTTTCTAGCCATTTTTTCTTTTTTCTGTTACTCAGGCATTGGATAATGCCAATAAATATTGGGGTTCTTATAGAAAGGAATTAATGTTATGAAGAAGATTCGCGCTATTGCAATGTCTTTCGTTTTGGCTGTTGCACTGTTGGTTCCCATGGTTGTTTCGGCCGCTTCACCCGTAAGCGGGCCTGTTGAGGCCATTGGCGTACCCGCCGGTGTCACCGTTAGCTACAGCGCCACCATTAGCAATGAGGCAACCACCACATTTGTAAACTACGTGAAAGCAAACGCCGCCAAACTTCCCGGCACCCTGGTTATGTATGCCGATATCTCGCTAAAAGACGCGAACGGAAACCCTTATGCACCGGGTACGGTTGTCACCTTGAAAGTTGCGGTTCCCGGCGTTGCCTCCGGTGATTCTGTTACGGTTTTACATGCCACCCCCGGCGGTGTTGAGCAACTTGGCGCCACCTGCTACAACGGCTATGTCACCTTTAGTACCTCTTCCTTCTCGCCTTTTGCCTTTATTTTAAATAAGGCTGCCGGCACCAGCGGTGGCGGCGCGGCTGCCACAGGCGGCACCACTGCTAAATCTCCTGCTACGGGCGTATACTGCTAAGCTGCTTTTTAAAATTTTATGTACCTAATTAAAACACGGTTTTGCTTTGTAACACGGGCAAAATCGTGTTTTTTACAAATTGATTTATGGATAGGTAAGGAGATCTCTGCGTGAGAAAAAGTATCGCATTGGGCCCCAAACAGGCCAATAGAAAAAAATATTTACTTAAAAAGTGGCGGCTTGTGCTGGCGCTGGCCGCACTGGCTGCGGTGCTTTCGGCCTGTGCGCCAAAAGAAGAGGGAATGGTTCTTTCCGATATTCCTGTGGCCTCACAAAGCAGCATGGAAGTACCCATCCTTCAGCCCGCGCATGACATCAATTTTGCCGAATTGCAGAGCCAAAACAGCGATGTAATTGCCTGGGTGCGGGTGCCCGGCACCCTGATAGATTACCCTGTGATGCGCGGCATTGATAATGTTTATTACCTGACACATGACCTTGCAAAAGAAACTTATGTGGGCGGAAGCATTTTTATTGACATGATCAACAGCAACGATTTTACCGACCCCGTAACCGTAAGCTATGGCCATTTTATGCCGGATGAAAGCCTGTACACACAGCTACACAACTTTAAAGACACCGATTTTTTTGAAAACAACAAGGACGTTTTTATCTACCTGCCCGACCAAACCCTGCAGTACGAGGTTGTGGGCGCTTTTAACATTGGGGAGGAAAATATCCTGTACAACAAGGATTTTAGCAAGGAACCCGAAAGGCAGGCCTTTGTGGATTGGCTCTCTTCCCCACGGGATATGCAGGCAAACCTACGGGTGGAAAATGTCACCAAAGATGACCGGTATTTTGTCATGTCCACCTGCCAATCGGTACAGGATAACACCAGCCGATTCATTGTGGTAGCGCGGCTGGTAAAGGGGTGAAAATAGGCGGATGCGCGTAACCAAATCCCCTGTTTTTAAGACGCTTTTTGCCCATAAGCGCCTGCTTGCCGCCGGTATTGCGGGCGTTTTGCTGTTGGCGCTTGTGCTTAGCTATTTGTTTTTAACCCGCTGTAGTTTTGGGCTGTTTGGCTACAATAACCCCTACCTGCTGCCCGCCGCCCCAAAACCGGGCAGCATATCCGGCTTTACGCGCGGCGGGGTGCAGTACCAGCTGAACCCGGATGTTTTCAGCGTTCTGCTTTTGGGTGTAGACGAGCAGGCGCAAGGGGCCACAGCCAGCCAGGCAGATACCATATTTTTGTTATCCCTCAACAAAAAAAGTGGCCAGATGGACCTTTTGCCCATACCGCGTGACACGGTTGTGCCCGTTATGAACTACGATATCTACGGGCAGTACGCCTACACGGAACCCGGGCCCATCTGCACCGCGCACTCGTTTGGTACAAACCGTATGATGAGCGGGCAACTGATGCTTGCCGCAACCTCTTACCTGATGTACAACGTCCCGGTAAGCCGTTTTGTCTCCATCAACATTGACGCAATTACAAAAATAGCCGATTTTGTGGGGGGCGTACCTGTAACGGTAAGCGCCGATTTTGCCGAGATAGCCGGGCTGCCTGCCGGAACAGAGATTCTGCTTAGCGGCGAGATGGCCGAACTGTATGTGAGGGGCCGCAGCCTTGCCCAGATGGATGGCAGCAACCTGAGCCGCATGGTACGCCAACGCACTTTTTTGTTTACCCTGCTGGATGTTGTAAAACAAAAAGCGAAAGCGAATCCCCTGTTTCTTATTCAGCTTTATAAAGAGCTGGCCCCGTACATGGAGACAAACCTGAGCCTGCATGAGATGGCTTTTTGCGGCAACTTAGGCCTTGCGCACAGCGCGGACATGCAGCTGCATATTATGGAAGGGGAGATGGACGGCCCCGGCGACGAGGCCTTTTACCACCCCGATGAAACTTCTTTACAAAACTATATCACGCAAATTTATTATTTGCCTGTGGTATAGGCATCACAAAGAAAAGCCCCTGGCCACGATGGCCAGGGGCTTTTGCTACAGGCTGTTATTTCCCATTTCAAGTTTTTGGCTTAGAACCTGTATTCACAACGGAGCATGGACCAGCGGCCCACCGGGCTGCTGCCAAAGGCACACGCGGTTGCGGCCCTCATTTTTTGCCTTGTACATAGCCGCATCGGCAGCGTTAACCAGCTGGGAAAACACCCGGCTGTCGCCGGGTGGTGAAACGCACACCCCAATGCTGATGGTTACCACGCCCAGTTTGTTTCCCTCGTGCTCAATGCGCGCACGGGCAATATTTTGGCGAATTTTTTGGGCGGTTTCCTGCGGGCGCAAAGGCGCAGGCCCACAGAGAAACAGCAAAAATTCCTCGCCCCCATAGCGCACAAAAACCGCCTCCGTACCCAGTAGGGTCTTTTGGATGATCTCGCATATCTTCCGCAGGCACACGTCCCCTTCGGCATGGCCATAAATGTCATTATACTGCTTAAAATGGTCAATGTCCATCATCATAACAGCCAGTTCTTCCCCTGCACGGCGGGCCTCCTCCACCTGGTCGGGCAGCACCTCGTCCAGGTAGCGGCGGTTGTAGGCGCCCGTCAATTCATCGGTCATAACAAGGGCGCTAAGTTGGGCGTTAATCATCTGTATTTTTTCGTTTTGGCGCGTAATAACAACCGTGTTGTAATAGTTGCTAGCGCGGCTACGGTACAGGATAGAGGCGATAAGCGTGCCCAAAAGGGTGGCGATAAGGCTGTTGATGACCGCCCCGCCCGCCCCTGGTATGCCGGGTGTTAGGAGGTTTAAAAACAGCGCAAAGGCCACCTGGTTTACCCCAAACAGCAAAATGGCCTGCCAGGGCTGCAAGCTTACTACCGCCGCAACCCCCATAACCACGTAGATAAACACCGTGGTATCCATGCCTGGGCCACGGGAATAGGCGGTTAAATAGCTGCCCCACAGGCAGATGCCCAGCGCGTAAAAAAAGCACAAGCGCAGAAAGGCGGCCGGGTGCTTTTGCAACCAGCCGCGCAGAATAAGGCAGGCCCCCATGGCTAGAACCGTTAAAACCAGCAAAACGATATAAAGGGTGAAATACCCCCGGCTATGGTTATAATCGGTGATAGACTGCCAATTGGTGCGCATGGTAAAAATAAGCGCCGCCTCGAATAGTATCACCAATGCGCCCACCAAAAGCACCGGCCAGTAGGCGGTGCGCATCAGTTCAGTGTTCAGCCCCTGCCGATACTCCCTCGGCAGGGGGCAGCCCAGCCACTTGTTTATACCTTCCCTCATGTCCCCTGCTTCTCCGTTTAAAGTGCTATGGTTTTTATATTACAATTATTTGCATAAATATTTATAACTGTTAATAAAAACACATCTTATGATTTTATATATGAAAGCGCTTAATAAATTCATTTTTAATTGTTTTATCGGCAAAAAGCACCGTAAGTATCAGGCTTGCCATGGCAAGCCCAGCTGAAAGCAACACCATGGTAAGGCTACCTGCCAGGCCACAGAGGTACAGTATCAGCGGCGTGAAACCAAACACGCAAACCAGCGCCTGATAAAACACATACTGATACCAGCTTGTGCGGTTGAACAGCGCCATTAGGCCAGTGGCCACAATGCCCGCACTTAACACCGCTGGCAACACATAGCTGACGCTCCACCCTTTGTAGCCTGTGATGATATCCACCAAGATAACCGCAGCCCCGGTAAGCAATACCTGGAAGACGATTTGGCGCGCAAAATTGATGCTTCTGCGCAGCAGGGCGGGGATGAGAATCCAACCATAGGCTGCGGCGGCCACCACAAACAGGCTCCACCAAAAATTGGGGGTAACCAAAAAGTTCACCAGCGCCGAAAACAGGCAGCCAAAGATGGTTACAAACAAAAGCACCCGGCGCACCCAGTTATACCGCGCCAGTTGGCGGCGCAAGTTTGGGTAGTGGTTTACGGCTTTTACAATGGGCTTTTCTTCGGTTTTGGCAAGTTCGGCCCCGCACAAAGGGCAGTGCTGCTCGGCCCCGCTTAACTGAATGTGGCAGGCATTACATACTTCCATAGTCCACCCCGTTGGTCTCCACCTCCACCAGAAGGCCGTCCTGCGTAAAACGGCGCACCACGGCGCGCTGTAAGGCCACGCTGCGCAGGGTGCTGGTTATGTTGAAGGTAAAATCGTTTTGGTAGGAAATAGCGGCGCACTTGAAAGGCTCCTTGGGGGTGCAGCTAAGCAGCAGGGTTAGCCCTGTTACAAAACCGGCAAACTGCGCAGGCAGGGCAATGGGCCCAAGGTTTGTAAAACTTAGGGTGTTGCTTTTGGCGCTAAACTCAAATATGGTGCGCACAACCGCATTTTTTATGGGTAAGGGAATGATGCGGATAAAGGGGTTTTGGCTGCGCGCCGTGGTGTAATTGATGAGATCCAGCATATTTTCCCGGCTTATTTTTTCCTCAAACTGCGTTTTAACCATCTGCAAAACATCGTCAAAATCCCAGTTTGCGGCCTCGCCCGGGAAGCTGATATACACATTAGAAAAAAAGTTTAAAGCCGTGGCCGATTCAAACATCCTACGCAGGTCCACCGGCAAAAAAACGTTCACGGGCAGCCTTGTGTGCATCTTGGGCCGCTGGGCGCACACTGCCCAGCCAATCACCGCCGTTAGGTACTGGGAGATGGTAACCCCCTTTGCGCGGCAAAAGGTTTTAAGCGTTTCAAGGTCCAAATGGGCGTGTATCACGCTCAGGTCGCCCAGCAGGTTGCGCTCGCCCTTTATCTTATAGGCGCGGCCCACGCGGTAGCTGGTTTTCCTTGCGGGGGCGCAGTTCTGGCGGTAGCTATCCTCTATGTCGGCCGCATGGCCGGTAAACCATTTGCGGGTTTTATCCTCCTCGCCAAACAGCGCGGGGTGAGCCAGCATCAGGTACTGGCAAAGCAGGGCCAGCAAAAAATCCTTGCCGGGGTTGCCGTCGGTAAGGGCATGGAATACCTCTAAATTTACGCGGTTTTCAAAATAGCTTACCCGAAACAAAAAGTTGTTGTTTTGGTAGGGGTCTATAAACCGGCAGGGGGAATCCTCCTCCAAATACACCGTGGGCTGGGCGGTATTTTCCTCAAAATAATGCCAAAACATCCCCCTGCGCAGCCGTACCCGAAAGGTGGGGAACCAGGGTAAAACCGTGACCAGAGCCTTTTGCAAAAGTTCCGGCTCCACCTGCTGCTCCAAGCTGGCCGCTATGCGGTACACGTTGGTAAAGCGGCGGGAGGTGATAACCGGAAAGAGATTGGCCGTATTATCCAGCCTGTGCCAATGCCCTTTTTCAGTAGCCAAAGCCCCACCTCCCTTGCGTTTTTCATACAATCTGGTAAACCAGGCAATAGTATACCATAGAAAGCGGGCTTAGAGAACACTTTTTCTGGCGGATATTGCCCAAAACCCCCGTAGGGGGGATGCGGGGGCGCTAAAACTTGCACAGCGGCCCATATAATGATAAAATAAATGCGGTAACGTTTTGTGGGATAGAATGAGACAGCCTGCACACCCGCCGGACGAATATCTAAGAGAGGTGGTACGAGTATGAGTGAACTGACGAGCAACAAACAGGTTTTGACTTGGGTGGAGGAAGTGAGCGCCCTGTGCAAACCCGACAAGGTGGTTTGGATTGACGGCAGCGACGCGCAGCTTTGCGCACTGAGGGACGAGGCCGTGGCCAGCGGCGAGCTGACAAAGCTGAATGAAGAGAGGTTACCGGGGTGTTTTTGGCATCATACCGCAAAAAACGATGTGGCACGTGTGGAAAACCGCACCTTTATTTGCACAAGTGAAAAAGAGGATGCCGGCCCCACCAACAACTGGATGGCCCCCGAAGAGATGAAGGCCAA
>CAZKBM010000091.1:0-10860 GCA_964550985.1 uncultured Oscillospiraceae bacterium
GTTGGTAGAGCAGCTGACTCTTAATCAGCGGGCCCCGGGTTCGAGTCCCTGAAGGCGCACCAGATGTAAGTCAAGCCCACACAAAAAAGTGTGGGCTTGATATTTTTTAGGAAGAGTACGAATCGTGCGTCGCTACCGCTTGTGCTCTTCGGCAGGGATACTTTATAGTTTGGCGGCATCGTTTCTCTTCCCCGGCCGGCCAGGGAATGCGGTAGGTGCGAGAGTGAAAGAGCTGTGCTGCCGTCCATATTTCCTTCCTCGGAACACCCGTCAGTTCCTCGCAATATTGTGAGGTAAAGATTTCAATATAGTGCCGGTATTCTGTGAAACCGACGCTATTTTTTTATGCAGAAGCCAAATCGGCCAAGTTTTCTTTCACGATGATAGGGACCATGCCTAGGCAAGGACGATGGGAGCCAGATGGTGATAAACCGCGAAAAATGCGACGGCTGCGGCCTATGCGCCCAAATATGCCCCGCAAAAGCCATCTGCTTACAGTAAAGCCGAGCCGACAGGGAAATGCCCGCATTTCCCTGTCACTCTTCTTTTGTATCTGCCGTTTGAACAGAGAAACCAACAAAAAGGAGTGAAACCATTGCTAGCAGAACAATATCACCGCCCAAACCATTTGCAGGCTGCGCTGGATATCCTGCAAAATAACCCCGGCACGCGTGTTCTGGCGGGCGGCACCGACCTCATCATCGCCCTGCGGGAGCGCCGGCAGACGGCAGCGGGACTTTTGGATTTATCTCAAATTGCTGAACTAACGGAAATAAAAAGAGAGGGCGAGGCCTTGCACATTGGCAGCATGGCCACCTTTCATAGCATAGAGCTACACCCTGAAGTGTTGGCGCATTGCCCTATTTTGGCCATGGCCGCTTCTACGGTGGGGGCCCCGCAAATTCGTGCCCGCGCTACCATTGGGGGGAATGTGGCCAATGCCGCCGCCGCGGCCGATAGCCTGCCCGCCCTGCTGGCCTTAGACGCAGTGGCCCAGGTGGCCAGCAGCAAGGATGTGCGGCAGCTGCCCCTGCAACAGCTTTTGGTGGGGCTTAACCAAACCTCCCTTGCCAGGGAGGAGCTCATTGTAAAATTTGTGGTGCCCCTGCGCAACAACCGTTTTATGGATTTTGAAAAGATTGGACGCCGCAGGGCACTGGCCATCTCCCGCGTCAACCTGGGGCTGGTGGCCGAAATGGAAAAAGGGCGGATAGAACGGGTGGCCATTGCCGTTGGCGCAGTGGGCAAAACCGCCTACCGCGTAAGCGAGGTGGAGGAGAGCTTGGCCGGTAAAACCCTGACGCCCGAAGAGATAGGGCGCGCCTGTGAACAGATGGACGCCATTGTGGCCGAAAAGCTTGCCGGGCGCAATACCACCCCATATAAACGGCGCATTGCCGCGGCGGTGCTGCGCCTCGCTTTGGAAAAACTGATGAAGGAGGCCACGGCATGAGAGAGATGACGTTTTGCATCAACGGCCAAAACCGTACCGCCACCCTTGCCCCCTCCATGCGCCTGGTGGATGTTTTGCGGGATGTATTCTACCTCACCGGCACAAAAGAGGGCTGCGGAGAGGGCGAGTGTGGGGCTTGCACTGTTATTTTGGACGGTGAGGCTGTCAACTCCTGCCTCGTTTTGGCGGGGCAGGCCGAGGGGCATACCATCCTCACCATAGAGGGGATTGCAAAAGAGGGGGAACTGAGCCACCTGCAAAAATGCTTTGAGGAAGCGGGCGCCGTGCAGTGCGGTTTTTGCACCCCCGGTATGTTGCTAAGCGCAAAAGCCCTGCTGGATAAGAGCCCTTCCCCCACCAAGGAGGAAATTCGGCGCGCCGTCTCGGGCAACCTGTGCCGCTGCACGGGCTACAAAAAAATTGTAAAAGCCATTGAGATGGCCAGCAAAAAAGAGGGGGTGTAAATATGGGCGAAACTACCGTTGTGGGGAGACCTCTCACCCGCAAGGATGGAAAGGCAAAGCTGCTGGGAACCGCCGTCTACGCCGGCGATATCCACATGCCGGGTATGCTGGTGGGCAAGGCCCTGCGCAGCCGCTATCCGCACGCCAAAGTTCTTTCCATTGATACTTCGGCCGCGGAAAGGCTGCCCGGTGTACACGCAGTGCTTACGGCAAAGGATATTCCGGGCGAAAACTGTTTTGGGCTGGCCATAAAAGACCAGCCCGTTTTGGCAGGGGATAAAGTGCGTATGATGGGGGACGCCGTGGCCCTTGTGGCGGCCGATACCTACGACATAGCCGAGGAGGCCAGCCTTGCCATTCGGGTGGAGTATGAGGAGTTGCCAGGCGTGTTTACGGTGGAGGAGGCCCTGGCCGAGGGGGCCCCTTTGGTGCATGAGCAGGTTGCGGGCAACCTTTTACAGCAAACAAAGCTGCGCAAGGGCAGGGTAGAGGATGGTTTTGCCCGCTGCCAACACATTGTGGAGGACTGCTACACCACCCAGCGGGTGGACCACGCCTATATGGAGCCAGAGGTGTCGGTGGCTTTTTTTGACGACAGGGGCATTTTGAACGTACAAACCTCCACCCAGTATGTTGTGCGCGACCGCCGCCAAATTGCGCCGGTTTTGGCCCTGCCCATGAGCAAGGTGCGGGTTACGCAGATGGTGACCGGCGGCGGTTTTGGCGGCAAAGACGATATCACCACCGAAATACAAGCCGCCCTGCTGGCCCAACGTACAAAACGCCCCGTAAAAGTGACCTGGACGCGCAGTGAATCCATGGTTTGTTCCACAAAGCGCCACCCCATGATTTTGAAGCTGCGCACGGGCTGCGATGCCGAGGGGAAACTGCTGGCTCTGGAAGGCAGCGTTTACAGCGATAAGGGCGCCTACTGCTCCATCGGGAACTTTATCACCAAAAAAACGGGGCTGCACCTCTCGGGGCCCTACTACATCCCCAATATCAGTGTGGATACCTACGCCGTATACACAAACAACACCGTCTGCGGGCCCTACCGTGGATTTGGCATCTTGCAGGCCGCGTTTGCGCACGAAAGCCAGATGGACCAGTTGGCCGAAAAAATGGGGATAAGCCCCTGGGAACTACGGATGAAAAATGCCATCAAGCCAGGGCTTTCCACGGCAACCGGGCAGGTGTTTGAGGATAGCATTGGCTTTGCGGATACCCTGCTGCGCATAAGGGAGTATATGGATACCCAGGCGCTGTAAATATACCGGTGGGGGCGGCAAGGCCCCCGCCATATAGATGAGGTGAAAAACTTGAAAAAAAGAGGACGTGGAATAGGCTGTAACCTTTACGGTGTGGGCTATGGTTTTAACCGGCCCGACCATTCGGCGGCCACGGTGGAGGTGGCGGACGATGCCAGCGTTTGCGTTTTAACAGGCGCCTGTGATATCGGCCAAGGCTCCGACACCACCATGTGCATGATTGCCGCCGAGGAGCTGAATGTCCCCTACGAAAAGGTGAGCATCATCAGCGCTGATAGCGCGGTGACGCCCGACGCCCTGTGCACCTCGGCCAGCCGCCAAACCTTTGTAAGCGGCAAGGCCGTGCAGCTTGCCGCGCGGGATGCCAAAGAGCATCTGCTGCGCTATGCGGCCGAGTTGCTTTGCTGCACCGAAGAAGAACTGGCCCTGCGGGATGGGCAGGTGGTCTCCGAAAAAAGCCCTGAGCGCACCATGCCGTTTGAGGCGCTGTGTATGGCGGCGCACCAAAATGGAAAGCGCTTTATCGGTTTTGCCTGGTACGATAACACCACAAAAGATGTGGACCACGAAACGAACCAGGGTGACGCCTACGCCTGCTATATTTTTGCAAGCCAGGTGGCGGATGTGGAGGTGGATACCGATACCGGGGAGGTGCGGGTGCTGCGGGTTGCCGCGGCGCACGACGTAGGGCGGCCGATAAACCCCATGATGATAGAGCAGCAAATTGAAGGGGCCATTTTACAGGGCATGGGCTACGCCATTATGGAGGAGGTAATTATGGAAAGAGGGGTAACCAAAACCCCCTCTTTTACAAAATTCCTCATTCCCACGGCCGAGGACGCCCCGGAGATCACTACATACATTGTGGAATCGGAGGTGCCGGACGGCCCCTTTGGCGCCAAGGGCGTGGGGGAGGGGGCCATCATACCCACGGCGGTGGCCATTGTAAATGCCGTGTACGACGCTGTGGGCGTTCGCATCAAAGATTTGCCCATCACCCCCGAAAAGTTGCTGGCCGCCCTGCAGGAAAAAAAGCTGGCCGAGAGCCGCTAAACCGGAGGAAAAGGGCATGGATAAAACAGTGGTTGCGCGGTGGATTGACGAGCACCGCGAGGAAATAATTGCCTTTTTACAGGCTATTGTGCGCATTCCCAGCGTCACGGGCAACGAGGGGCCTATACAGGATTTTTTGGAGGGCTATTTGCAAAGCCTGGGCCTTGAGACAGATGTTTTTGTGCCAAATCTGGAAGAACTGCGCCGGCACCCCGCCTATGTACAGGAGGCACAGCCCTACGAGGGCCGCCCAAACCTGGTGGGTGTTTGGCGGGGCGCCGGGGGCGGGAAATCTCTTTTGTTCAACGGGCATATCGACGTCATTCCCGAAGGGGCCGCCGAAAACTGGCAGCACCCGTGTTGGTCGGCCAACATAGATGAAGAAGGAAGGATGTATGGCCGGGGAACCTCGGATATGAAAGCGGGTGTTGCCGCCTATACAATGGCTATACGGGCCCTTAAAGCCTGTGGCTTTGCGCCCAAGGGGGATATTATTGCCGAATATGTGATGGACGAAGAACTGACAGGGAACGGCACCTTGGCCTGTGTGCTGAAAGGTTATGAAGCCGATGCGGGCATCTGCTGCGAGACCTCCAGTATGCGTGTGCAGCCCGGCTCCATTGGGCGTATCTGGTTCACCATAAAGGTGAAGGGGAAGGCCGCGGGCATCCAGCGCCGCTACGAGGGCGTCAATGCCATTGATATGGGCTATCTGGTTACAAAAGTGGTGTCGGATTTTGAAAAAACTCGGGTGGAGAAGGTCTCACACCCACTGTACCCCGATGTTCTGGCCGCTATTCCCTGCATGGTGGGCAGGTTTGAAAGTGGCAGCTATAACAGCGCCTTTCCCGATAGCTGCGAGCTCAGGGGTTCTTTGGCCACCCTCCCCGGCGAGGATTCAGACAAAGTGAAACGCGAATTTGCAGAATTTGTAAGGGAAAAAGCCGCCGCGCAAAGCGAATGGCTGCAAGTGGCCCCGCCCGAAATTTTGTTTGCCGGTTATTTCGCCCATCCCTCAGAAATTCCCCTGAACAGCCCCATTGTACAAACCCTTTGCAGCGCCTACCAAAATCACTTTGGAACACCGCCTGTCATCAGTGGGCGGGAGGGCGCCGCAGATATCCGCCATTTAAACCAGTATGGCAACACCCCCACCGTTATTTTTGGCCCCGGCAAAACCGAGCAGATGCACGCAAACAACGAGTGGGTTTCGGTGCAGGACTATCTGGATGCCATTCACATTTTGGCCGATACCATTGTGGACTGGTGCGGCTAGACCATTGACTTAGTTGGCTATAACAGGCAAATCCGAGGCGCCCCCGGTCTTAAAGACGGGTGATGCACTCGGATTTGTGTTTGGGATATAAAGCCAATTGGCTGGGCTTGCGCAGGGGCATAGGGCTTGCCTCCCGGTCTGTTATCCCAGCATCTCTGCCTGGCGGCGGGGCGGGCCGCTGCTGCTGCGCACAATCAAACTGGGGGCAAACACTTTTTGGGGCGGCGGGGCCTCTACCTTTTCCCCCATCAGGGAAAGCGCAAGCGAAATGACATGCCCTGCAGCCTCTTCCCTGGGCATACGCAGGCTGGTTAGTTCCACACCGGGAAAGCAATCAAAAAACAGGTTGTCGTGCCCCACAAGGCTCAGGTCACGCGGGGCCGAAAGGCCGTGTTTTGCCAAAGTGTGTAAAACACCCATTGCCAGCATGTCGGAAGCGCACCATAGGGCGGTTGGCATTTTTTTCTCTTCCAGCAGGTGCTCTGCCAGCATCTTCCCGGCGGTCAATGCATCCTCCGCCTCCGGGGTAAACACCCGCCCAGCCAGGTTCCGCTTTTCCATTTCAGCCCTAAAACATAAGGCTTTTTGCCCCGCCTCAAAATGGTTTGCCCCATGGTTTAAAAAGGCAATTTCCCTGTGGCCCAGGCCGCAAAGGTGCTCTGTCACAAGCGCGGCGCTATGCGCATAATCAAATAGGGCGGCGTAGGGGGTGTCCCCGGCGGCGCAGCCACCCAATAAAATTACGGGTATCAGTGGGCAGGCTTTTTGAATGTGTGCAAGTTCCCTGCTTATAGGCGCTACGATGATGGCGCCCACGCCACTTTCCGCCATCAGGCGGCAGTATTTTTCCTCAAGTTCCAAACTGTGCCCGGTACAGCCCAGGCTTACAATATACCCGTGCCTGGCCGCTTGCTGGCTTACCACATTGTATACGGTGTGAAAAGCCGTATACTCCCCCATGGCAGGCAGCACCACGCCAATGCCACTACTGCGCCCCAGCAAAAGGTTACGCGCGGCGGCGTTGGGCGTGTAGCCAAGTTCACAGGCTATTTTGCGTATCTGCTGGGCTTTTGCCTGCGAAACGCCGCCCTCGCCCCGTAGCGCCAAGGAGACCGCAACGTGGGAAACGCCAGCCATTTGGGCTATGGTTTTGATGGTGGGTTTATTACTGGGCATACTGCCTCACTTTTCATTTGGCAAAACTGTGCCACAAAATGGTGCGCGCCATAAAAAACAGGCGGAAAACCCCTTGGATTTGCCACGGGAAAGCGCAGTAATTTGTCACATAGAATCATATTTTTTAAGAATGAGTGCCACATACATTCTATTATAAAAAGTATAACAAGTACGGCAGCCCCTGTCAATTGACAGAGGCTGGGCCAGATGCTATAATTCCCGGTTAATGATGCGTGAAATTCACTCCAGTGCCTTCTTGCAACCCATAGTGGTGTGTGCTACACTGTAAACGTAAACGTTTACGAGCGCAAACGCGGGAAAGGAGTGTCGGCATGGCAAACCCCACCATTAAAACCATTGCAAAAGAGGCCGGGGTCTCTGTGGCCACGGTGTCCAAGGCGTTAAACAACATGCCCGATATCTCTGAAAGTACCAAGGCGCACGTATGCGCCGTTGCCAAAAAGCAGGGCTATACCCTGAATACAAATGCCCGGGAACTAGCCATGGGCAGCAGCCATTCGGTAGGGGTATTGCTGCCGGATATCACCTATCCTGGCTGCGCAAAATTCACCCAGGGCTTACACACCCGCCTGAGTGCGGCGGGCTGCGCGCTGTATTTAAATGAAAGTGGCGGCAACCGCCAAACCGAAACCACCCAAACCCTTGCCATGCTGCAAAAACGTGTGGGTGTGCTGGTGCTGTTTACCGAAGGGGCCGAGGCAGAGCACGTGGCCCAAACCGTGCGTGAACAAATTCCCATCATCTATGTGGGGGGGCGGGTGAACAGCGCCCTCTCCTGCACGGTGGCCTGCAATAACGCCGCAGGTGGCAGGCTGGCCGCGCGCCATTTGATGCGGGCGGGGCACCGCAGCTGTGTTATTTTTACACCAGCCCTGCCCGGGGTAAGCCATTTGGAGCGGGCGGGGGGGTTTTTGGAATATATGAACCTACATGCGGGCAAGGCGGAGATACGGCAGGGCCCCGCCGATATGGCCGATGAGGACGCCGGGGAGGCGCTGGCCAGACAGCTGAGCTTAGAAAAAAACCGGAATACGGCAGTGTATGCCACGGGCGATGCCCTGGCCCTTGGGGCCCTAGCCGGTTTTGCCAAGGAAAACGTGTTGGTGCCGGGTGAAATTTCACTGATTGGTTATGGGGATACCCCCGCCGCCGGGCTAAAACTGGCCAACCTCACCACCCTGCGCCTGCCCTTTGCCGAAATGGGCATCCACGCCGGGGATATGGCCGTTAGCTGGATGCGCGGGGAGGCCCCCCCCCTTAGCCATATATTGCTGGAGCCGGAACTGGTGGCGCGGGGCACTGTGCAAAAAATATAAAAATACCAGAACTTTATGAAAATACGGTTGACAAAACCGCAATTGATAGATATACTCATGTTAACTTAAACGTTTTCGTAACACTCTTGCAAGCCTGAAAGGTTTTTGTACACTGCCAAAACGCCCGAAGACCACCCGATAGTAGAAGGGGGATGTAATGCGCAAGTACGCAGTGATGAGCGAGGCCGGTGGCCGCCCGGTAAACGAGGACACTGTGGCGGTTTTTGAAAAGGATGGAACTGCACTTTTTGTGCTCTGCGACGGCCTTGGGGGCCATGGCGGGGGCGCCCTTGCCAGCAGCCTTGCCGCACAGGCGGCGGGGGAGGCTTTTCAAAACAGGCAGGGCGAAGCGGAAAACATCCTTGCCGCCTGTATGGAAAACGCGCAGGCTGCCCTGCAAAATGAACAGAGAAAAAGCGGCAAAACCAATGAGATAAAAACAACCATGGTTTTGCTGTACATGACGGCCCGGGAGGCACGCTGGGCACATGTGGGGGATAGCCGCCTTTACCTGTTTCGCGGGCGCAAACTGGCCGCCCGTACCCTGGACCACAGCGTGCCGCAAATGCTGGTGGCGCAGGGCGAAATCCGAGAGCGCGACATCCGCTTTCACGAGGATAGAAACCGCCTTACCCGCGTACTGGGAATGGCCGATGAAGCCCCCCGTTTTACCCTGAGCGAGAGCCTTGGTTTGGATACCTCCCTAAACTTTCTTTTATGCAGCGATGGGTTTTGGGAGTGGATAAACGAAAAAGAGATGATGCGCCTGCTAAAAGCGGCCGCCGGCCCCGAGGACTGGCTGGCCAAGATGGCGGCGACGATTACCCAGCGGGGAAGCGGCAAAAATATGGATAACTTCTCGGCTTTGGCAGTGGCCCTGTAAACGGGGGAAGCACAGGGGTTTTTTACCCAATAACTTTCACGTGAAAGTTATTGGGCCGGAGCAAAAGGAAGGCCAATAAAACCATAAACCCTATTGTAAAACAGCAAAAGAGGTGAGGCGGATGGCGGTACTACGGTGTGAAAAGGGACATTTTTACGACGGCGACAAGTTTGCCGAGTGCCCGCATTGCAAAACACCCCTGCCCACCCCGCGCCGCCTGGGTGAGGCCGTAACCGAATATCGCCCATCTCTTTCGCGGCCTTCTGCCACAGGGGTGCAGGTGCAGTTTGGGCCCGCCGCGCAGGGAGAGGAAAAAACCGTTGGGGTGTACCGCACCACTTTGGGCTGCGACCCCGTGGTGGGCTGGCTGGTTTGCGTGGAGGGCAAGGAGAAAGGGCGGGACTACCGCCTTCATGCGGGGCGCAACAGCATTGGCAGGGCGCTGGATATGGACATTGCCCTGCCCGATGACCCGGCGGTGAGCAGGGAGGAGCATTGCTCGCTGGTATTCGAGCCCCAAAAAACCATTTTTGCGCTGGTGCGCGGGCGGGGTGAGGTACTTTTGTTGAACGGAGAACCCCTGGGGGATTCCGTCTGCTTGCAGGGTGGGGAGAGGCTGACCATAGGCGCAGGGGTTTTTGTCTTTGTCCCCTTTTGCAGAGAGGGGCTGGTTTGGTGAGGGCTAAGGGGCTTAGAGGAGCGGCGGTGTTGTTTGCCCTTTTGGCGGGCCTGAGCCTGCCCGTGGCGGCCGCCGAAAGTGGCAGCCTGCCACAGCCTGAAAATGGCGGGGCGGCTTTGGCCATTGAGCAGGTACAGGCCGAACTGCCGGAATTGCGCCTGTGGTTTTACCCGGAAGAAGAACCTCAAAAAGACGACACAGCAGCCAGCCTGGGGGGCGAGGCTTTGGCCCTGCGCGAACTGCGCGCCGCCCTGCCTGCCGACGGCACCCAGTACTATTTTCTAGTGGATTGTTCCACCTCCACCACAGCCGCCCAGATGGAGGCCGTGAAAGCCTCTTTGGTGGATTTTGCGGATGGCATGGCGCCGGGCGCCCGCCTTACGCTGGTGGCATTTGGCACAGAGGTGCAGGTGCTTTTGGAGGAAGAGGCAAACCCCGAGGCGGTACGGCAGGCGGCGGTGGCCCTGCAGGCCAACCAGCCCGGCACCCTATTGTTTGACGCACTGGCCAAAGCGGCCGCCCTGGCCAGCCAACCCAAACTGGCGCTGGACCGTAAACTGCTGCTGGTTTTTTCAGATTCAGTGGATTATAACCTGGGCGGATACACCAAAGAAGAGGTGCAGGCCCTGCTGGGTGATGCGAACCTGCCGCTGTATGCGCTGGGTTTTTCCTCGGGGGTAAAAGCCGAACTGGATAACCTGGGCGCACTCGCGCGCAGCACCGGCGGCGGCATTCTGATTGTGGACGAAAATAATTTGCAGCAGAGCCTGCAAACCCTGACCGGGAAGTTCTCCGCCGCGTGGATGGCCGTTTGGGAAGCGCCCACAAATCGGCCCGAGGCCGCCGAAACCGGGGTTCTTCTAAGGGTGGGTGGCCAGCAGGCCGAGAGGGCGGTGCACCTGCGCCACCACAGGCCGGATAGCGAGGCCCCGGAGCTTCTTTCGGCGGTGCAGCGGGGGGAAAACAGCATCTTTCTCACTTTTTCCGAGCCGGTTTTGGGCGCGGATAACCCCCAAAGTTATATTTTGCAAGATGGGACAGGCGGCCTTTTGGGCCTTGCCGCCGCCGCGTATGATAAGGCGGGGAACACCGCTACCCTGACCTTGGCAAACCCGCCCGAAAAAGCGGAGATCACCCTGCAATGCCCGGGCGTATATGACCGCTCTGCCGAAGGGAACTTTTTGGAAGGGACGCTGACGCTCACTTTCAGTGGGCCGCCTGCGGCCCCAGCCCCCTACCCGCCGGAGGAAGGGGTGCCCCCTGCGGCCTGG
>CAZKBM010000092.1:0-10768 GCA_964550985.1 uncultured Oscillospiraceae bacterium
CAGGTTAGCCTTTTAAGCAATGGGTCCGGCGTTCGAATCGCCGGCGGGTCACCATTTTTTACAAATTATCATTCGTTTTTATAAACCGTAAGCGCTTTGGCGCTTGCGGTATTTTTTTCTTCTGTGTTTTGCTTCCATTTGCCTAATAGTGAAGCAACCATGTTGAACCGTAGCACCGTTCGGTTACATGTTTCATATGTAAGCTGCGATGGAGAAATGCAAACATATTTTCGTTCTCAGTTGCTTAAGGCAGCTTCGGGACAAATAAATTATTAAGCCCCCTGTCCTTTCTAAGTAAATCATCTTTCGCGGTATAAGATAAGAGCCTTATTCCACGGAACGATTGACTTTAAGGACGGGGGGCTTTTTTACCCAATCACGAACGAAATGAAGCTTTAATCCCTATCGGCTCCGATGGGTTAGCTTCCGATGACTTCTCCTTATAGGCCTCCTTTGTTACGGTAATAAAATTTATAATACGACCCTTTTTGCAAGACGGTTTCCCGTGTAATGCAATATAGTATACGGGAACCTAGCCCGCTTTCCTTAAAATATTGAATGTAAAACATACTCCCTTGGCAATCATATTTTCACAAAGTAGGCAGTGCGGGAGGCCACTATGAAAAAATTTTTGTCTTTGTTTTGCACATTTATGGTTATCGCCCTTCTGGGGGGCAGCATTTCTGTAAGTGCTCACTCTGGCCGAACAGATGCCAGCGGTGGGCACAAAGATAACCAAAACAAAAGCGGGCTAGGCCCCTACCACTATCACCATGGATACGGCCCACATTTACATGATGGGGGAATTTGCCCATATAGTTCCAAAGACTCCATTACAGTTTTCAATTTTCCAAATGTTTTGCGCATAGGCGATTCTCAATCCTTGGAATGGGAAGTCATCTACTACACAGGAAACGACACGGTAACTTGGAGTTCTAGCGACACCCAGGTGGTTACCGTAAGCAACTCCGGAGTACTGAATGCCGTGGGTATTGGTAGTGCCACCATTACCGCCACTTTGGCCAATGGAAGCCAGTCCTTCTCGGTTTCTGTGCAGCCCGTCTATGCCGAGGAGATTTTGCTGTCTAACACTTTAGAGGAGTTAGAGGTCGGTGCAAGTCAGCAGCTGGAGGCTTCCGTGCTTCCAGCTGCCACCACAGACAAAACCATTGAATGGTCTTCAAGCAACCCCGCCGTTGCCACCATAAGCCCTACGGGGAATATTCTAGCTATCTCTCCTGGCGCCGTAACTATTTCTGCGTCTACCACCAATGGAGTCCGCTCTTCATTTAGCGTAGATATCTTTGAAATCTTACCAGAGGATCTATTGCTGAGCGAAACCATGGTGCGCATACCGCTTCATACGGAAAAGGAAATACAGGTATCGCTTGTGCCTGCAAATGTGACAAACACTGCCCTGGTTTGGGCCAGTAGTGATGACAGCATCGTCACAATAAAGAACGGGGTTTTGTATGGCGCCAAAGTGGGAGCGGCCACTATAAATGTTTCTTGCCATACGGTTACCAAAGAACTGGAGGTTTCTGTATACGAAGTAAAACCTGTGGATATCGAAATAGTGCCAAACAATATTCGGATAGAGATGGGAAAAAACGAAGAATTACAGGCTCTGCTAGAGCCATTTGATGTTACAAACCCAGAAATAATTTGGGAAGTTGCAGATCCCGCCGTAGCAAAATTGGAGGGTAAAAGATTGAACGCCGTGAGTCCGGGGAAAACCGAATTAACTGCCCGTTGTCAAGAGGTCTTCACAAGTATTCCGGTGGAGGTATTTGATGTGCCTGTTCAGGCCATTCGTTTTGTTAATTCGAACGGTTTTTTTGCAAAGGTCTACCGCCTATCGCCTGGTGAAGAACGTTCCTTGGAAATAGAAATTTTGCCTAAAGACACCTCCTACTCAGCCGCAATATTTCGCACCGAAGACGAAACTGTGGCACAGATAAAAAACGGACAGTTGCTGGCTAGGGGAGAGGGGACCACCACGTTGTATGCAGCGGCAGGGCTGGAAGAGGTTTCCATCGTGGTAATTGTTGGCCAGACGGAAGATTCTGTTTTCGCGCCCCTTGTGGTTCTACCGGTTCTTACAGGGGTGGTTGCCGGGGGTATTCTTCTTTGGAAGAAAAAGAAAAGGATTCCTTGAAATAGATAAATGCCTAACCAATGCAGTTGCTTCTATCGTAAGGTACATTTTAAAATGTTTAAATGCACTTTATGTGTTGCCCCCTTACACGTAGCAAAGGGGTTTGCCTCCAATATATTCCATTTGCTTTGGTGGTATTCGGTGGCCTGCACCGCCATGGTGGCACGCTTAAACCAGAATACCGCTGTTATGCGGCCCCCATTTTAGAGAACACAGTTCCTGGCAGGGGCTTTGCAGTATTTCATCAAAGAACCAGGGCAAACGCAGGCGTGTTACTTTTCACCTTTGGGTAAGCACCAGTGAGGTTGTAAGGCTGTAAACACACCAGATATCGGCGATAATATTCTGACAATTCGACAAATTTAACCCCCGTTGTCCGTGATATACTAAAAGTATATTAGCCGCTTGTTGTTCAGTGAGGACTATTGGTGCAAATAACTGTACCTGCGGCAAAGCTGATTTCGGGGGATGTGCAAATGAACACAGGGATCATAGTGCTGGGGCTGCTTAGCGGTTTCCTGCTATTTCTGCGTTTTCGCTTTTTGCCAAATGCCAGCGATAAAAACCAGCAGGCCACCTTTTCCGTTATCATACCCGCCCGCAACGAACAGGCAAACCTGCCGCTTTTGCTGGCGGACATTGCCGCGCAAACGGTGCGGCCTTTAGAGGTGATTTGCGTCGATGATGAATCCACCGATAACACGGCGCAGGTGGCGGCCGCGGGGGCTGCAAAAGTGATTTCCATCACCCAAAAGCCTGCGGGATGGACGGGCAAATCGTATGCCTGCCAAACCGGGGCGGAAAGCGCCCAGGGCGCGTTTTTGCTTTTTTTGGATGCGGATGTGCGGCTGGCGCCAAGTGCTTTTCGCTCACTTTTTAGCGCTTATGCCCGCTGCCGCTGCACACTTTCTGTGCAGCCCTACCACCTTACTTACCGCTGGTTTGAGCAGCTCTCTTTGTTTTTTAACCTTATTGCCGCCGCTTCTCTGGGCGCGCCCTTGCCGGTGGGGCCCAAAACCCGCGGGCTTTTTGGGCCTGTAATTTTTATTGCGAAGAAGGATTACCACCTGAGTGGGGGGCATGCAGGGGTTAAAGGCAGGGTGCTGGAGGATATAGGCCTCGGCCGTGCGCTGGACGCCCAGGGCCTACCTTACCGATGCTTTTTGGGTGGCAAAGAGATTGCTTTTCGTATGTATGCACAAGGGCCGCAAAGCTTACTGGAGGGCTGGACTAAAAATTTTGCCTCAGGTGCATTGAGTTCGGCGCCGCTGTTTATGGTGGCCATTTCACTATGGATTGCCGCCATGTTTATCATCCCCATGCGTTTTGCGGCCACTATGGCTAGCGGCCAGGGCCTTTATATAGCGCTGTATGGCGCGCTGTACGCGCTAATGGTAGGGCTTTTGCTTTATGGGGCTGGGCGCGTGGGGCGCTTTAAGTTTTTGGCGGTGCTTTTGTACCCTGTTTGCCTGGTGTTCTTCCTGGGTGTATTTTTGTTGTCGCTATTCAAAAAAATCTTTCGTCGCCCGGTTCGCTGGAAAGGGCGCGACATCGAGGAAGGTAACTGATGCAAATTTTCTTTTTGCCGCAGTGGCTCATGATTCTATTGTTCTTTGTGCTGTGGCCACTTTTCCATATTGGGGCGGCTGCACTGTGCTTTTACATGCCCAGCCGCTATTTTGAAAAGGATGGTTGGCTCTATAGGCCCCGAAGTTGGGAGCAAGGCGGCCTGTTTTACGAGCATTTTTTTAAAATAAAAAAGTGGAAGGGGTATCTGCCGGATGGCGGCGCTTGGTTTAAAGGCGGCTATTCCAAAAAGCATTTGCGCAGTTTTGGCGCAGAGAATCTACAGCTGTTTTTGCGGGAATCTCGCCGCGCGGAACTGACGCATTGGCTGGCCATTTTGCCATTTTGGGTCTTTGGGTTTATTGGGCCCTGGTATATTGTTCCCCTCATGCTGGTGTATGCCTTGGCGGCCAACCTGCCTTGCGTTATTACACAGCGGTACAACAGGCCCCGTATTGAATTGCTGCGAAAGAGGCAGATAGCCAAAAAACAAACACAGCCCGGGGTTTCCCCTTAGGCTGCGTTTGTTTTTATCGTTTATCCGTTTTTGCTACCTCCCAATGGGGAAGTAAATCTCCGTCACGTTATTTTCGGGGTCTTCCCCCGGGCCGCCCTTTACATATTTTTCAAACGGTGCGTTTAGAATATGGTAACCGTTATCCTCCGTCCACTTGCTCAGGGTGGCATAGGCGGCGGTAAAACTCTCCTGCGTGTAAGGGCCCAGCAATGTGGCAAAACAGCATAGGCCGCCGGGGCATTCTCGCGCACCGGGGGTGCCGGGGGCCACGGCTATACCCACTTCCACATCGGTGTTTTCAGGGCAAAAGTCCTCTTTGTGGTAAAAGGTCATGGGTGGGCCCATGGGCTGTATCTGCTTTTGGGCTATTTCGGCAAACAGGCGGTTCATCAGCTCACTAAAATCTTGCATATTGATGTTTTTGCGGATGCTGTAGATGGTTTGGGTAGGCAGTTCTATTGTTTTCACTAAAATATTCTGTTCCATAATGTCCATTCTCCTATTCAGTTTGTCCACATCCTCGTCCAGTTGGCGCAGGGTGTGCTGGGTATTTTGCAGTTGTACCAATAAATTTTTTCGCTTTTCCCGCAGTTTTATGGCAAGGTAGTCCTCGTCGGGGTTTGCCAATACGGCGGCAATTTCGGGTAGGGAAAATCCATAGCCTTTCAGCCGATGAATCAGCAGCATACTGCGCAGTTGCCCCGCTGTGTAGTAGCGGTAGCCGTTTTCGGCGGTATGCTCGGGGCGCAGCAGGCCTATTTCGTCATAGTGGCGCAGGGTTTTTTTGGTGACGAAACACAGGCGAGAAAATTCACCGATGCTTAACAAGGGGTAACCTCCTACCAGATACAGGTTGTAGAGCGCTCTATGGGCAGTATAGGCTGTGCCCCAGGGGGAGTGTCAACCACAAAATTTTTACGGTAAAGAAATGCCCTGTGGAAAACACCCCTTGACCGAAGCTATACCGCCGATTTTGAAGAGTACCTGCCCTGCGAAAGAGAGGGGAGCTTTTGCATAAACCTGTATATTGCGCTAAGCCCCCCAACCCAGTAAACTTTTGTGGTAATAGGTACAAGGGCGCGTAGCTGTAACAAAGCAACAGAGCAAAAAAGGTCGAGAAGAGTTTGGGCTGTTTTGGTATGCTGTGTTTGCGGGGGAGGTGAGTGAATGAAGGAACAGGTTTTGGCGGTGCAGAGAATGCAAGACTATATTGATGAACACCTGGAAGAAACCATTACTCTGGCTGATTTGGCCCGCGCTTCGCTATTTTCACCCTGGTACGCCTGCCGCTTGTTTGCCAAGTGGACCAATTTGACGCCCGCCGATTATATTCGGCGGTTGCGGCTGTCCAAATCGGCGCTGCGGCTGCGGGATAAAAATGGTAAGGTGGCCGACTTGGCCATGGAACTGGGCTTTGGCAGTGTAGACGGCTACCAGCGGGCCTTTTTTAGAGAGTTTGGCCAAAACCCCAAAGCCTATGCCAAAAATCCTGTTCCGCTTTATTTATTCACCCCCTTTGGCGTAAAATACAGTGTGCTAAAAAAGGAGAAGAAAATGGATAAGGGTAAAACCGTGTTTGTACAAACCATTACAAAGCCCGCCCGCAAAGTTTTGCTAAAACGCGGGGTAAAAGCGGCCGACTATTTTGCCTATGGCGAAGAGGTGGGTTGCGACGTTTGGGGGCTTTTGCAAAGCATCCCCTCCATCAGTGGGGAGCCTGTATCCATGTGGCTGCCCAAAGCTTACATTACGCCCGGCACTTCGGTGTATGTGCAGGGGGTGGAGGTGCCGCTGGACTATAACGGCGTGGTGCCCGAAGAGCTGGAAGCGGTGGAATTTCCCGAGGCAAAATATTTGATGTTCCAGAGCGAACCGTTTGCCGAGGAGGATTACAGCGAGGCCATAGAAGCCCTACAGGCGGCGGTGGAGAGGTACGACCCCTCGGCCATAGGCGCAAAATGGGATGACAAAAACCCGCGTATCCAGCTAGAACCCATTGGCACCCGCGGCTACATAGAGCTTTGGCCCATTCAATAAAGGAAAGGGCGAAAAAACCCCAGGGGTATCTCTCCTGGGGGGTTTTGTTTGTTTTGGGTACTGTATGCCCAAAGCGGCAGCGCTGCCCTTGCATCTCTTTTTGGGCCAGATTGGTTTACTTTTTGCGCTTGGCCCCATCTTTTGTGTTCTCTTCCACCCTGTAGCGCACAATCTCCCGAATGAGGCCTGCGGGCAGGGGCTTGTTTTTGGGGAACTGCACCGCCCCTTTGGAGTATTTGAGGCCGAGGCGGTCAAACTCCTTGGCAAAATACGCAATACCGCTGGGCGCAGGGTATAGCCCAATATGGTGTTTTTGTGCCGCAAAGTGAATGAGATTGCCGTTTAAATAAAAAGTGGGCATACCATAGCTGATTTTTTCGCTTGCCTCTGGGGCACACTCCTGTATCAGTGCCCGCAATTCATGTAGTACCGGCTGAATGGGCGCATCACAGGCGGCAATGTAGGCGTCGATGGTGGCTGGAAGGTGGGGCTTGGCCTTTTCCATACAGGGTTCCTCCTTGGGCAAAATGAAATGTGCGGTACTTTTTTATGGCTCTAAGTAAGGTTGTATAAAGTTGTATATAGAAGTATAAGGCGAGTATAACACCCTGCCGGGGTGTGGGTCAAACCCATAGGCAAAGCGGGGGAAGAAGGAGCCAAGATTGCCAAAACCTAGCTTTGGCCAGGGCCCCGTCTTCAGGCAAAAACTTTGTGAATATTTGGTGAATTACATTGACAGATATAGTAATATGCCTTATACTAATTTTACGGAGGTGAGCAGATGGGAGAAAATAAAATTACAGCCGATTTATTGCGCGGCCATACAGACACCATGATATTGCGCATACTGTGTGAAGAGGACCACTATGGCTATGAGATAGTAAAGCTGATTGCCGCGCACTCGGGCGGGGATTATGAGTTAAAAGAGGTGACCTTATATTCCAGCCTGAGGCGCTTGCAGGCCGAAGGCGAGGTGGAGTGGTACTGGGGGGATGAGACCCAGGGCGGGCGGCGCAAATACTTTAGCATCACCCCAAAGGGCAGGCAAACCTACGCCCGCAACAAAGAGAATTGGCAGTATGCCAAGCGTGTGCTGGATAAATTACTATAGGAGGATGCAGACGATGAGTGAAAAAATACAAGAGTATTTGGAGGGCGTGTTTGCGCCTTATAATGATGTAAAAAGTATAGACGAGTTAAAAACCGACCTGCTGGGCGACCTGCGGGAAAAATATGCCGAACTGCTGGCCGAAGGCAAAGGCGAACAGGCCGCCTTTGATTTGACGGTGGAGAGCATTGGGGATATTGAGGAGACCATGCAGGAGATGGCGAACCTCTCCCACGCCATAGAGCGGCAGTTGGTGGTGAATTTTAAGGCCACCAGCCTACCCGGCAGCGTGATTACAGGCATGGCCATGGTGCGGGGCAATTTTGATTGCAGCGAACTAAAAGGCTCGAATTTTTCGGGCTCTAACCTCACCGGTGGCAGCTTTAAATGCAGCAATTTAAAAGATACCATATTCGATAAGGCCAACCTGACCGACTGTGACTTTACCACAAGCGAGTTAAAAGACGCCAGCTTCCAGGATAGCCTGTTGACACGCGCCGATTTCAGCTCTTCGGGGCTGCGTGGGGTGAACTTTGCGGGGGCAACATTCCGGCAGACCAAACTGACCGCCACAGATTTGACAAAAGCGATTTTTACAAATTGTAGCTTTGAGGATACGGATTTTAGAAGTTCCGACTTACACGGCCTCTGCCTGGAGAATTTGAAGCTGAGCGGTGTGGATTTTACAAACAGCTACCTGAAAGACGTGTCTTTTCGCGGCTCTGTTTTTACAAATGTTAGCTTTGGCGCTTCGCTGGTGGGCCGTAATAAATATAGTAAAGCGCTAAAAACGGTATGCTTTGAAGGCGCCCAGATGGATGCCGCGACCTATAAAACCTTGGAAACCCTGGGCGCTGACCTCTCAGGCGTCACCGCAGTATAGGCTGACCGGCCCCTAGAAGCCTGCAGTGCCGCACCCCGTAAAATGGGGTGCGGCACTGCGAAAGAAGTGTAGAACTAGGACTTGAAATCATACTAATCATATGGTATTATAGGGTTAAGGTAGGGCGCTTTTGCCCTGCCCTGCAAAACAAAGCAGGAGGGATGAGGATGAAAATCTCCACCAAAGGGCGGTATGCACTGCGCCTGATGTTAGAACTGGCGCTGGCGGATGAGGGAATACCGGTATCGCTGCGGGATGTCTCAAAGCGGCAGGAGATTTCGGATAAATACCTGGAGCAGATTGTAACCCCGCTATCCCGCGCGGGGCTTGTACGCAGTGTGCGCGGGGCGGGGGGCGGCTATTTGCTTACCAAGCCCGCCAAAGAGTACACCGTGGGGCAGATATTGCGCCCCTTGGAGGGGAGCTTGGCCCCGGTAAGCTGCGTGGATGGAACCGGCTGCTGTGAACGGGCCGACCAATGCGTGACCGTGGAGGTTTGGCGGGAGATACGCGACGCCATAAGCGGCGTGGTAGACCACACCACCTTAGAGGACCTTGTGCGGCGCTACCACCAAAAAGTGGCCGCCGGAATAGATGCGGTGTAAGTTCCGCCTAGAGGGTGCTGGTGCGTACTACCCTTGAATGCTTGTATGTTATATAGAGAGGAAGCGATTGTTATGGCCCGTTTTGTTTACGCCGATAATGCCGCCACCACACGGCTTTCCGCCGGGGCCTTGGCGGCTATGCAGCCCTATTTGGGGGAAAATTACGGCAACCCCTCCAGCTTATACCGTTTTGGCCAGCAGGCCAAGGCAGATTTGGAAAAGGCCCGGGCCGATGTGGCGGCCTGCCTTTCGGCAAGCCCGGAGGAGATTTTTTTTACCTCCGGCGGCACCGAGGCCGACAACTGGGCCCTGCGCGGCGGCGTAGAACTGGCTGCCCTCAAAAAGAACCCCGGCCTTCACATCATCACCTCGGCCATTGAACACCATGCCATTGTGCACACCCTGGAGTACCTGGAAAAACAGGGCTACGAAGTAAGTTTTGTACCGGTGGACGCAGAGGGCCTGGTGAGCCCCGAAGCTGTGCGCAGCGCCATACGGCCCGATACCATCTTGATTACCATCATGGCGGCCAACAATGAGGTTGGCACCGTTCAGCCCATTGCCGAGATAGGCCGCATAGCCAAAGAGGCCGGGGTACTATTCCACACAGACGCCGTGCAGGCCGTGGGGCATATCCCCGTGAATGTAGAGGAGTGGCAGGTGGACATGCTCTCCCTTTCGGCCCACAAGTTTAACGGGCCGCGGGGTGTGGGCGCGTTGTATGTGAGGAAAGGCCTGCGCCTGCCCCCCCTCATCCACGGCGGCGGGCAGGAGAATGGCCGCCGTTCGGGCACCGAGAATGTGGCGGGCTGTATTGGGCTGGCCGCTGCCCTGAAAGAGGCCGAGGCGAACCGCGAAGCCGAGACCCTGCGCCTCGGCGCCCTGCGCGATAAACTGCTCGATGGGCTTTCGGCCCTGCCCAAGTCGCACGTCACCGGCTCGCGCAGCCAGCGCCTGCCCAGCATTGCCTCGCTGATTTTTGAGTGCATTGAGGGGGAATCCATGGTGTTGCAACTGGATGCGCGGGGCATCTGCGCCTCCTCAGGCTCCGCCTGTTCTTCCACCAGTTTGGAGCCTTCGCACGTGCTGCTGGCCCTGGGCCTGCCGCATGAAATCGCCCACGGCTCGGTACGCCTTTCGCTGGGGATAGACACCAGCGAAGAGGACGTGGAGTATATTTTGGAACAACTGCCGCAGGTGGTGGCCAACCTACGGGCCATGTCTCCACTGTGGGATGAAACCGCCCAATAGAAGGAAAGGATGAGAGCAAATGCTGTATAGTGATAAGGTGATGGACCATTTTTCAAACCCCCGCAACCTGGGCGAGGTGGAGAACGCCAACGCCGTTGGGCAGGTGGGCAACCCCAAATGCGGCGACATTATGAAGATGACCATGCGCATTGAAAATGGGCGCATAGAGGATGTGAAGTTTAAAACCTTTGGCTGCGGGGCCGCTGTTGCAACCAGCTCCATGGCCACCGAGCTGGTAAAGGGCCGCACCGTGGAGGAGGCCTTGCAACTTACCAATTCGGCCGTGGCCGAGGCTTTAGACGGTCTGCCCCCCCAAAAACTGCACTGCTCGGTACTGGCGGAAGAAGCCATTAAGTCGGCCCTTTCCGATTATTACACCCGCCAAGGGGTGGACCCAGTGCCCATTGTGGGCTGTGACTGCAATTGTGAGGGCTGTGGCGGGCATGGACATTAAGGGCACTTTACCTTAAAAGGGGGTAAGCGTCCTTAGGCCCTGGCCAGGGCTCTGCCCCGGTTTTGGGTTTTACAGGAAGGCGGGCCGGAGTTTTCGGCCCGTTTCTTCTGTGCCCTGCCCTGTGCAAGGGCTTTTGTAGACTTACAATAGATAGGTGACAAAAAAACAGAAAGGCAACCTCAAAAGTGA
>CAZKBM010000093.1:0-10425 GCA_964550985.1 uncultured Oscillospiraceae bacterium
AAGGGCCAAAAACTTGCCACATTATTTTTTGAACCGAGCACACGCACCCGCTTAAGCTTCGAGGCCGCAATGATGGAGCTGGGGGGCGGAGTACTCGGTTTTTCTTCGGCCGATTCCTCCTCGGCCACCAAGGGTGAGACAGTGGCCGACACCATACGCGTGGTACAAAACTACGCCGATATTGTGGCCATACGCCACCCCAAAGAGGGCGCGGCCTTAGTGGCGGCCAACAATGCCTCCATACCCGTTATCAACGCGGGCGACGGCGGCCACCAGCACCCCACCCAAACCCTTACCGACTTAATGACCATTAAAAGCCTGCGCCCCGGCCCCCTTGGCAATTTTACCATAGGCCTTTGTGGAGACTTGATGTTTGGCCGCACGGTGCATTCCTTGGTGCAGGCGCTGCTGCCCCGGCCCAACATCAAATTTGTGCTGATAAGCCCCCCCGAACTGCGGCTGCCCTGCTACCTGGTTGAGGAGATGAAGCGCGCGGGCGTGCCCTACGAAGAACAACTGCACCTGGATAAGGCCATGGGAGACCTGGACATTTTATACATGACCCGTGTACAGCGCGAGCGCTTTTTTAACGAGGAAGACTACGTGCGCCTGCGCGACAGTTATATTTTGGATAAGGCCAAGATGCGTCTGGCAAAACCCGAATTTTTGGTGCTGCACCCGCTGCCCCGCGTGAATGAAATTTCCACCGAGGTGGATAGCGACCCGCGCGCGGCCTATTTTAAACAGACGCTGTACGGTAAATATGCCCGCATGGCCCTGATTTTAACACTTTTGGGGGTGAACAGCAATGAACATTGATAGCATAGCGCGCGGCGTGGTAATTGACCACATTGAGGCCGGGCGGGGCATGGAGATTGTGCGCCTGCTGGAACTGGATAAGCTGATATGCCCCGTGGCGGTGATTCGCAACGCGCGCAGCGGCAAAACCGGCCGCAAGGATATCATTAAAATTGAGGACGAAATTGACCTGAATTTAGACGTGCTGGGCTTTATTGACCCAAACATCACCGTTAACGTGATTGTGGGGGGCAAAATTGTGGAGAAAAAGCGCCTTGCCCCGCCCGACCAGGTGGTCAATGTGGTGCGCTGCAAAAACCCCCGCTGCATCACCAGCGTAGAGCGGGAACTCCCCCAAATCTTCCGCCGGGCCGAAAGCGACCAGCATTACCGCTGCATCTACTGTGAACAAGAGTATCAAATTGTAGAATAAAATCAGTTATATTCATGCCGTATAATTTAGTATAAATTATACGGCATGAATTATACAATAAATAAATCATGCGTTTAATATTGCTATTAGTATTTTATGCAATGGATGGAGTACCTAACAAAATGGATAACACCGAAAAATTCACCGGGCGGGCCGCCACCTATGCCGCCGCCCGCCCCGCTTACGCCCCGGCACTTTTCCACTACCTCAAAGCCGCCGAAGGCGTAGGCCCTACAAGTGTTGTGGGGGATATCGGGGCGGGTACGGGTATTTTTTCGGCGCAGATGTTACAGCTTGGCTGCCGGGTAATAGCGGTGGAACCCAACGCCGATATGCGCCGCCAGGCCGAAAGGCTTTGTGCCGATACAGACCGCCTGCGCCTTGTAGACGGCAGAGCCGAGGCCACCGGCCTTGCGGCGCAATCCCTCAGCTTCATCACGGTGGCGCAGGCCTTTCACTGGTTCCAGCCCGTAGCCTTTGGGCTGGAATGCCGCCGCCTTCTAAAACCTGGCGGCAGGGTGCTTCTGGTTTGGAACAACCGCAAAACAGGCGGCGCGCAGGAGCGGGACAACGCCGCCATCTGTAAGGCCTTTTGCCCCGCCTTCACGGGTTTTGGCGGCGGCAAAGGCGGCAGAGATGACGCAGTTGCAAACTTTTTTGCCATTCCTTACCACCAGCTCTCTTACCCAAATGACCTCTGTTACACAAAAGAAAGCTTTTTGCAAAGAATGCTCTCCGCCTCCTACGCCCCAACCCCCAAGGAGGAAAACTACACCCCCTTTTTACAGGCTTTGGAAACCCACTTTGAGGCCTATGCACAGGGTGGCGTCCTCTGCCTGGAAAACCGGACGGAGGCCTATGTCGGAATACCCGATGCCTAAAGCGCCGGAATTGGCCGCCACAGCCTGGGTATTTTTGTAATAAATAGAGAATATATTACTATATGTATCATGTGAACCAAAATAGCAATCTGCTTATATTTATGAAATATATTACGACTGGTACATTAAATGTATTTTATTAATATTCGTATTCTTCTGTATTTGAATGTTTTGTATATTTATAGATAATTATACCAATTGGAGTTGCCATGGAAGAACTTGCGCAAAAACTGGAAGAACTGCTGGCCCAGGCCCCAAGCAAAATTTTGTTGAGCGCCCCGCGTGTGCAGGGGCTGCCGCGGGCCGAGTTAACCCGCCTGGAAAACGGCTGGCTGTTAAGCCGCCAAAAGGGGACGCAGGCTTTTCACAGCCCTTACACGGCCGCCCAGCTACCCGCTTTGCTGGCTGGCCTTTTGCGTGAGGAATACACCCAACTCACGGCTTTTACCAAAGAGGCCGAGTGCCGCCTGCGGCTCTCGAAAAAGGGCAAAGTGCTGACAAGCAAAACTGCTTTACAAAGCAATTCTTCGTCAGAACAAAATTTTGATTCCCCTGCCCCCCAGCATAACCGCCCAAAGGAGTACCTGCTGCCCCAAGGCCTGCCCATTGCCCCTTTGGTGGATATGGGCATTTTTACGCCCGATGGCCGGGTGGTAAAGCGGATGTACGACAAATACCGCCAGGTGAACCGCTTTGTAGAAATTATAGACGACGCCCTGCAAGGGGAAGAGAAAAAAAACCTGCGCATCATTGATTTTGGCTGTGGCAAAAGTTACCTTACCTTTGTGCTATACCACTACCTTACAGAGGTGCGCGGCTTTACCCTGCAAATGACCGGCCTGGATTTAAAAAAGGAGGTGGTAGCCCACTGCGCCGAGGCCGCCGCGCGCTATGGCTACACCGGCCTGCACTTTGCCTGTGGCGACATTGCCCAGTTTGAAACCAGTGGCCCTGTGGATATGGTGCTATGCCTGCACGCCTGCGACACCGCCACAGACCTGGCCCTGGCGCAGGCCCTGCGCTGGGGGGCAAAGCGTATTTTTGCCGTACCCTGCTGCCAGCATGAACTAAACGCCCAGATGCAAAGCGAAGCGTTTTCCCTGCTCACCCGCTATGGCATTATACAAGAGCGGGTGGCCGCGGCTTTTACCGACGCCATACGCGCAAACCTGCTGTGCGCCCAGGGCTACAAAAGCCAATTGCTGGAGTTTGTTGGCCCCGAAAACACCCCCAAAAACCTGCTGATGCGGGCCGTAAAAACCGGCCAGCCCACCGCCGTGCGCAGCCGCGCTATGCAGGAAGTGCAGCAGCTTTGCGCGGCCTTTGCCCTGCGCCCCAGCCTGCTGCGCCTTTTGGAGGAAGAGGAAGGGCCCACACCCCTTTCTGCCAGCGGCGAGGGCACACCGGGTTAAAGGGTGTTGGTATAAGTTCAGCACAATATCTTTTATATTACAGCATTTGAACAAATGCTGTAACACCCTCTAAGCCCCTCTCTGCCCCAATCCGTTCAACGGGCTTTTTCGCCTTTTCATGCGGGCGAAACTGTTGTATAATAGGAGGCATACAGAAAAGGCAGTGCCAAATTTTTTGGGCGAAGGGTGAATTTCCTCGTGAAACGTCTGCTTGCACTTATTACCAGCTTCTTGCTTCTATGCCTCGGCCTTTCGGCCTGCAGTTGCAGCAGCAATGCGGGCACAAGGTTTGCGGGTTTTGTGGCCGAACGGCAAAAGGCTATCAGCGCCGCCCCGCCCGAACTGGACGACGCCGAACCCATTAAAATTGAAACCTACGAGGACGCCAATTTTGCAAAATCCCTGGGCTTTGATATCACCGCTTACCCAAACAATAGCACCCTGTTTCCCCAGCGCTACTATGTTTTAGACGATTGGTTTGCCCAGATAGAGTTTGCCACAAACGACGGCAAGGGCTATGTGTTGCGTGCCGCCTTTACCGATAAGGGCTTTCTCACCACCACCTACACCGAGGCGCACACCGCCTTTGATGAACTGCGTGAGATTGGCGGCAAGCAGGTACATATCCGCAACTCCAAAAAAGGCTGCTCGATGATCACCTGGGCCCAGGGGGATTTCCAGCTTCTTCTCCACTCCAACAGTTTGCAGGGGCAACCGCCCGACGCCATTATTGAGGCCTTTGTAAGCCAAACGGTTTGCACGGCGGCCTAAGGGCTTTTTGCAAAGAGCCTGGCCACAAAAACCCGGCGCATATCGCCCCTTTTACTTGCGCCCCGGCCGGCCCTTTGCTATACTATATTGAGGCAGCAACACGCAAAACCGATGCGGCCCTGGCCTCGGCATCTTTGTGTGATATGGCCCTAAAGGAAGAGGGGGGTGAACCGCCACCATGCAAACGGCAGTACAAGCACCTGCGCATACCGCCGGAAGGCGTCGGCTTCGGGTTCACACCCCCGTTTTAACCGTGTATTTACCGCCTTCTTGTTTTCAGTTTTGAAAACCAAAGGGCGGTTTTTTTATGTGGCCCACCTACAGCATGTGAACAAATGCTGCATAGCCAACCAAGCCAAAGGAGCAAACCCATGGAACGTTTACTGATAAAAGACGCCCAAATTTGGAATGGGCAAGACCTGGTTGCCGGGGATATTTTACTGGACCACGCCGAGGTGCTGGCCGTGGGCCAAAACCTGCAAGACGATGACGCCGATGTGTTTTACGCCACAGGCTGCCTTGCCACCCCCGGTTTTACCGATCTACACGTCCACCTGCGCCAGCCGGGCTTTGAGGCCAAGGAAACCATTGCCAGCGGCACTCTGGCGGCCCTGGCCGGGGGCTTTACCACCGTGTGCGCCATGCCAAACCTGAACCCCGTGCCCGATAGCCCCGCCCACCTGCAGCCCCAGTTGCTTGCCATAGAGGAAAACGCCCATGTGCGGGTGTTGCCCTTTGGGGCCATTACAAAAGGTGAAAAGGGCGAAAGCCTGGCCGACCTTGCGGCCCTGGCCCCCTTTGTGCCCGGCTATACCGATGACGGCAGGGGGGTACAAAAAGAGGCTTTGATGCGCGAGGCCATGCAAAAAGCCGCCGCCTTGGGGCGGCTGGTTGCCGCCCACTGCGAGGTGGAGAGCCTTTTGCCCAAGGGCTATGTCTGCGTGCAGGAAAACAGCAGCTTCACCTTCCGCTACGATGTGTTCGGCGTTTCCAATAAAAGTGAATCGGCTGAGGTAGAGCGCAACATCCGCCTTTGCGAGGAGACGGGCTGCCGCCTGCACATCTGCCACACCTCTGCCGCCGATAGTTTTGAACTGATTCGCAAGGCCAAAAAGCAGGGGCTGCCCGTCACCTGTGAGGTAAGCCCCCACCACCTGCTGCTAAACTGCGAGGACATCCCCGGCGACGACGGCAGTTACAAGATGAACCCCCCTCTGCGCCACGCCGAGGACCAAGCCGCCGCCCTGGCCGCCCTGCTGGACGGCACCGTGGACGCCATTGCCACCGACCACGCCCCTCACACCGATGAGGACAAGGCCGGGGGCTTTAAAAAAGCCGCTTGCGGCATACCCGGCTTAGAGACGGCCTTTCCCCTTTTGTACACAGCTTTTGTGGAGACGGGCAAATTGCCCCTGGAAAAGCTGCTACCACTCTTCACAAGCGGCCCCCGCCGGGTGCTTTTGGAGGCGCAACCCATGATATGCGCCGGGCAAGAGGCCGACTTTACGCTGATTGACCTTACAAACCGCCGCCAGGTGCGGCGGGAGGAATTTATAACCAAGGGCCGCAGCACCCCCTTTGACGGTTACGTGCTGAAGGGCTGGCCCCTGCTCACCGTTTGGGGCGAACACGCTTTCAGCCGCAGCGGCCTTGTGTAATACCGGTGGCCCAATTTAGCCAAAAAGCAGGAACAGGAGGAATTTTATGCCAGTAAACGCCATCTACACGGTTTTGTACAACCGCAACATCGCCCGCGATATCTTTCAGATGCGGCTGCAAGGCCCCACCGCGCCCTTTACCGCGCCGGGCCAGTTTGTAAACCTCGCCATCGACGGCTTCTATCTGCGCAGGCCCATCTCGGTCTGTGAGGTTTTGGAGGACGGCATCGTACTGATTTACAAGGTGATGGGCCGGGGCACTGCGCGCATGGCCATGTATGCTGCGGGCACCCAAATCGACACCCTGGCAGGCCTTGGCAACGGCTTTGCCCTAAGCCGCGCCAAAAATAGGCAAACGGTGCTGGTGGGCGGCGGCGCGGGGGTGCCCCCGCTGTACGGCCTTGCCAAAAAGCTGAAAAAAACCGGCTGCACCCCAGCGGTGGTGCTGGGCTTTAACAGCCTGGAAGACGCCTTTTACAAAAGGGAATTTGAAACCCTGGGCTGCCAGTTGCACATTGCTACCATGGACGGGAGCCTTGGCACAAAAGGCACTGTGGCGCCCGTGCTGGAAAGGCTAAACTTTGACTACTACTTCACCTGCGGCCCCGAGCGGATGCTGGCCGCAGTACACGCCCTGGGCCAGCAAAAAGGGGCCGCCGGGCAGCTCAGCTTTGAAGCGCGGATGGGCTGCGGTTTTGGGGCCTGCTTTGCCTGTAGCTGCAAAACCCTTACGGGCACAAAGCGCATCTGCAAAGAGGGGCCGGTACTGTTTAGCGAGGAGGTGTGTTTTGCATGAGTGAAGGAAAGAACAGCCCCGCCAAGGTAAGCCTTGCCACCGAAGTTTGCGGCATAGCGCTGCAAAACCCCATCATACCCGCCAGCGGCACCTTTGGCTTTGGGCACGAGATGGCCCGCTGGTACGATATTAACCGCCTTGGCGCTATCTGCTTAAAGGGAACCACCGGGCAGGCGCGGTATGGCAACCCCCTGCCCCGCGTGGCCGAATGTGAAAGCGGCATGTTAAACGCCATAGGCCTGCAAAACCCCGGTGTAGACGCCGTGCTGGAAAAGGAACTGCCCCGGCTACGTGGGGAGTACAGCGGCCCCATCATCGCAAATATCAGCGGCTTTTCGGTAGAAGAATATGTAGAGGTGGCTGAAAAGTTTGACGCGGACCCCGCCATCAGCCTTTTGGAAGTCAATATCTCCTGCCCCAATGTACACGGCGGGGGCATGGCCTTTGGCACCTGCGCCAAAAACGCCGCCGAGGTGACAAGCGCCGTCAAAAAAGCCGTACAAAAACCCGTGCTCATCAAACTCTCGCCCAATGTTACCAGCGTTATAGAGATTGCGAGGGCCTGCGAAGAGGCCGGCGCCGACGGGTTTGTGCTCATCAACACCCTGCTGGGTATGCGCATAGAGCCGCGCACCGGTAAGCCCATTGTCTCCACCGGGGCCTGCGGTTTTTCAGGCCCCGCCATAAAGCCCATTGCCCTGCGCATGGTGTACGAGGTGCGCTGCATCAGCCGCCTGCCCATCATAGGGGTAGGCGGCATTGCCAACGCCGACGATGTGATTGAGTTCCTTTCGGCCGGGGCGCAGGCTGTACAGGTGGGGGCGCAGAACCTGGTGGACCCCTTTGCCTGCCCCAATATACTGGATACCCTGCCTCTTTTGATGGAGGCCTACGGCCTACCCGACATCCCCTCTATTATAGGAAGGAGCCACAATGCCTAACGCCAAAGATTTGATTGTCGCCTGCGATTTTCCCACTAGGGAGGAGACCCTGCAATTTTTAAGCGCCTTTACCGGCGAAAAACCCTATCTTAAAATCGGCATGGAACTGTACTATTCCGCCGGGCCCGATATGGTGCGCGAACTTTGCGCACTGGGCCACCCCGTGTTTTTAGACCTGAAACTGCACGATATACCCAACACCGTGCGCCGCAGCATGAAAACCCTGGCCGGGCTTGGGGCCAGCATGGTAAACCTGCACGCCGCGGGCGGCATTGCCATGATGCAGGCGGCGCTGGAGGGCCTTTGCGAGGGCGCGGCGGGCAAACGCCCCACCCTTTTGGCCGTAACCGTGCTTACCAGCCTTGGCGAAGAGGCTTTGCACCGCGAGTTGCTGATAGAAAAACCCGTGGCCGAGGTGGTGGCGGGCTATGCCCAAAACGCCAAAACCGCCGGGCTGGACGGCGTTGTGTGCAGCCCGCTGGAGGCGGGGCTTGTGAAGAAGGCCTGCGGCGATGACTTTTACACCGTCACCCCCGGCATACGCTACCCCAGTGGAGATATTGGAGACCAAAGCCGGGTAACCACCCCGGCCGACGCCGCCGCCATTGGCAGCGATTATATTGTGGTGGGCCGCCCCATCACCGCCGCGGCCGACCCCGTGGCCGCCTACCGCAAGATGCGCGGCGAATTTTTACAGCAAATGAACAAACTGTAATAGCCATTTAACCTTACCTGAATAGAGGAGAATACGAACTATGGAAATCACCCCCCGTACCATCGCGGCCGACCTGCTCTCCATCGGCGCGGTTTTTTTGCGGCCACAGCAGCCCTTCACCTGGGCCAGCGGCATCAAAAGCCCCATATACTGCGATAACCGGCTCACCCTCTCCAGCCCTGCCGTGCGCGGCCATGTGGAAGAGGGCCTGGCAAACCTGGTAAAAACCGAGTTTCCCGCCGCCCAGCTTGTGGCGGGCACCGCCACGGCCGGCATTGCCCACGCCGCTTTGGTGGCCAATATTTTAAACCTACCCATGTGCTATGTGCGCGGCAAAGCCAAGGACCATGGCCGCGAAAACCGCATTGAGGGCAGGGCCGAAGCGGGCCAAAAAGTGGTGGTGATTGAGGATCTCATCTCCACCGGGGGTTCGGTGCTGGAGGTGGTGGACGCGCTGAAAGAGGCGGGCTGCGAAGTGCTGGGCATCGCCGCCATCTTTAGCTACAACCTGGCCGCAGGCCTTGAAAAAATGGCCGCCGCAGGGGTTAAGCTGGTCACCCTTTCCAGCTATGAGGCCCTATTGGAGGAGGCCCTCAGCCAAAACAGCATCCGGGAAGAGGACCTCAAAAAACTGCGCGCTTTTCAGCAAAACCCGCGCGACGAGGGCTGGATGAGCCTATAGGCCAGAGGTCTTTTGCTGCATAAAATATCACTTATCATGCATATCATGCTGAATAATTCAAGTATTAAGAATAATTATTCATAAAGGACTTGCATTTATTCAAAATAGGTGTATAATCATACTTGAAAGTACAAGCCGCCCCATGCGGCAGGGAGGAAGGCAGATATGCTGAAAAAGAACAAAAACGAAATTAAAAAGGTGGTTTTGGCCTATTCCGGCGGGCTAGATACCTCCATCATCATTCCCTGGCTGAAAGAAAACTACGACTGTGAAGTGATTGCCGTGGCGGCCGACGTGGGCCAGGGCGACGAGTTGGAGGGCCTGGAGGCCCGCGCCAAGGAGACGGGCGCTTCCAAATTGTACGTGGTAGATTTGAAAAAAGAGCTGGTGGAGGATTTCATCTGGCCCACCCTGAAAGCGGGCGCCAAGTACGAAAATTACCTGTTGGGCACCAGCTTTGCCCGCCCCCCCATTGCCAAGGCCCTGGTGGATATCGCCAAAAAAGAAGGGGCCGACGCCATCTGCCACGGCGCAACCGGCAAAGGGAACGACCAGGTACGTTTTGAACTTACCATCATGGCTTTTAACCCCTACATCACCATTATTGCCCCCTGGCGCGAGTGGGACATTCAAAGCCGGGAGGATGCCATTGACTACGCCGAGGCCAAGGGCATTCCGCTGAAGGTAAAGCGGGAGACCAGCTACTCCAAAGATAAAAACCTCTGGCATCTCTCCCACGAAGGGCTGGATTTGGAGGACCCCGCAAACGAGCCCCAATACGATAAAATTTTGGAGATGGGCGTGAGCCCCCTCAAAGCTCCCGACGCGCCGAGCGAGGTGAGCATCAGCTTTGAAAAGGGCATACCCGTAGCTGTGGACGGCCAGAAGATGGACGGCGTTGCCATGATTGCCAAGCTGAACGAGATAGGCGGCAAAAACGGCATCGGCCTTTTGGATATTGTAGAAAACCGTCTGGTGGGCATCAAAAGCCGCGGCGTGTATGAAACACCGGGCGGGGCCATTCTTTACCACGCACATGAAGTGCTGGAGACGATTTGCCTGGATAAAGAGACCGCCCACTTTAAAGCCACCGTGGCCCAAAAATTAGCCGATTTGATTTATAACGGCCAGTGGTACACCCCCCTGCGCGAGGCCATTGACGCCTTTGTGGACAAAACCCAGGAGAGGTGACCGGTGAGGTAAAGCTGAAACTGTACAAGGGCAACCTGATAAACGTAAGCGTTACCAGCCCCTACAGCCTGCACAACGAGGACATTGCCAGTTTTGCCACCGGCAACTTCTTTAACCATGCCGACGCCGAGGGCTTCATCAACCTGT
>CAZKBM010000094.1:0-10409 GCA_964550985.1 uncultured Oscillospiraceae bacterium
ACCCTGCATATGGGGGCACACCTTGTGGGTGATGTCGCAGTATGGCATGTTGCGCGATTGCCCGCAGCGGCTAAGGGTCATGAGGTTGCGCACTTCATAGGCCTCCCCGTCGGCGCCTTCCAGCAGCACCCCGCCCTTCACCCACAGCGGGCCACGGCAGCCTGCGGCCAAATCCTGCACGGGGGATATCTCCTGCGGCAGTTCCGGCTCCAGCGGCAGCCCGGTTTTTTTGTCTATCAAAGTCAGGCGGCCCGCGGCACAGGCCGCGGCCTCCTCTATAGCCAGTTGCCGTTTTTCCTCCGTGTAGCTTTCTAGGGCGGCCTCCCAAACGCCAATGCCCCTATCGCAAAAGCGCATAGAAGAGCAAAGGCTCCGGTTATCCAGCAGGTTTAAGGTGGCCCCTTCGTACAGCTTACAGTCCTCTAGGTAGGGCATTTTGTCATTGTGTTCGGTACCTTCAAACTCCACCGCCTTATGCCTGCCATCGCAGAAGGGTTTGTTGCGCGAAAGCCCGCAGCGGCACAGGTGGTAGGGCTGGCCGGGTGGCAAGTCATAGGTCTCACCGTCCTCCCAGCGCTCGCTCACGCCCTCGGCGTCCGGGCGGATATGGGCATTTTTCAGCGGAACTTCACCGCTCACCTCATAGGGCCCACCGGGTAATATCTTGATCTTTTTTTCCATAAAAACCACATCCTTTGGGGGTATTCCAGCCTTTTTGGTGACCAGGCAGAAAATTGTATTATTATACCGCCCAAAACAAAAAAAAGAAAGGGGGAAACTGGCTTCCCTCTTCCTTTTACAGCTATTTTTTGTGGTGGGTGCCCCGCTCATGGCCACAGCCCCAGCCAAATATCTGTGCCATCAGGGGCTATACCTCGGTCAGCTTTACGTCTATGTTGAGGTTATGGCTGGCCGCCGCGTGGGAAAAGCTTTCGCGGATACGGTCTCGCACAAAGCGCCCATCCTCCAAAGAGGACACCGAGAGCAGCATCACATATTGGTTGCGGGAATACCGCGCGATGGTATCCGCCTTACGCAGAGTGTTCATGGCCACCACCTTGAACTCCGCCATGGCCCGGGTCAAATCATATTGATCCACCCCGGTTCCCTTGGACGGCACCAGGGTAAACAGTGCCAGCACCAGGGTTTGCTTGTTACGCTCGGCGGCGCGCTTGAGCAGAGAGTACATGTGCCGCAGGTTGCTGTAGCTGCAAAAAAAGGCACCCCGTGCCGGCCGGGCCGATTGTTCGGCACCCGTCAACTCGGTTTTGATCACGATGATATCCTGTTCGGTTTTGTTGATGCGCTCGCTGGCCGCATGGCATATTTTTCTCGCTTCGTCTGGCGGCTCGCTACCAAGGGTGTCCTCATAGCTTTGCGTCACCCGGGAAAAGGTGGTCACAATCACGCGGTACATACGCAGGGCATCTAGGGCGCGGAAAAGGTAAACCACTGATTTGTCGTCCAGCGGATCGAAGGTGTTGGCCGCGGTGGCCACCTCCAGCAAGTCTTCATGCTGCCGCTTTTGCCAAAAATGTTCGCAAAGCTGGTGGGCGCAGCCCAAGTATTTTTGCTTATAGCCCAGCCCTAGGGGCACCACCCAAAGGTCTTGATCCAACTGGGGAAGGAAATCCCCTTGGTAGGCCGCCAGCGCCTTACGGCAATACTCTATCCTGGCCTCCGGCTCCACCTGCGGGTTACGCGCTTTTTCGCACAGTTCGGAAAAAGCGTCCACATCCAACTCAATTTGCACGGCCGGGTCGAACCGGTAGCCGCCCGTAGAGTAGATGATGGGGCTATCGGTAAGGCTTTCCCCGCCGCACAGTTCTTTGCGCAAGCTGTACACGGCATTCTTTAAAACATTGGCCGGGTCCGTCAACACATCTTCCGCCCACAAAATAGCAATGAGTTTGCGGTTGCTGATAAACTTCTCCCTATTTAGAATCAGGTAGCAAAACAATTGCCAGGGCTTAGTAAGCTTGGGCACGTCTTCCAGCACGGGGCGCCCATTCACCCATACCGAAAACCCACCCAGCATCTCCACTTTTACATTCTCAACCTGCAAACCAATACCTCCACAGTTCTTTAGGCCAGCTTTTCTCATAGGAAACCTCTATACATAGCTTATTATATACTAAAGCAGCAGGCCCCCGCAAGCAAAAACTCTCCAATTTGCCTAAAAAAGAACGGCGAAGTTCCAAAAAACTTCACCGTTTGCCCTATTGAGTATTCGTGCTAGGCAACACTCTCGGCCATGGCCCGCATATCGGCCGCTGGTAGGCCCATAGCTGCTTGAATAGAGTAACTGGCCTCGCCCTGTGCCCACACGGCCAAATTTAGCTTCTGTTCACTTTGGCCCGCATAGCTGCGCGCCGTTTCACCGTTTTTCTCGGTGGCGGTGAAGGCGTAGGTGCTCGTATCGTCCGAAAGGTCGTCTGCGCCGGGGGCAGTACGGAACAGCAAAACATTTTTTCCCTGTGCATATTCCATTTCTAAAACACCGCCGCTTAAAGCGCGGATGCCACTAAGGGCATAGCCCTCTGGCAACTGCTGGGGCACCAGGGGGGTAAACCCCAGGGCCTGCGCGGCAGAAGCTAGGTCTTGAAAACTTTCCTCCTGCTGCAACTGCACGGTGGCCGCCGCGCTTACCGAAGAAGCGCCCACAGAAGCACCGCTGACAAACATGGGAACAAACAACACCGCCGCTACTGCCACAAGCAAACATAGCAAGAAAATAAGCGGCGCAGCCTTGCGGGAAGCCGCCGGGCGTACTGCCACAGCAGTGCCCACAGCGCTTCGCTGGGAAGCTGAATCCATTCTGTTATCCAATATCTATACTACCTGCCTTTATTTCAAAAATATTCTTGCAAAATTGGCCTAAAATAGCCACCGCAAGCATTTGCGACCCCGCATGGGTCTACGGGCACCATCCTACCACCTATTTATGAATAAACTATTAACAACCATTTTTTTCTATTTATTGCACAAATATTCCTGCAATGTTTGTGGCAGAATTCGGGCTGGGCTTTGTGCTTTTGGGCGGTTTCCCTCTATTGGCCCCCAAACAAACCATATTGCAACGTATCTTTTTTGCAATATGACGCCAGTACTTTGGCGCCGCCCAAAGCACTGGGCAAACTGCACAACAAGGGGCCAAAACCATAAAATTTCTTTGGCTTTTTTAATGTAATATAAGCACGCACTTTTTGGCGGATGGCATCAAACAGGCTTTTATTAACAGACGACAAAAGCCGCCTGGTGCTTTTCCAGCCGCCGTTTTGGCTTTACCTTTTGGCCCTGCTGTGGTAGGATAGTGGAGGTTTTATTTTTTTCACAGCCGAAAGGAGGCCGGATCATCATGCCCATTGGCTTCAATAACGAAACCTACCTCTTGGAGCAAAGCAAACGCATTTGCGAGCGGGTGGAGCGCTTTGATAAGCTCTATCTGGAATTTGGCGGCAAACTGTTCGATGACCACCACGCGGCACGGGTTTTGCCGGGCTTTGACCTCAACGGCAAAATAAAATTGCTGAGCCAACTGCGGGACCAGGCCGAAATACTTCTGTGTATCAGCGCCGGGGCCATTGAACAAAACAAGGTGCGGGCCGACATTGGCATCACCTACGACCTGGACGTGATGCGCCTGATAGACAACCTGCGTAAAATTGGCCTGTATATCGGTTCGGTGCTCATCACCCAATACTCCGGGCAACCGGCGGCCCAAAGCTTCCGCCAAAAGCTGGAAATGCGGGGCGAGCGGGTGTATATCCACACCCTAACCGAGGGTTATCCCTCCGACGTAGACGTCATTGTGTCGGAGCGCGGCTACGGCGCCAACCCCTATGTGGAAACCAGCCGCCCCCTGGTGGTGGTTACCGCGCCGGGGCCTGGTTGCGGCAAACTGGCCACCTGCCTTTCTCAACTGTATCACGAGCAAAAGAACGGTGTAAAAGCCGGGTATGCGAAATATGAGACCTTCCCCGTGTGGGATTTGCCCTTGCAGCATCCCGTGAACGTGGCCTATGAGGCCGCCACCGCCGATTTGAAAGACGTGAACATGATAGACCCCTTCCATTTGGAAGCCTACGGCGAAACAGCGGTGAACTACAACCGTGATATCGAAATATTCCCGGTGGTGCGCGCCATTTTGAAACGCATTACGGGCGAGGGGATTTACAAATCCCCCACCGACATGGGCGTAAACATGATTGGGCGCTGCATCACCGACGATGCGGTGGTGCAAGAGGCCGCGCGGCAAGAAATTATCCGCCGCTGGTACAAAACCAGCGTGGACTATGTAAAAGGGCGCCAGGACGTGGAGGGCGTGAAGCGCATTGAGTATTTGATGAGCAGCCTGGACGTGCATGCGCACGACCGCATTGTGGTGAAGCCCGCCAACGAAAAGGCCGCCGCCAACGGCGGCAGCGCCATTGCCATCCAGTTGCCCTCCGGCCAAATTGTAACCGGGAAAAGCAGCGAACTGATGAACGACACCGCCAGTGTGGTGCTGAACTCCATCAAAGTGCTGGCCGGTATTTCCGACGAAATACTGCTGATTTCCCCCATTGTTTTGGAGCCCATCATCCGCATGAAAAAGGAGATACTGGGCAGCCGCTACCCGGTGCTGAAACTGGAAGAGGTGCTGCAAGCCCTCTCCATCTCGGCCGCCACCAACCCCACCGCCGAACTGGCGCTGGAACAGTTGCCCCAGCTACGGGGCTGTGAGGCCCACTCCTCCGATATCATCACCCAAGACGACAATGACACCTTCTTGAAGCTGGGGGTCAACCTGACCTGCGAGCCGGTTTTCCCCACCACAGACCTCTATTTCCGCTAGCCCTTGCACAGGGCGGGGCGAAAACCGCCCCTTCTTTTTTACAAAAAGAGGCACGAAACACAACAAAGACCACAAACATGCGTTTGTGGCAAGCCTATGAAACACGCCAAACAGTATAGAACTAGAGTTATTATACTATAGGTTTTGGAGGAACCCGCACCATGCAACTCAACCCCCATTTTGGCCGCCTGGCCCAGAGTTATTTGTTCATCGACATCGCCCGCCGTGTGGCGGCTTTTAAAGAGGCCAACCCCAGCGCCGATGTGATTCGCCTGGGCATTGGCGACGTGACCCGCCCGCTGGCAAAGCCCGTGGTGGCAGCCCTGGAAAAGGCCAGCCGGGAGATGGGGGAGGCGGCCACCTTCCACGGCTATGCCCCCGAGCATGGCTACCCCTTCCTGCGCGAGGCCATTCAGGGCTATTATAGCAGCAAGCATGGAGTGGCGCTGGAAACCGCCGAGATTTTTGTATCCGACGGGGCCAAAAGCGATTTTGGCAACATTTTGGAGTTGTTTAGCGACCATAATACCGTGTTGATTCCAGACCCCGTTTACCCCGCCTACGTGGACGCAAACCTGATGGCCGGGCGAAGCATTACCTATGTGCAGGGCAACCGGGAAAACGGCTTCTTGCCCGCCCCACCCAGCGGCGGGGCCGATATCATCTACCTGTGCAGCCCCAACAACCCCACCGGGGCGGCTTTTACGCGGGATATGCTGGCCGCCTGGGTGCGTTACGCGCAGGAAAACGGGGCCATCATCCTGTATGACGCGGCCTACGAATGCTTTGTTTCCAACGCCGACGTGCCGCACTCGGCCTATGAGGTGCCCGGCGCGCGCGAGTGCGTGATTGAGATTTGTTCGCTTTCCAAAACCGCCGGCTTTACCGGCCTGCGTTGCGGCTACACCGTGGTGCCCAAAACCCTGCGCTGCGGCGGGCAGGATATCAACGCCATGTGGAGCCGCCGCCAGCAGACCAAATACAACGAGGTGCCTTACGTGGTGCAGCGTGCCGCCGAGGCCGTGTTCAGCCCCGAGGGCCTGGCCGCCAGTTTTGAGAATGTGGCATACTACAAAAACAATGCCCAGGTGATTGCCAAAGCCTTGGACGAGGCCGGGGTTTGGTATACCGGGGGGGTCAATAGCCCCTACATTTGGCTGGCATGCCCCGGCGGCCTAACAAGCTGGGAATTTTTCGATTTACTGCTGGAAAAGGCCCACCTGGTGGGCACCCCTGGCGTGGGTTTTGGCCAGAGCGGGGAGGGGTATTTCCGTTTGACGGGCTTCGGCGAAGCCGCCCAAACCAAAGAAGCCGCCCGCCGCCTGGGCGAGTTTTTAAAGAGTTTGTAAGGACGAAAACCACAAAGACCTTAGAACCTTTTATTAAATAAGAGTTTCAAACCCGCCTAAAAAAATCAGAAAAAACACCAAACGCCGCAAACCTAGGTTTGCGGCGCATTGTGTTTTTGGGGGCGCCTTTTTTACAAAAAAGGCGCGGTCTTATTCCTTTTCCCCCGGCGTGGCCCTGCCCCTGTTTAGGGCTGTGGCCCGCTGGCCGCGTTCACCGCGGCGGGCTGGGGTTTTGGGGCAAGTGGCTTTTCTTCCTTCTCGGCGCTGGGCGAGGGCGGCACCAGGGCCGCCGCCAAGATTTCCTCACCGGTTTTGGGGGTTTCCAGCCCCAATATCTTCATAAATTCTTCGCCGGTAATGGTCTCTTTTTCCAGCAGATAGGCCGAGAGTTCGTGCAATTTTGCCTCGTTTTGTTGCAGGATATCCAGGGCCTTCTGGTGGGCGCTACGGATGATGGAGAGCACCTCTTTGTCTATGGTGGCGGCGGTTTCGGGCCCGCAGATTAACTGTGCATCCCCGCCCAGATATTGGTTGGTCATGGTTTCCAGGGCCATCATGTCAAATTCCTGGCTCATGCCATAGCGGGTAACCATGCTGCGCGCCAGCTTGGTAATTTTTTCGATATCGTTGGCGGCGCCCGTGGTGGAAACGCCAAACACCAGCTCCTCGGCGCTGCGCCCGCCCGCCAGGGTGGCAATGCGGTTAAACGCCTCCTCGCGGTTCAGCAGGTTTTGCTCCTCTTCCTCTACCTGCATGGTGTAGCCAAGCGCCCCGGAGGTGCGGGGGATTATGGTAATCTTGGTAACCGGGGCGCTGTTTGTTTGCAGCGCCGCCACCAGGGCATGGCCTATCTCGTGGTAGGCAATAATCTTCTTTTACTTGGGGCTAATCACCTTGTTTTTGCGCTGGTGGCCCGCAATCACGGTCTCCACGCTCTCCATCAGGTCGTTTTGCATCACCAGGCGGCGGTTGTTTTTCACGGCGTGCAGGGCGCTTTCGTTCACGATGTTGGCCAGGTCTGCGCCCGAAGCGCCCGAGGTAATGCGCGCGATGACGTTCCAGTCGATGTCATCATCCATCATCACTTTTGGGGCGTGTACCTTGAGGATGGCCTCGCGGCCGGCCAGGTCTGGCAGTTCCACGGGGATGCGCCGGTCAAAACGGCCGGGGCGCAGCAGGGCGGCGTCCAGGCTTTCCGGGCGGTTGGTGGCGGCCAAAATCACCACCCCAAACGAACCGTCGAAGCCGTCCATCTCGCTCAAAAGCTGGTTGAGGGTCTGTTCGCGTTCGTCGTTGCCCGAAAGACCCCCACCGTCACGCTTTTTGCCAATGGTGTCCAGTTCGTCAATGAACACAATACAGGGCGATTTCTCTTTGGCCTGCTTAAACAGGTCGCGAACGCGGGCCGCGCCACGCCCCACGAACATCTCCACAAACTCACTGCCCGCAATGGAGAAAAACGGCACCCCGGCCTCGCCCGCCACGGCCTTGGCCAGCAGGGTTTTACCCGTGCCGGGAGGGCCCACCAAAAGCGCGCCTTTGGGCATTTTGGCCCCCACGGATTTGTATTTGTCCGGGTTGTGCAGAAAATCCACAATCTCCGCCAGGCCGTCTTTCGCCTCATCCTGCCCGGCCACGTCCTCAAAGGTGATGCCCGTTTGGGCCTGTACATACACCTTCGCGTTAGATTTACCAAAACTCATGGCGTCTCCGCCCATGCGCTTGGATAGCATCTTAAACAGGAAATAGGAGCAGCCCAGCAGCAGCAACATGGGCAGCAACATGCCCAGCAGTTCGCCTAAAAAGCCCTGTTGTACCGGCACGGTTTGAGAGAACACGATGGGCTCGCCATCGGGCCCCTTGGCCGTTTGCAGCTTTTCCACCAGGCCGGGGTCATCTACAATGCCCGTGTAATAGCTGGCGGCGGCCTCGCCCTCCTGCGCGGGGACGGCAAATTCTATCCGCCCGGTTTGGTTGTCCAGTTGTACCTCGCTCACCTCGCCGGCTTCCACCATGCTTAGGAACTGGTTGTAGGGCACCTCGGTGGTGCGGGTGTTCTGCATCCAGGGAAACACCAGGTATTGCAGAACCAGCATCCCCAGGAAGGCCACCGCCGCATAGATGAGAAACAGCTTCTGCGGGTTTTGCGGCTGCCGGGGTTTTGGGTCGTTGTTCATGAAGGGTCTCCTCAAAGGGGCGCAGGGCCCCAGTGTATTTTTATCCGGTGTGGCGGCCTTTTTGGGGCCAACCCACCCGTGATGTTGGTAGGAAAAACCGGCCCGCCGCCAAAACAGAGAAAAAAACGGCCTACACAGCGGCCAGGGCTATGTTTCCAGTATGTTCATACTACCGAAGAAGGGTGAGAAGGTCAAGAAAAAACCATGAACAAACTGTAAATAACTGCGCCCTGGGGGAAAACCGCTCCCCATAGATAGAGAAATGCCGCAAGCCTTCGCTTGCGGCATAGGTTTTTTAAGAATGCTCTTTTACCGGGAACATGTTGCGATAGCCCACTAAGACGAGGACACTATTTTCTTCGGGCTGAAGTAGAAGCGTGCGCCAGGCTCCCAGCTAACGGGGTAGGCGTCATAAATTCCTTTTAAATAGGCGTCAAAATCATCCTCGTACAGGCTGGTTACCACATTGTCGCGGGCTTCTTCGTAGGCGGTGTCGTCTGCAAAGTTTGGCACGCGGCGGTATACCAAAATCAAGCTGCCCATTTTATGCACACCGTAGGCACCCATCTCCATGCTCTGTAGCTGGGTGCGGAACTCCGGGGGATAGTACTCGTCGTCCTCACCGCCCGCAAACTCAATGTAGCTGGTGGAAAGGGCGCTGGAAGCGGTGTCCTCGGTGTATTCGCGGCCCAGCAGTTCATACACCTGTTTCAGGCCCTCGGCCGCCACGGTGTCGTAGTCCTCGCCGTTTTCCATCCGCGTTTTCATCTCTTCGGCAATGGCGGTCACTTCGGCTTCTTTGTCCTGGGGGGTGTCCCCACTGGTCTTATACGGCAGCATCACATACTCAATTTGGCCAAACTGCTCTTCATACAACTTGCGAATCTCCTCGGCCGGGGGGGCCAGTTCGCTATCGGCCGCATACAGGTGCTTGAAGAGTTCACTTTTCAGCATCCCGTTGGTCAAGGTGAGCATCAAGGTATCGTAGCCAATGCCGTTTTTTTCAAAGGTTTCGGCGCTCATATCCCAGTAACTGGCCATCTGCTCCAGATAACTGCGGTTTTCCTCGCTCAAAACCACCTCATTTTCAGCACACAGCCGCTCAATGGCCACAAACTCCCGCAGCTTTTCTTCGGTGCGGGCCGAGAGCCAATCGCTGAATTTCTGATCCTCCACCGTTTGCTTGAACGGGTCTTTTTCGCTGTCCTCCACCAGGGTTTTTCCCTCGGCAAAGGCGTCGTACTGCATGTTCAAATACAGGCCCGCAGAAATTTCTCGCCCATCTACATTGGCCACATTTTCGTAAAAATTGCCAATGCATCCGGTGAGCCCCACACACAGGGCCCCTGCCAGCAGCAGCGAAATCCATCTGGTTTTTTTCAAAAGAAGTTCCCCCTTCGGGAAAAGCGCCAAGGCGCCAATTTAAAATGTGTGGCACAGCCCCTTTTGGGTAGGGGCAACCTAAAATAGTATACCACATCCTTTTACCGTAGGCAATCTAAAAGGCAAGGCCGTTTTTGGCCTTGCCTTTTGCCCATTTACGGGGTATCTCTAGGGAAGCATCCGCTTATTTCCACAGGGGGCTGGGGTACTGTCCGCTGGCATGCTTTTCAGCCAAGGCGGCCATTACGGCGGGCTTGTCCTCCTGGTAGGTGATGCCCCACCAGCGGCCCGGGCTGGAAAGCACCTGCACATCCGCTTGCCCCGCACGAATCATGCCATCCACCGAAGAGGGCAGCAGGTATTCGCATTTTTCGGGGTTCTTGGGCAGGTTTTCATCCAAAAAGGCCGGGAAGCCGGCTTCCAGTTCGTCCAGCAGGCTGCTGTCGAAACCCCAGAAGTTCATGGAAACCAAGGTGCCTGCGGGCAATTCCTGCCAGCCACCGCCCTCTGCCGGGGAACGCGCACCGGTCTCGGTTTGCTCAATGCCAAAGGTCTCCACAATGTCGGTGAGGTAGCCGTTTGCGTCGGCCTTGCACACGCCGCGGGTTACGCCGCCATGCTCGGTAACGGTGTTTTCCACCTTGTAGCCCACCATGGCGTAGT
>CAZKBM010000095.1:0-9519 GCA_964550985.1 uncultured Oscillospiraceae bacterium
AGAATTTCAGCGGCTCCGGTACTGATCCGGCAGGGTAAGCATAGAGTATTATTTTTGTGCAATATATACAATAAATATCTACCCCCCCCCCCCCCGATTTGGCATTTTGCACAAAATTTAGCGTTTTTAAGAAAATCACAGGTTTCAGCCTTCGGCAGTTTGCCTATGTGTAGGCACCCCCTTCCCTGCACAAACGGAGGCACCCGCTTATGAAACGTTTTCCACTGATTGTCATTCTTTCCATCGCCTCGGTTTGGGTTGTGGTGGCTGTTCTTTTTTATATTTCCAACACCTCCTCCATCAACACGCAATCCGTTCACCAAGAGCTGATGGGAATTACCGAGAGCAATGCCGCCGCCGTGCGGTACAACCTAACGGCCCGCACCGTTTCCTTGCAGGCCATAACCGGTTTTATAGAAGAGGCCGACAACTACACCTCCATAGAGGCATTAAGCCAGCTTGAGCAGCTTTCGGCAGCCGAGGGATATGAGCATGTGGCCATTGATACCGTAACTGGATACAGCTACACTTCTAAGGGCCACCAGTTTGTTAAAGCCGTACTTGGTTATGCCGATAAAATAAAGGATGGCCGGCCATTTATTATAGACGTGCAGGGCATACAAGAAGGCGGCCCTTCTTATGTAAGTATCGTGGTTCCCATACAGCGCAGGCAGGGCCCGCCCCAGGCCGCCTTGCGGTGCGCCCTTGCCACCGGGGAGCTGGGCAAAATGTTCAATCAGTCCCTCTACAGTTCGGGTGGGTTTTTTCATCTGGTGGATGGCAACGGCAATTTTGTGGCCACCAATAGCATGGATGCCGATTCTCTATATCAAAATAATTATTTTGATATAATACAAAACCTGGACTTTGATGCGGGCTACACACCCAATCATATTCTAAGCGCCTTTACCCGGCACGACTCCGGCTTTATTCAATATCGTTCAAACGGCCTGGCCCGTTTTGCCTACTTTGTGCCCGTGGGCATTAACAACTGGGTTATGACGGTGGTGATACCTGAGGAACGGGTTGCACAGCAATCCAGCCTGCACACCCAAAACGCACTTATTTTGATGCTGCAACTTTTTGCCCTGCTTTTATTTGTGGCGGTATACATCTTTATTAACGAGCGCGCCGCCAAGCGCCGCGCTTTGCTAAACGAAAAATGCTTTACCGTGCTGGCTGAACAAACCGGCAAGATTATCTTTGAATGGGATTTTGCCGATGGCAAAATCACCTGCCGCTCGAACTTTGCGCAAATTTTTGGCCGGGACGTACTTACTAAATCGGCCACGGCTGAGCCCGCCCTTACCGCCCAGGCCGTGCACCCCAACGACGCCGAGGACTTCCGGCAGATTTTTGCCACCATCAAGCGTGGGCAGGCCGTTACCGACGTGCGCTTTCGGATAAAAGACAGCACCGGGGCGTACCGCTGGTGCGCGCTTTCGGGGGTTGTAATTAAAAACGAGAAGCAAAAACCCTTTAAAGCCATTGGCACGGTGGAGATGATTGACGAGAGGGTAAAAAACGAGGAAACCCTGCGGCAAAAGGCCGAGACAGACTCTTTGACCGGGCTGTACAACAAGGCCACCACCGAATATATGATACGCGAACTACTGAAGGAGGGCTTGCCCCAAAACCTGCAATACGCGCTGATGATTATTGACATAGACAATTTTAAAGATGTGAACGACCGGCTGGGCCACAAATATGGAGATTCCGTTATTTCAAGCCTCGCCGAAATGCTGCGCAGCACCTTCCGCTCCGACGATATTGTGGGCCGTGTGGGGGGCGATGAGTTTTTTGTTCTGTTAAAAAATATCCGCAGCACTGCCCTTGTGCGCACCAAAGCTGGCGAGGTTTGCGACCTTTTCCGCAACACCTATATCGAAAACGGGGCCATGGTCAATATTTCGGCCAGTATTGGTATCTCGCTTTGCCCCCAGCACGGCAAAGATTTAGACAGCCTGTATGTAAACGCCGATATTGCACTGTATAGCGCCAAGGCCAAAGGGAAGGACACCTACGTCATTTACAGCGGCGAAACCGCCCACTGCTATATCTCAAGCCGCACCACCATAGATACGCCCTAGCGCAAGATCATAGTTACTCTTCACACGGCAAAAAGCCGCCACAAACCCCTGGTTTGGTAGCGGCTTTTTGCTATCATCAAAGTATTTTATCTGTTCAGCAAGGGGGCGCTGGGCTCGTCGCCCGCGCTTCCCTCTACACGGAACATGCTTACCATGGTTTGCAAATGCTGGCTTTGGGCGTTCATCTCCTGGCTGGAAGCCGCGCTTTGCTGGCTGATGGCGCTGTTTTGCTGCACCACCTGCCCAATTTGGGCCAGGCTCTCGTTCACCTTTTCAATACCGGTAAGCTGCTCGCCCGAGGAGGTTTTAATCCCCTGCATCAGCAGGGCCATCTCGTTCACGCTATCGGCTATGCCCGTTAAAATTTCCTGGGTGCGGCGGGCAATGTCCACCCCGCCCGTGGCCTTGTACGAGGCGCTCTCTATCAGGCTGCTGCTTTGGGCCGCGGCCTCGCTGCTGCGGGTGGCAAGGGTGCGCACTTCATCGGCCACCACAGCAAAGCCCTTACCCTGCTGGCCCGCCCTGGCCGCCTCCACGGCGGCGTTTAGGGCCAGGATGTTGGTTTGGTAGGCAATGTCCTCAATCACCTTGATAATCTTGGTGATGGCCTCGGTGGAGAGGTGAATCTCCTGCACGGCTTCCATCATCTGGTCCATGGCCTCGGTGCCCTGGGCGGTGCGGGTTTGCACCAAGCTTGCGGCCTCATCGGCCTTATCGGCATTTTCAGCGTTTTCTTTCACGCTGCCCAAAAGCATCTCCGAAGAGGTCTGTATCTCGCTAAGGGCGGCGGCCTGCTGGGTGGCCCCCTGCGCCGCGGCCTGGCTGGTGCTGGCTATCTGCTGCGAGGCGTCGGCCACCTCCAGCGCCGAGGAGCGCACCTCTTTCACCAAACCGCGCAGTTTTTCCACCACCTGGTTACAGGCGATGGAGAGTTCATCCTTTTGAGATTTGGGGCTGACCGAAACGGTAAAATCACCCTGGCTCATGGCCTGCAATGCGCGTATCTGCTCGGCCGTGCTGGCGGCCATCCGCCTAAACTGCAGCGACAAATCCTCCAGTTCATCCCCGGTATGCAGTTCGTCTTTGTAGCTTGCGTCCCCTTCGGCCAGGTTAGAGGCCGCCGCAATAATGGTGCTGATGGGGGTGATAAGCTTGCGGGTGATGAGCCTGGAAAGAATGACCGAGAGGACCACCATGGTTACAATGAGAACCAGCCAGAACAAGAGTTGCTGCAGAAACACCGGTATAAAGTCCGTCATGGGCAGGGTAAAGCCATACACCCAGCCGTTGTTGGGCACGGTGGCCATAGCTATAAACACGTCTTCGCCCGTCTCATCCTTCCCCTGCCCCATCGTAACGCCCGCAGCATCGGCCTCGCCCTTTACCCGGATGCCCGAATCGGCCCAGTTCACATATACCTCGGCGCCATTTTTAATGGCGGGCAAAAAGCTTTGGTTGGCATGGCTGATGAAATTCCCAGATTCATCCAGCAAAAAGGCCGTGCCGCTCGTATCCAATATCTGGTATTCACTCACAAATTTTACCAGGGAATCCAGCACGATATCCATGGCAATTACGCCTAGGCTCTGGCCATTTTTATCGCTTACCGGCGTGCTGATGGTAATCACCATCAGGCCGCTGTCCGCATCGATATACGGGGCGGTGTAGCCCACCTTTCCCGCCGCAGCAGCGTTTTTGTACCAGTCTCTCTCCCGCACGTCATAGCCTGCGTCGGGCACCCAGCCGCTGCCGGCGTACATTTGGTTATCGGGCGTGCCAATGTAGATATCCACCAAAAAGTCATATTCATCTATAAACGAGGCAAAAAAGCTTTCTATCTCGGCCTTTTGCCCGTACTCAAACAGCCGCATATCGGCGCCCAACATTTTCAGCATCTGCTCTTTGTCCTGAAACCAGGCGCTTACCTCCTGCTCGCCCAATCGCGCCGCCTCTTGAAAGGATTTTTGCTGTGTATTCCAAAACACCATCATGGAAAACACCACGCCCGATACCGCCGTAACCAGCAGCACCAAAAGGGTAATACGGCTGATGGAACCCACAAATTTGGATTGCAAAGAGCGTTTCTTTTTCATGATTCTCTCCTAAAAGCGGCCTGCCATTTACCACGCCACTTATTTTTACCTTTGGCTAACCTAAGATATAATAGACGATTTTGTTCGATTTGTAAACTATTTTTTGAGGAATGCCACTGGCATCGCCCAAAAAAATTTGATACAATATTTTTGTATATAGGCAAAAGCCCAACCGTCTTTATAATGAATATAATAAGGGAAAGGCTGTGTTTAGATGAAAAGGAAACTTTTTGCCGCGTTCTTTTTGCTGGCTGCCCTGCTGCAACTGGCCGGTTGCGGGCAAAATGCCGCCCCAAAAACAGCTGGCAGCGCAGCACCCCAAAACGGCGATAAAAGTGAAAATTTCACAAAAAATAGTTCCTCTGTCTACCCCGCGCCCAGTTCGGCGGCGGGGCCATCCCTTTCGGGCGCTACCTCTGCCGCCTCGTCCTCTTCGCCCTTTGCGCCCTACCGCCAGCCTGTGCTTCCCCCGGAACCACTGGAAAAGATTCAGGGGGAAAAACTGCTTTGGGGTGACTGGCATTACTACGCTAACCCCGAGGAACACTCTGTCATCAACCCCACCTATCAAATTCGGCTAGGCAAAGGGCAACTGTTGCTAAGCTTTGGCACGCTGGATTCCGATTCGGCTGTCCATTATCAGGGCACATATACCTTTTCGGGCGGCACACTTACGGGCCAGCTTTCCCGCAAGGACGAGGACGCCGCCCCCGAAGCGATTCACTTGACGGCGGAAATTTTGCATAGCCCGCAAGCGCCCAACACCATGGTTTTTCACCTGAGCGCCCAGGACCAAACACCTGCTTTTGCGGAATATTTTGGCCCGATATTGGAGAAAGACCTGCCTTTTGTGCGTTATGGGTAAAGCCCTGCCATAGCAAAACCCAGTAAAAAAGGGCTGCCACAAATGGGTAAAACCATTTATGGCAGCTTTTGTTGTGTGTTTCTTCTTTATTTGCGCGCCTCTACAGCAAATTAACAAACTGTAACGCATAAATACAGGAAAAATCAGGCGCTGCATTACAGGGCATCTCACACCGGCTGGTCAATAAACTCAAACTCTTCCTGCATCACCATGGCGGCGGCGCCAATGGCCCCGAGGTTCTTATCAAAGGCACTGGCGCAAACCTGCAGGTTTTTGTAGTTGGCCGCCACCGTAAAGGGCTCCATTTTGGCCTGCACCTCGTTAACAAACAACTCTGAAAGGCCCGCGGGCAGGTAGCCCGAGAGGATGATGACCTGCGGGGCCAGGATGTTGACCACCCAGGCCAAAGCCTCGGCCAGTACGGCGGCCGTGCGCTTCATAAGCTGCACCGAGTCCTCGTGCCCGGTTAAAACCGATTGGCAGAACAGTTCGATGGTAATTTTTTCCTCCTGCCCTTCTGCCAGGGCCAAAAGGGGCTTAAACCGGCCCACCTTCAGGCCTTCCTGTATGGTGTTCAAAATACCCGCGCTGGAAATTTCGCTGTTCAAACAGCCATAGCGCCCGCAGCTGCAAACCCGGCTGCCCCCGGCCACATGCACATGCCCCAGCTCCCCCGCAAAGCCCGAATGGCTTAGGATGAGCTCGTTATCCATAAAAGGCACCATGTGGATGCCCGTACGCATGGACACCAGCACATAGTCGCGCACATCCCCGTGGAAGTAAAACCATTTAAAGGCCAGGGCCATCAGGTTCACGTTGCTATCCACATAGCAGGGCAGTTCAAAATACTCTTCCAGCGTCTCTTTAATGGGCACATTTTCCCAGTTGTTCAGGTGGGTATAGCTTATGCCAATGCCCTTTTCTTTGTCGCAGTAGCCGGGCACCCCCACGCACAGGCCGCTCACCCGCTGTTTGCCGCCGGGGGCGGCCTCTATGGCCGCCTGTACATGGCGAATGATCTGCTTTGTAATCTTATCGCCAGAATCGCCCGAGGAGACCTTTTCGCTAACTTCCCAAACAACGTCCCCCACCAGGTTTAACATGGCGCAGTACATCATTTGGGCATTAAATTCCACCCCAATAAAAAAGGCGCCACTGGGGTTTAGCCGCAGCCAGGTGGGCTTACGCCCCACCCGCGTCTCCTGGCAGTCCTCCTCGTATACCAGGCCCTCGTCAATCAGTTCGCCAATGATATCCCCCACGGTAGCTATGCTGTACATCGTCTGCTTTTTTACGTCGTAACGAGATACATCCTGCCCCGAACGGATGACATTGAGCACTTTGTTGCGCTTATAGTATTTGCGGTAGCTGATGACCGAACCTGGCATGGCTGATAACCCCCTTTACTTGACGATATGGAGACGGTTTAGTGGAATTTAGCCCTTTACTGCACCCGAGATAAGCCCCTTTACAAACTGGCGCTGCACAATGCAGTAAAAAACCACCATGGGAATGCTGATGAGGGTGAGGGTGGCAAACAGCGCACCGGGGTTGCTAAAATACGAGCCCTGGTATTGCATGGCAATGAGCGGCAGGGTCATGGTGGTTTTTTGGTTCATGGTTACAAGGGCCAAAAAGAACTCATTCCAAGAGGTAAGGAACTGCCAAATAACAATAACAATGATGCCCGGGCGCAAAAGGGGCACCACAATTTGGGCAAACAGCCGCACAATGCCGCAGCCGTCTATGGTGGCGGCTTCCTCCAGTTCCATGGGGAAGTCATCCATAAAACCTTTTAGTATCACCATGGCAAAAGGGATGCCAAGGGCCGTATAGGGCATAAACAGACCCTGGTAGGTGTTTAACCAGCTAAGGTTTGCGTTAATTTGGGTAAGCGGAATAACCAAGGCGCTGATGGGCACGCATAAGGTGGCCAGCAGCATGTTGTAAATGATGTATTTACCCGGCAGCCGCTTGCGCGAAAGGCCAAACACTGCCATGGAGGCGCACAGCGTTACCAAAATCACCGAGACCACCGTAACCACCAAGCTTGAAAGGAAATTGAGGGGCAGTTCGGGGTGGTCGCCAATCACGGTTTGGTAGTTGCGGGTGGTGGTTTCGCTTACAAAAAGGGTATTGGAAAAGATATTGTCGGGCGTGCGGAAACTCATGCTTACCATGTACACCAGTGGTATCATCCATATTACCACAACTAGCAGCAGCAATAAACTCCATCCGGGGGTAAAATTGCTAAAAAACGAGCCCGACTTCCTGGTTTTTGCATTCATCTGTCGGCCCTCCTCTTTTTACGGGCCACAAAATTCCCAGAGCCAAGGCACACCACCTGAATGATGGTAAGCCCAAGCGCAAACAGTAAAATCACCATGGAGATGGCCGAAGCGTAGCCCATCTGTTGGTTTGAAAAGCCCGTCTGGAAAATCCAGGTGCCGGGCATATCGGTGGCGTGGTTGGGGCCGCCACCCGTCATGGAATAGATGAGGGCGAAGGTTTGCAAAGAGCCAATGATACCCAGCATCACCAAAGATTTGTGGGTGCCGCTTAGCATGGGCAGGTAGATACGAAACACCTGCTGCAAACCCGAGGCGCCGTCAATGCAGGCGGCCTCTTTCACATCTTCGGGTATTTGGTTGATGCCCGCAATGTACAAAACCATCGACCAGCCCGTCCACTCCCAAATATTTACCGCAATAATGAAGAAGATGGCGATGGCGGGGTTGCCCAAAAAATCGATGATAGGTATGCCAAATTTACCCAAAAAGCCCATGAGGATGCCCTGATACGGCTTATAGATGTTTGACCAGATGATGGCGATAACCACCACCGAGGTGACAACGGGCAAAAACAGCATGGTGCGGAAAAAGCTGCGAAAGCGCTTAATTTTTTCCTCGATGATATAGGCGAAGGTAAAGCCCAGCGCGGCCTGCACAAAAACGGTGATGATAATCCAAAATACAACGTTGCGCAGCACCTTGCCAAACACGGGGTCGGTAAAAATTTTGGTGTAGTTTTCAAGGCCCACAAACTGCATGTTGAGCAGGTTTGTCCAGCTAAAAAAGCTGCCGTAGCCCACAAACAGGATGGGGTAGAGGATGAAACAAGCAAAAAAGACCACGGCGGGCAAGATGAACAGATAGCCCTGCCAATTGATTCTTTGCCTACTTTTGGACTTCAAAACAATCACTCCCACTGGTTTGTCTGCCCCGGCGCGCAGCGTGCTTTGCGCGGCTTTGGGCCAGAATGTGCCCCCTGGCCGGGTTTTCCGGCGGCGGCTTGTTCCTGCAAAATCCCTTTGGTTTCAATTATATAGCCAAGTCAAAATAACTATAGCAAGCGCGTCCATTCACACCGGCAAGCGCCGCACAGTGCCACTATCAAAATGTCCCCGCCCGGCTTTTTGAGAAACCGTAGTATGGCGGAATCCGCCCCCGGTGAAAAATATTCACAAGGGGCGGATTCCACTTTTCTCTATTACCGGTCCCCTGGGTTTGCCTAGGGATACTTCTATGTGCTTAGGCCGCGGCAGAAGAGGCGGCCATGGAGGAAGAACCGGCGGCAGAAGAGGCGGCCATATAGGAGGAACCCGAAGCGGCCGCGCCGCCTCCAAGTGCATCCTGGGCAGCCTGTACGCTGGCCATGGCTTCTTCGGCGGTCATTTCGCCCGAGGCCACGGCGGCCAGCGCGTCTTGCAGGGCCTGGTCAATGGTGGGCTCGCCAATGCGCTGGTTCATGGCTTCATCCAGTGCGGCGTTGTAGCCTTTCAGTTGCTCTTTGATGTTATCGGGGATGTTCGGGTCTTGGGGTTCAATGCCTTTGAAGGAGGCGAGGTTGTTGAGGTCGTCCACATTGGCTTGGATGCCAGCGCCCGAGGCGAAGGAGACCAGAGCCTTCCAGGCGGCGTCGGGGTTTTTGCAGTTTTTGGTAATGCCATAGCCAAAGTCCACGCCGCCAATGGGGGCCGAATCTTTTAGCCCAGCTTCCACTGCGGGCAGGTAAAAGCCGTCGAACACCCAGTCCTTAATGGTTTGGGCGGCATCGGGTGCGGTGAACTCCTGGAACCACCAAGAACCCAGGGCAATCATACCGGTGTTGCCGCTGGTAAGGGCGTTAACGCCCTGCGGGTACGAGGTGTTAGAGAGGGCGCCGGTTTGGAAGATACCGTCGTCGAACATTTTTTTGTAGTTGTTCATGGCCTGTACAAAAGTGGGGTCGGTCCAGGGGGTTTCGCCATTCTGGGCCTTGTCAAAAATGCTGGTGTCAATTTGCGAAATCAGCATCAGGTAGAGGTTGACATTCTGCCAGCCGTCGGCGCCGCCCAGCCAGAAGGGGGCAATGCCCTTATCGGTGAGGGTTTTGGCCGCGGTTTTCAGTTCTTCATAGGTGGTGGGTTTTTGAATGCCCAGCTCTTCAAACAGGTTTGCATTGTACACTACGTAGATAACCTGGCTTTCGC
>CAZKBM010000096.1:0-9463 GCA_964550985.1 uncultured Oscillospiraceae bacterium
CCTGCGAAGGCAGCCGCGCTGCGGAACACCCGGCCCCTGGCCACGGGGTAGCTGGTTAAATCTTCTAAAACAAAGGCCGTGCCACACTTTTGCTGTGGCACGGCCTACGTTTTGAATACCTGTAAGCCAGGTTACATGGCAAAACCCTTGATGCGGTATACAGGCCATACAAAACCCAATGTAAAGGCCTTTATTGCCATGTTTTTGTAGCAAGGCCAAAACAGGGCAAAGGCCCTGCTACAATTGCCAATACAATTTGCCAGCAATATGCCATATATGTGGCACGCTATCCCTCTTGACAAAGTAAAAACAGGCTCTCACTTCCCCAATGTTTTGGCATACCTAAAAAACTATATTTTGCTTGAAATGTAAAAGCATGAAAGTAATTGTATATAAAACGGTGCTTTGGCAATGTAAAATTATTATAATTGCACAAAAATAAAACTACATTTTGTGTGAATATGAAAAATATTATATATAAATTGACATATCAGAATCGCCACCGTATAATGTCACAAAATAGCGCTGGCGTATTTTTGTGGCAAATTGCTTTGTTGTTTTATGATTGATACCTGTGCCGGGGTCGTTTGGAAGGTGATGGTACAAAAAGCCCATTGGGGCGGGAGGAATAACGAGCGATGAAAAGTATTAAAACAAAAATGATTTTGGTGGTAAGCTTGCTCATGGCCATTTCGCTGGGGCTTGTGGGGGGGACGGTTGCGGTTCTAATGTACAACAGCTCTATCGAAAGCCTTACCAAAACCATGACCACCACCGCGGGCGTTGCGGGCCGCACCGTGGCCGAGTATTTGGAGACCTTCCGCGCCGTGGCGAACGAGGTGGGCCTGCTGGCCCCGCTTTCCAGCCCCGAAACGCCCCTGGAGGAAAAGCGGGCCATTGTGGAGGAAAAGAGAGCCCTATACGGTTTTTTGGCGGGCAATATCACCGATACCCAGGGCCAGGGCCAGTTGGAGGCTGTGGATGTATCTGACCGGGACTATTTCCAGCAGGCCCTAAACGGGGTTACTACCATATCCAATGTGGTGGAAAGCCGCACCCTGAACAAGCTGACCATTATTGTGGCCGCCCCTATATGGCAGGGTGGTATTGCGGGCTCCGCGGCGGTGGGGGTGGTGTATTTTCAAATTGACGCGAAGGTGCTTTCAGAACTGACGGACGAAATCAATATAGGGACCACCGGCAGCGCCTACCTGTTGGATAGCGAGAATTACACCATTGCCCACGACGATTATTCCCTGGTGGAAAACCGCGATAACACCGCCCAGGCCCTGCCCAATAACCCCGAGCTTAGCGCTTTGGCCGAGCTGGAGGCCAAGATGGCAGGGGGGGAGGCTGGCTTTGGCATTTATAATTACGCCGGGGTGCAAAAACTGATCGCCTACGCGCCCGTTCCCACCGAGCAAGGCTGGTCCATAGGCGTAAATGCCGAACTGAATGAATTTCTGCAAAGCACCATAAATGCCATCATCATCACCGTTATTTTGGTGGTGGCGGCCATATTGGTGGGTATTGTGGCCAGTGTTTTGCTGGCCCGCTCCATCACAAGGCCGCTGGTGCAGGTAGAGCAGGCCGCCCAAAAAATGGCCGAAGGTGATTTTGATGTGGAGATAAGCTACCGCAGCAAAAACGAGATTGGCTCCCTGGCGGCCAGCATGGCTGATATGGTGGCCTCTACAAAAGCCGTGATAGAGGACACCTCGCGCGGGCTTAACGAAATTGCCGCCGGTAACTTCAACATTGCCCCAAGGGTGGAATACAAGGGTGTGTTTGAACAGATTAAGAATTCCATGGTTCGAATCATCACCGAGCTAAGCGATACCCTCAGCCAAATCCGCATGGCGTCCGAGCAGGTCTCCGCCGGCTCCAGCCAGGTTTCAGACGGCGCGCAGAGCCTTGCCCAGGGCGCAACCGAACAAGCCAGCGTGATGCAGGAGTTCTCGGCCAGCCTGGGCGAGATATCACAGCAGGTGAACACAAATTCCGCCCAGGCCGCCCAGGCCAATACGCTGGCAGGCACGGTGAAAGAAAATGTGGCCCAAAGCAACCGGCAGATGGCCCAAATGATGAGTGCCATGGATGAGATAAGTGATTCATCGCATAAAATTGGCATGATTAACAAAACCATTGAGGACATTGCCTTCCAAACAAACATCCTGGCCCTAAACGCGGCTGTGGAGGCCGCAAGGGCGGGCGACGCGGGCAAGGGTTTTGCCGTAGTGGCCGATGAAGTACGCAGCCTAGCCGCCAAAAGCAGCGAGGCCGCCCAGCAAACCGGCTCTCTGATTGAAAACTCCATAAGTGCGGTAAAAAACGGTGCCGACATAGCCGAAACCACGGCAAACTCGCTTTCCACTGTGGTGCAGGGCGCCGATGAAATCACCGAGATTATCCAGCAGATTGCCAAGGGCGCCAACGAGCAGGCCGCCTCTATCTTGCAAATCAACACGGGTATCGAGCAAATTTCCAGCGTGGTACAGGCAAACTCGGCCACCAGCGAGGAGAGCGCCGCCACCAGCGAAGAGTTAAACGGCCAGGCCGAAAGCATGAAGGCCCAGGTGGCAAAATTCCAGCTGTTACAGCAGCCCCTGCAAGCGCTGCCCGCCTCTGGCTCCCCTCAAAGTGCCGATGCTTCCAAAACGGTGGAGATATTTTAGGGCAATATGACAGGTAAAGATGCCGGTGATGCGGCTGTGTCAGCTTTGTGCGGTGTTGCCTTAAAGCCATTACCGATAGATAAAGTATTACAAATAGGTGCGGTTGGCCTGGTTTTCGGGCAGTTGCCAGCCACATCAATTATGCGCCGCCCCCTGCCTGCTCATGGGCCAGGGGGCAGCTTTTTGCCCCCCGGCCGCCCCAAAGTAAGCCCCAAAGTCGAAAAACCTCACTTTTTTTGTTTTTTATACTGGATTTGTAAGATTTCACCCAAAATGGCTAGCAAGTTCTATTTTTGGTGTGCTATACTATATGCCATGATAACAGTAAAAATATTGCATAAGCTGCCGTTCGTGTGAATCGGCCGTGTGAACAAACTATGTGAATAAGCTGTGTGAATAAGCTATGTGAATAAGCTGTGTGAACAAGGAGACAAACCCATGCCAAACCAAAGCCCACAGGTTCCCGCTACACTTGATAGAGTGGACTCCCTCACCCTTCTGCCTGGGCAGCAGGCCTTTTTGGATGCCATTTCCAAAATGGCGTGCGAAAAGCGCCCCTGTGAAATCATGATTTTGGGCATTGACCATTTCAAGGCCCTGAATAACCAATATGGCTATGCCTTTGGCGATAAGATTTTGCGGTATCTGGCTGAGGAACTGCGCGCGGGCTTCCCCGCGGATACCCCGCTGTACCGCCTGTATGGAGATTGCTTTGGCCTTTTGTGCCAGGGCCCAGAGACGGGTCTGTGCGAAAAGCTGTATTCGCAGATATCTCAAAGGCCCCGTAAGCTGGACGGCCTCTCGGTCTCGCTTACCATATCGGCGGGCATCTGCCAGTGCCCCGAGCACGGGGCCGATGGCGACACCCTGTTTACAAACGCCAGCCTTGCCCTGGCGCAGGCCAAGCTGGGCGCCAAAGGCAGGTGCGTCTACTATTGGCCCGACCTCTCGCAAAAAGCCATGCGAGACACCCTGCTGCTAGAGCGGCTGCGCCACAGTATTGAAAACAACTTCGCCGGCTTTACGCTGTATTACCAGCCCATTGTGCGCAGCGATTCCAAGCAGATTTATGGCTGCGAGGCCCTGCTGCGCTGGCAGGACGCGGCCTTCCCCGAGGGGGTGTCCCCCTATCTGTTTGTGCCCTCGCTGGAGGAGAGCGGCATGATATGGGAGGTGGGCCAGTGGGTCATTCACACCGCCTTAGCGCAGTGCGCAAAGTGGCAGCGCCTCATGCCCGGCTTCAACATGAATATCAACGCCGCAGCCAGCCAGTTTGAGGATAGCCGCTTCCCTGAAATGGTGGTGCAGGCCCTGAAGCAGTATGACATCCCCCCAAACACCATCACCCTGGAACTGACCGAAAGTGGCCGTGGGGAGTTTAGCTCCATCCGCGACGCCTTCGACTATCTGCGTAAACAGGGCCTGCAAACCGCCTTAGACGATTTTGGCACGGGCTATGCCTCGGTGGATATCTTCCGCCAAATCAGCGCCGACGAACTCAAGATAGACCGCTCCTTTTTAGAGCGCGTCACCAACGACGTCACCGACCAAATTTTGATTAAATCCATCATCGACATGTGTAAAAAAATGGATATCATGGTGTGTGTGGAAGGGGTGGAAAATGCGGACATAGAGAACATCATCGCCCAGATGGAGCCGCATGTGCTGCAGGGTTACCACTACAGCCGCCCTTTGCCTGCCGCGCAGTTTGAGCAGCAGTACCTGCAAAGCACCGTGCTGGCCGAAAAGCAGGATAAAACCCTCTCGCCGGTGGTGTACCAGCAACACCGTCCCGCCCAGCCCATGACGTATTCCGCCATTGTAAATAACGCATACGCGGGTATTTTCCAGGTGGGGATGGATGAGCAGTTCACCTTTTTAACCTGTAACGAGGGCTACCGCCGGATGCTGGGCTATACCTCGCAGGAGATGGAGGAAAAATTTGGCAACAAAGCGCTGGGTTTTGTGTACCCAGACGACATGGCGTGGGTGAACGAGGAGATACGCCGCCAGCTTGGCATGGGAGACACCGTGAACATTGAGTTCCGTGTTGTGCGCAGTGACGGGCGCCCCATTTGGATACTGGGCACAGGCAACGTGGTGCGCAGCAGCGGCGGCAACCCCAGCCTGATTGTGAATATTGTGGAAAATGACCGCCGCAAGCGGGAAAATTTGGAAAAAGAGCAAAAACTTGCCCAGTACGAAACCATCTTGGCCCAGCTTCCCACCGGTATCAAGTACATCCGCTACGACCCCGACTTCACCATCGAATACATCTCGCCCGGTTTTCTCTCCATCCTGGGCTTTACCCTGCAAGAGGTGATGGAGGATTTTGAGGGCAAATACATCAACCTCATCTACGAGGAGGACCGCCAGCAGGTGTTCAACGATGCGCTGGAGCAGGTGCAAAAAAGCGATGTGGTGATGCTGCGCTACCGCTCGGTGTGCAAGGATGGCCGCCTGATTTGGGTGGAGACGGTCTCGCGCCTATGCCCCATGGATGAAGACGGCATACAGCGCTGCTGTTCCAGCGTGGTGGATGTGACCGAGACCATCACCCCCGAGGAGCAAAGCCGCGCGCTGAACATTCAAAACCGCCTGCAAAGCGCCTCTCAGGTGTGGGGCGAGGTGGTGTTTGAATACAATTTTATCACCGGGCAAATGGCCGTGTCGGAAAGTTTTACCCAGCTTTTTGGCCACACCCTGCCCCCGAATGGCCTCATCGCCCCGGCTGATATTTTTAAACAGAACAAAGGCGTGTTTATGGCCCAGATGGAGCCCGCCCAAAAGGGCGAGGCCCCGGCCCCCTTTGAGATTGAGGCCTTTTGCGAAAACGGCAAACCCAAATGGTGCCAAGTGATGGTGCACCCCTCGGGCAAAATAGGGGAGGAGATGGTCTCGGCCATTGGGAAGATACTGGACATTGACAAGGAACACGCCGAGCGGGAGCGTCTGCGCCGGGCTTCCCAAACCGATTCCCTTACCCAGCTTTACAACAAGCGGGCCATTGAGCTGAAAATTGGCGACATGCTGCAGGCCGCGCCCGAAACCCCCTGCGCCTGCTGGATACTGGACGTGGACAATTTTAAAAACATAAACGACACCCTGGGCCATTTTGCCGGCGACGTGCTGCTGCAAGAGATAGCAAAGCGCCTGGGCACGGCCTTTCGCAAAACCGATATTTTGGGCCGGGCCGGCGGCGATGAATTTTTAATTTTTGCCGAATACAACGGCCAGGCCGATTGGCTGCAAAACCGTGGCGGGCAGGTAATGGAGCTTTTGCGCGCACCCGTGCGGCTGCAAAACAAGGTCATCCTGCCCTCGGTCAGCATCGGCATCTCTTGCTACCCCAAAGACGGCACCACCTTTGCAGATTTATACCAAAAGGCGGATAAGGCGCTTTACCGTATTAAAACCACCACTAAAAACGATTTTTGCACCTTTTAGCTTTTGGGGCAGGCTGTTTCTGCATTTGGCCTTAAAGCTTTGGCTGGCCGTATGGCGGCCAGTGTCCGGGCATTCCTTCGCGTGTCCCAAAATTCGTCGAAAATGTGTTTTCATTTTCGACAGAATTTTTGCATGGCTTGCCTGATGACCCTGCATACCTGCTAAACGCAGCCACGCTGCGGAACACCCGGCCCCTGGCCGCTGGGGGGCATAGTCTGCGTGCGGCGGCTGGAAGTGAAAATCATGGCAACCTCTGGGCAAAATGTCCCGAGGTTGTTTTGTTTACATTGTGTTACATATGTAAATAATTGTGTTGATATATGCGGCATATAGGGTGTATAATGAGTGGTAGGAAAGGGGTGCTGCCAAATGGCAAATGTAAACATTCGCGTGGATGACACGCTAAAAAAAGAAGCGGAAAAGATTTTTTCGGAGCTCGGCCTGTCTATGTCCACCGCCACCAATGTTTTTTATAAGCAGGTGGTGCGATATGGCGGCATTCCGTTTGATCTGCGCATTTCAGACCCATTCTATTCCGCAGAAAATCAGGCGCGGTTACAAAAATCCATCCATGATTATGAAACGGGAAAAAGTAAGCCCGTAGTGAAAACGATGGCCGAGTTAGAGGAGTTGGCCGGTGAGTAAGCTAATCTTTTTGCCCGAAGGATGGGATGACTATCTTTATTGGCAAGGGCAGGACAAAAGAACTTTGCGCCGTATCAACCAGCTATTGCAGGATGTCTTGCGGCAACCTTTTGCGGGTGTAGGAAAACCGGAGCCTTTGCGCGGCAATTTGGCAGGCTGGTGGAGCAGACGGATTGATGATGCAAATCGTTTGGTTTATCGTGTGCACAGCAATGGCAATGTTGAGATTGCCCAATGCCGGGGCCATTACAGAGATACCTAATTGTATGGGGCTGTTGCAAAGCGATTCTGAGGAATCGTCAGCAACGGCCCTTTGCGTGTGGCGCACTATTGGCGCACGTCATTCGCCAATTCAAATAAATTTGTGGGTAAATATTGGCCATATTGACGAAAGCGAGGCGTTTTTATTGTTTTTGTAAAGGGTGTGGAGTATACTAATATAGTTAACAGTTCACATTTGTATCTTGCTAAAGTGCGAAAATGCTTTCCTATAAAAAGCGTAATTATGTTTATTATTGATAAGGCGCTTTCAACAGCTACGGCGCCGGTTCAGGCGGGTTTTTCCAAAAAGGCTTTGCGGCGCAACCTGGCTAAGAAGGCATAACTATGTGAAAAACCAAACCGGGGAGTATGGCGTATTTGTGGCCGCAACCCGTGTGTTTGGCAGTTTGCACAATAAGCGGAGGACGACATGGTAAAGTACATCATCCGGCGCATTCTCATCATGATTCCCACCCTGTTTTTTGTGGTGTTTGTGGTGTTTATGATTTTAAGCCTTACCCCCACAAACCCTGGGCGGATGCTTTTGGGCCCCACCGCCACCGCCCAGCAGGTGGACGCCGTGAACCGGGAATTTGGCCTGGATAAACCCGTTATTGTGCGCTATGTGGATTATATGGTCAACATCCTACAGGGGAACTTTGGCGTCTCTTATCAAAACCGCATTCCGGTTTTTGAAATCATTCTGCCCAAATTCCCCGTAACCCTGCAGCTTGCGGCGCTTTCGGTGCTGGTAAGCGCCGTCATCGGCATACCGCTGGGGGTGCTCTCGGCCGTAAAGCAATACTCGATTTTAGACCACACCACAACCACCCTGGCCTTGGTGTTTGCCAGCATACCCAGCTTTTGGCTGGGGCTTATGGCCATGTTGCTGTTCTCCCTCACCCTGGGGTGGCTGCCCTCCAGCGGGGTGGGCACTTGGAAGCACATGGTGATGCCGGTTATGACACTGGCCCTGCCTGCCGCGGCCTACACCAGCCGCCTTACCCGTGCCACCATGCTGGACGCCATCAACCAGGACTATATCCGTACGGCGCGTGGCAAGGGCGCTTCACGCAGCCGTCAGGTGTTTGGCCATGCGCTGCGCAACGGCATGTTGCCCGTGGTAAACCAGCTTGGCGTGTCTTTCGCCTCTCTCTTGGGCGGCGCGCTCATCACCGAGGTGGTCTTTGGCCTGCCGGGCATCGGCAACATCATTGTGGCGGCCATCAAAATTAAAGACGTACCCATCGTAATGGGGGCGGTCATCTTCCTCTCCACGCTGTTCATGGTCATCATGCTCATTGTTGACCTCATCTATGGCCTGATAGACCCACGCATTCGGGCTTCGTACAGCAAATAGGGGAGGGGATACAGCAATGGGATTTTTTAGCAAACGCAAACGCCAGCAGCAGCTTTTACAGGCCCAGCCCACCCAATTGGCCGAAATTTGGGGCCGCCTGAAAAAGAACAAACTGGCCATGGTGGCCCTCTGTGTGGTCATCCTCATCATCATTCTGGCCCTTAGCGCGGGCCTGATTGCCAACTACGAAACCGACGTGCTGGCCCAGCACCCCGAGGCCCGCCTGCAAGCCCCCAGTGCCCAGCACTGGTTTGGCACCGATTCCTTCGGCCGCGACCAATTCGCCCGCGTCATCTATGGCGCGCGCTACTCCCTCATCTTCGGCGTGGTGTGCTCGGCTCTGGCCATAACGGGCGGCTCCATCTTCGGGGCGGTGGCGGCCTACTTCGGCGGCAAAACCGAAACGCTCATCCTGCGCATGATGGACGCGCTGATGAGCATCCCCCCAAACCTGCTTATCCTATCGGTGGTGGCGGCCATTGGCCTGGGGCTCAAAGGCATGGTGGTGGCCATGGTGGTCTCCAACATCCCCTGGTACACCCGGCTGGTGCACTCGGTGGTATTGGGCGTGGTTCACCAGGAGTATGTCGAGGCCACCCGCTCGCTCGGCTCGAGCAGCGGCAACATCATCTTCCGCCATGTGCTGCCAAACGCCGTGGGCCCCATTATTGTAAATGCCATGATGAACGTGGCGGGCCTGATTATGGGTGCGGCCGCCCTCAGCTATATCGGCATGGGCATACAGCCCCCCGCGCCTGAGTGGGGCAACATGCTGCAAGAGGCCACCCCCTGGATGCGCCAATACCCCCACATGGTCATCTTCCCAGGGCTTGCCATCGTCATCACCTCGCTTTCGTTTAACCTGCTGGGCGACGGCATGGCCGACGCGCTGGACCCCCGCCGTAGCGAACTGTAGCTTTTTTTGCCCGCTGGGGGGTTAGCTGATTTGCGGGGTTTTGGATTGAGGACGAAAGTCCGTTTTTTAATCGGTTTGCTTGCTTTATTGCGGCCAGTGTCCGCGCATTCCTCCGCGTGGATGCGCTGCATACCTGCGAAGGCAGCCACGCTGCGGAAC
>CAZKBM010000097.1:0-9228 GCA_964550985.1 uncultured Oscillospiraceae bacterium
TTGCTAAAACAATTTGAAATTCGCCATTTCGTCATTTCGGCGGGCACCCGACATGCGCCTCTGGTTCACTCGCTCGAAAACGATGATTTCTTCACGACCTATTCCATTGTGGATGAGCGCAGCGCCTCGTTTTTTGCCATTGGGCTTATCGAAGAATTGCGGGTGCCTGTTGCCGTTTGCTGCACTTCCGGCACAGCGGCGGCCAATTACGTTTCCGCAGCAAACGAGGCCTTCTATCAGCAACTGCCCCTGCTGCTGCTGACCGCCGACCGGAACCATTACTACATGTTTCAGCAGGAAGAGCAGATGATTCCCCAGGAGGGTTTGTTTGCAGCCATCTGCAAAAAGGTGGTCACCCTGGGGCATGTGCGGGACCAAAAGGATTTTTGGTACTTCTCCCGCCTGGCAAATGAGGCTCTGCTTGAATTGACCCAAGGTGAACCCGGGCCGGTTCACATCAATTATATTGTAGAGAACGACTATCCTATACACCAGGGCATCATCAAATTTGAAGCGGCGCAGTTGCCGGGCGTCAAGAGGATTGAAAGGCTGACCCTTGAGGATTCTGCTGAAAAGTGGCACAGCATTGTGGCGCGTTTCAAGGACAAAAAGATTCTAATCGTATATGGCCAATGCGGCGTACCGAAACCCGAGGAAAAGCTGGCCATAGAGGATTTTGCGCAAAAGTATAACTGCGTTATTTCAACCGATCTTCTCTCCAACCTGTATGTGAGTTGCTCCTTGCCAACCTTCACATTATGCCGCACGCTGAGCGAGGCGGAAATGGAAGAGCTTCTGCCAGATATTCTCATCACGATGAACGCCCATTCCATCACGGAGATAAAGGCCCGTTTGAGCGGCTACACCGCACGCTTTGAGCATTGGCATGTCTCCATCAAGGGGGAGGTATCCGACCCACTGAAAACCCTTTCCCATGTCATTGCCTGCTCGCAGAGCACCTTTTTTTCCCGCTTTGCCGAGATGGCACAGACAGCCAGCAGCCGGGAGTATTATGCGAGATGGATGGACTACTACCAAACCATAGGGGACCAAGGCTCCCTAAACGAAGTGGAGATACCCTATTCGGCCCTGTATGCGATGCAGCAATATCTGAAAAGAATCCCCGCCAAAGCCCTTTTGCATATCGCCAACAGCAACAGCATCCGGCTGGCCAATTACTTTCTGGTTCATCCGGAGGTGGCGGTATATGGAAACCGGGGCTCACATGGCATCGACGGGTCGATGTCCTCCTTTATCGGGCAGGCCTATGTCAGCCAGAAGCTCAGCTTTCTGGTCATTGGGGATTTAAGCTTTTTCTACGACATCAACATTTTGTGGGGCAAATATGTGGGCCCCAACGTGCGGATTCTACTGTGCAACAATCATGGCGGAGGTATATTCCACACCTACCCCGGCACCAAAAACATCCCCACGCTTGACCGGCACATCGCGGCCGCACACCAGCAAGACGCAAAAGCCATTGTGGAAGCCAGCGGATTCACCTATCTGTCGGCGAGCAGCAAGGAGGAGTTTGCCCATCATATAGATGCTTTCATGCAGCCGCATAGTGAAACCCCCATTTTGATGGAGGTGTTTACGGAAAAAAGTGTGGACGCCAGCTGCCTTTTCAACATGATGGAACCCTACAAGAGTAAAAGCAAGACACTGAAAGGGAAGCTGGCAAAGCACCTTCCCGACGACGTAAAGGATACCCTGCGCCGGGTATTGCGCAAATAGGCGGCCAGGTGGAGGACAGATGAAACAATATATCAAGAGAATGCTGCCTGGCCGACTGAAAAGTCGGCTGGGAATCGAGGCTGCCGTGCCTGTGCCGGCAGCGGCCCATTATGAAATAAGCGTTACCGAGGTGGATAGTTTGGCCGGGAAGCGAATCCTCGTGACCGGCGCGACCGGCGCCATTGGTTCCTCCCTGTGCCGCCGCCTTCTGCTGGCTGGCGCCACGGTGGGCGTGTGTGGGCGAAACCAGCAGAAACTGGGTGAACTGATGGCGCGGCTTACAGCGGAAATTACAGTGGGAAACGGGAAATTGATACCTTTTCTGCTTGACGTCTTAAATACCCCGGGCTTTGAATCTGCCATCGACAGCTTTGTGACGCAAACAGGCGGGCTGGATGGATTGGTGAACAATGCCGGCCAAAGCGCGCGGGGCGAGAGTAAGGAAATCACCGAACAGAGTGTGGAAATCATCGACGACACATTGAACCTGAACCTTCGTGCCAGCATCATCGGCGCCAGAAAAGCCGCCCAAATCATGAAAAGGCTGGGGGGCGGGAAAATCGTGAATATGTCGTCAGTCGTCGGCATGCGGGGCAAAAGCACGATGACGGACTATGCCGCAGCGAAAGCCGGTGTGATAGGGTTCACCCGGTCTTTGGCAACAGAACTTGGAAAATATCATATTACGGTAAACTGTGTTTCCCCGGGAATGGTGAATCAGATGCCCCACGACAAAGGCCTGCCGGTAAGGGAAACGACAAAAAATTGCCTGAAACGGTTTGGTTACACAGATGAGGTGGTCGATATGATTCTGTTTATTCTTTCGAACAAGTCAGACTATATCACCGGGCAAAATTTTGTTGTTGACGGCGGCCGAAGCCTGGGCCTGATGGGAGATGGCTAAGGCATACGGCTGCCGGCTGTGACGGGGGGAAGTATGGAGCTTTCGATTATTATTGTGGGGTACCACTGCTTTGAAGATATCGGCCGCTGTGTTGAATCCATTCGTAATTGTTATACGGATGTTCTCTATGAGATCATCGTGGTGAACAATTACAAAGACGATGAGCGGTTGCCGGCCTTCGTCGCGCGTCATCCAGAAATACTCATTTTGGATGATGGGATCAACAAGGGGTTTGGGCGGGCGAACAATGTGGGCTTGCGGGCCGCCAAAGGGAAGTACATATGCTTTTTGAACCCCGATGTCATTGTCCTAAAATCCATCCGGCCGCTGATGGAGCGGATGGAAGCGGACGGAACCATTGGTATTGTGGGGCCCCTTTTGCGCAACACAGACAGGTCGGTGCAACAATCCTGCAATCAGCTGCCCACCCCCAAGAACTGGTTTGCATTTGTCTTTTCACTCAACAAGCTTTTCCCAAAAGTAACATTCTGGGGCAACTATCCCCGGCATGATTTTTCGTATCAAGGTGAAACGGAAACTGGCTGGGTAAGCGGTGCGTTTATCCTCACCACCAAGGCCATTATGGACCAGGTGGGCGGCTTTGACGACAGGTTCTTCATGTATTGCGAGGACACCGACTTGTGCTGGATGGTACACGACGCCGGATACAAAATCCTGTTCTCAGACGCAAGTGAGGCCATCCACATAGGCGGTGTGGTAACGCCAGACAAAAGCGAAAACCAGACACGCATGATAGCAAAGTCCACTCAAATTCTCTGGCGCAAATACTATGATGAAAAAACAACAAAAAGGATGCTCCAATACACCTTCGTGAGCGCCAAATTGAAACGGCTGTGCTATCGGTTGAGCGGTCTGTTGGGTAGCGATCGGGCGCAAAAAAGCGCCGATCACTTTGCTCTGCTGGCCCTCCTGGTTGGCAAACAACTGGCTGGCATCTGTTAAGTCACAACGGTTATTCGCCCTTCTCTCGCCTTGTCGGGGCGTAAATTGCCAACGTTCGGTTGTCTGCCGTTTGTGTGCGGGGCAATACTATACGTCACACAAGTTTGCGTTTGCGCCGTTTTCTCTGTATTGACCAGCAAACAAAGATTTTTCGTTCTATTAATGAGATGGATATCCAAAACAATGGGGGGATTCTAATGAAACGAACAAAAACGTGGAAAAGGCTTGTCGTGTGGTATATGGCCCTAGCGATCATCATCAGCATCATGCCTATGTCGGTGATGGCCAGCCAAGAGGACGAGCCACCTGCCGCCGTGCAGGAAAACAGGGACGACAGTACGCCCCCGCCCGCCGAAAGCGGCCTTGTGAGGGATGAAGCTAAGCCCCTATCCTCTGAGAACACCCAGACGGTGGGAGAGGCCCTGGCCCCGCCTTCTGAGAACACCCAGGCGGTGGGAGAGGCCCTGTCCCCGCCTTCTGACAACATCCGTGGCGTAGTGGGCGAAGTCGCCGACACGAACGGAATGGCGGAAGCGTCTGCAGAAGCCATGGACAGTGAGGGCGGTTCGCAGGGAGTGGTTGCCGGCTCCGCCGTTGCCGCTTTTGGCACGATGACATTGTCGGAGTACGATGATCCCATGCTTCCACCTGTGGAAACTGTGTACCAGGTACAGTATGATTTGGGCCAAGGCCACTATCTGGCTGAGACCAGCCCAAAAGCGGTGGATAACGGGAATTATTTGGCGGGTGAAAAAACCGCTGTGTGTGTGGCCGAAGCAGTGTTAGAGGGAACACGGCAGCTTACCGGCTGGACGCTGAATGGCCGGCCCTACAGCTTTGGGCAAGAATACGTCATCGACCCCGCTGATGCAAACCAAGACCACGCCATTGTGTTCCAGGCTGTGTATGGGGAGCCTGCGGAACAGTTCACCTCCGTATATACCCTGTATGGTAAAACCGGCGAAACAATCGCCAGCATTACCCTGCAAACAGACTACAACAACAGCAACTTATATACAGCTTTGCCCGCCAATGCTTTCGCCGAATACGGGTACACCGTGGTGCAGTGGCAAGGCAAGACAGAACAGATGACGCCTGACCGGGTTGTTCCGGGCGGGACGTTTGAAGCAAAGGGGAATAAGGCAGAACTGCACGCATATGCACAACAAGGTGATGCAATAGAAAACACCTGGACGGTGAAATTTGTCACCGATGGAAACGGCAGCTTTGCAGATGGCAGTTCGTCGGTTTCCAAAGAGCTGATACCGCATAAAACACCCTGGGGCACCGCGAGCATCAACGCGCCCACACCAATGGACAATAACGGCTATAAGTTTGACCATTGGACTGTCGATGTCACTTATTTAAACGACGACCCCAATCTGAATGGCGGGCAAATGATTACAAGCGATGTGACATACACAGCACACTTTACCAAAGTGAGAAGCAGCAGAGCGGCAAACATCTCCGTGACAATCAATATAGTCCCTACAAGCAAACCGTGGAATGAAGAAGACCCAACTTTCAGCGCCACAATAGATTTGCATGAGAGTAATCCCGACTTTGATGCTATTCAAAGCGCGCTTTCACTAGGGCGCGTGGACAAGAGCAACGTAATGGGTCCCTATGACATAACTGTGCTCAATTTGGATGCATTGAAAATACAGTTCCCAGAGTATACCTTCCAGGTAAATCCCGGAACCCTGACCATCACGAGCGTTTTCTTCGACCTGGGCCAACTGCAAGTGGCTAGTAAATACAAAATATTTGGTGAAGATGACCCCGACTACGAGCTGAGTGGGTGGCCAGCAAACATCAATCAAAGCGATTTTGACGTGACGTTTAACCGTACAGATGCGACTTATGTAGATGGAAAGCTGACATATAGCCCGGGGGAAAATAAGGGCGATCACAGAACAGTGGCAGCCAGCGTAACCGCCAAAGAACCAACGAAATACAGCTTTACAAACCCAACGACACAGGAAGTGACCAATGTGCAGCCGGGTTTGCTAACCATCTTCTCAAAAGAAATTACAGTAACAGCACGCGATATGAAACTACATGTTGGTGACCCGGTACCCAAACCGGAGGAGTTATACGCTCTATTTACATACAGTGGTTTTGCTTTTGGCCAAACGGAGACCACTGTGATAGAAAAGCGGGGTACGATCAGTGTAACGTATGCACCAAGCAAACCAGCGGGAACGTACTGGGCGCATTTGGGAATTCCCGTGCAAAATAAAATGGGTGAACAAGACAATTATGTGATATGCGGTAGAAATGCATATATCTATGTGGATACCGAAGAGATTACCTTTAGTAATCTGACCCTCGCTGCTCAAAAAACATATGGCACAACGGATCCGACAGATGCAGAGTACGCAGCGGCGTTGCAGAATTGGCCCACAGATATCGTTGGCGAGGTAGGCGAAAACTTTACCGTCAGCTTTACCCGTGCCGACAAGCCCGATCCCTTTGCGGCGGGGCCTGGAGAGGACGTGGGCCCCCACAAGGTTGCTATCAAGGTAACAGCGGTGGAAGGCAGCCCCTACACCATAAAAGCGGGCACCGGCACAAAAAGCGGTACTTTGACAATTGTACCCGCTAATTTGACGCTTGTTATGCCCGCCATCAAACTACCCATGAATAGCGATGTGCCGGCAATTACACATGGAACTGAGTCCAATAACTATCATTACAAAGGATATGCCTTTGGCCAAAGCGCGGGGGATGTCTTTTCTCAGATGGCCACCGCTGGAACCAGCTATCAGAAGGGCGACCCCGCCAAATCCTATCCGATTTATTGTAATGATAACTACAAAATGTTCAAAAACAGTAAAGGAAACAACAACTATAGGCTGATTAAAAACACCGGCTCTCTAATCATTGAACCCGAAGGTGTGCAGCAAAGCCTTCTGGGCAGCCTGACCGATCTCGAAAAAGTTTACGGCGACCCCGAGCCGGATTCGGACGGCTTTAACAAAGCCTTCACATGGAGCAAATCCCTGCCTAAAAATGTGAACCCCGAACACTTCACTGTGAGTGTGACGCGTGCCGCTGGTCAGGATGTGAATGACTATCAGATGACGGCCACTATCACACCCAAGGCAGGATATGAAAACAGCTATACGCTGGACAAGACGCCTATAACAGCAAACTTTAAAATCACTCCAAAAGACCTGACTGCCACTTTACTCCCCCAGACCATTGATTTTGGCACCCTCCCAGCCCCGTTTGAGCATGGAACGCATTTCAGCTATTCCGGCCTTATTCCAGCAGATGAAGGGAAAACGCTCACAGAATTGGGCATCACTCCCGGTATCGTAAGCATAGGCGGCGGGTTCAGTATGACGGAACCGTATAGCAATGCCAGCAGTTCTTACCCCATGGCTCTGTCGGAGGGCGCAGCCAAAAACTATAGTGTGCCTTCCACCACATCCACCCTTACGGTAATGCCCCGGGCAATAGACGTGAGCACGCTGCAGGTGAGGAACCAGACAAAGACCTATGGCAGCGAAGACCCGGAAAACAGCCTGATGGATTGGCCTGCCACACTTCCACCAAAGGAGCAGTTTGACATCAGCTTTAACCGTGATACCGGGCAGGATGTGAACGGCGGGCAGGGCTATGCGATTTACGCGACTCTGACGCCCAAGGCTGCCTATGCCAATGGCTACACGGTGACCGGCTTTGTGCAAAGTGGGACGTTGACGATTGACAAGCTGCCGGTGCTGATACGACCTGTGCCCAGCGGAAAACCCTATGGCACGGTAGCCGACCCCACACTGAGCGCCAGCGAAGCATATGGCGCCGGACATAACCAGCCCCGACCAAGTGCAAGTTACCCCTTGGAACCCCTACAATACACGGTGAAGCGCGATGCCGGTGAGAATGTGGGCACATACCGGATGTACATCGACCCACCACAGGGGGCCAACGATCTGGGCACAACGAACCCCAACTATGACGTGACCACCGCCGAGCTGACCGGAAGGCAGGACGGGGAGGGCTTCACCATCGTGCCAAATGGCAGCCTGCTGGTGAACATGCCCGACATCACACGCGTATATGGCGAACCCGATGTGACCGACCTTGCCAGCCAGGCCACGATTATCGGGCTGCAGGACAATGACAGCCTGCATCTGACCGTGAGCCGGACCGCCGGGCGCAATGTGGGCAGCTATGCCTACCAAATAAGCTGGCAGGAAAACCCGACCTACACCGAGGTTAAGCTGGGCAGTGTGGGCAGCTATACCATTACACCAGCACCCCTCACGCTGATAGCCTTTGACGAAGTGATGGATGCGGGCGCTGCCCTGCCCACCTTCCGGGCCTATGTAGGGCCGAACACCTCGCTGCAAAATGGAGACCAGCGGCTGCTGTATGCGGTGTATGTGGAGACAGATGGTTCCACTGCGGGCAGCTACCCCATCATGATACATCTTGGCGAAAACCCGAATTACAACATCACCACGGCGAACGGCACACTGACGGTGAACAGCGTGGCAACGCTGCCCTTGTCCCCTCCTGAAACGACGCCACCTGTCACACCGCCTACACCGGCGCCAACAGCCCCAGCCGCACCGCCGGCACCCGTAGACCCGGCAGTAGCTGCACCCCCGGCCCCCGCAGCCCTGGCAGCAGCGGTGCCAGCCCCGGCCGCAGAAGCCCCCGCAGTGAACCTACCAAACAACGAAACCCCGCTGGCCGCCCCACCCGCCAATAACACCACAAACCTGGAAGACAGCCCGACCCCGCTGGCCGGTCTGGCATCCTGGGCGCTGGTCAACCTACTCTTGGCAATCGCCACCGTCCTGTTCGCTGTTGTTTTGATTGCTGGCTACTTTATGGGCCGCAGGAAAAATGAAGAAAACAAAGCGGAAGCCGAAGACCAACAGAATGTGCCGAACGAACAGAACGAACAGAATGAACCGTATAAGCAAAACGAGCTGCGGCGCAAAGGCCTACCCCGCCTCATTAGCATTCTGGTGGCGGCAGCGTCCGTCCTCCTATTCCTGCTGACCGAAGACATGCGCAACCCGATGGTGCTACTGGACCAATGGACACTGTGGATGGCCATCATCGCATTGGTGCAGGTGGGCGTGGCTGTGGTGGCGAAAAAAACCAACAAGAAGAGAGAAGAGGACGATGCGAACGCGCAGCACGCCTAATACTAGTTCAGAATAGAAACTGTATAAAGTTTCTATTCTGATGTTGCAGCAAAGGGCGCGGCTGGCAGAGCTGGCGTATTTTCTCATAATTCGCTGTGTTTGTAAAGTAGAAAGTCCAGCGTATGGGCCCGAAAAAATCCAGCAGTAGTCATCACCAAGGATGGATAGGAATGAGGCTTTCGTCATACACGGCCAGCAGCTCGTCCTCGGTCTGTTCGTTGTCGAACACATAGTCCTTTCCCAAATGAGCATGCACATCCACAATCATGGTCTATCCACCTTTATAGAGGAGGGGCGCCGCAGGTATGCTGCGGCGCCCCCCATGTTCAGAGCATTAGCCCTGATAGTCGTTCACGTTGTAATAGTTGATAACATGGTTTTCGGGGCTTATCCAATCTCCCACTTCTTCTCCGTTCAGAATACGAATGGCGGTGTTTACACCCAGCCAACCAT
>CAZKBM010000098.1:0-9161 GCA_964550985.1 uncultured Oscillospiraceae bacterium
GGCCAATACGGTGGCGGTGGTGGTGCCGTCGCCGGCCACATCGTTGGTCTTGGTGGCAACTTCCTTCACCAGCTGGGCGCCCATGTTCTCAAAAGCGTCCTTCAGTTCAATCTCTTTGGCAATGGTTACACCGTCGTTGGTGATGGCGGGGGCGCCATATTTGCGGCCCAGCACCACGTTGCGGCCCTTGGGCCCCAGGGTAATTTTAACGGTATCGGCCAGCTTATCAATGCCGGCATTCAAGGCTTTACGGGCGTCCTCGCCATATAGCAGTTGTTTTGCCATAAGTAAAATCTCTCCTATTCATCTTGTTTTCTGTTTATGAATTGTGTGAAGAACCATTTTATATCAGCCCGCCATATAACGCCGCGCGGCCCGCAGGAGGGCGGCTGGCAGGCCCTTTTAAACAGTGCTTTACTCCACTTTGGCCAAAATGTCACTTTGGCGAAGGATGGTGTACTCCTCGTCGTCCACCTTCACTTCACTGCCCGCATACTTGCTGGCAATCACTTTATCGCCCTTTTTCAGTTCCATCTTCACTTCTTTACCGTCTACCACACCGCCGGGGCCCACGGCCACCACCTCGGCAATTTGGGGCTTTTCTTTGGCGTTTCCGGGCAGGATAATGCCCGAAGCCGTGGTTTCTTCGGCTTCCACAGCTTTGATAACAACGCGGTCTGCCAATGGTTTCAGTTTCATCTCAATGCTCTCCTTTGTTCAGATATATTGTTGGTTTGATCTCTACGAATGCTTCACTTTAGCACTCATCACAACCAAGTGCTAAAACCTATTTTAGCGGCTCTTACCCAAAAAATCAAGGGGGAAAGCAAATATTTTTTGAAAATCTTACAAACAAAGAAGCTTCGCAATTTTTTGCTAACCGCGCGGCGCAAGCCCTTTGGGCAATACAAAACGCACGGCATGGGGCAACACCTTGGCATACAGGCGGGGCGCCGGGCCGCACTCTCCATCCACATTCACAATAAAGCGCTGGGTGCCCACGGGTACGGCCAACACCTCTTTTGCGCGGCAATGCTGCATCACATCCCGCATCTCGGGGATGATGGCCCCATTTTGGTAGTGCAAACCTTTTTTGTATTTGCCAATAATTTTGGCAACACGCGCGCGGCCTATTTTCTTCACCAAAATGATATCCAAAAGGCCGTCTTGTAAACTGGCCATGGGCGCGGCCCAATATCCCCCGCCATAGGTTTGCCCATTGCATACGGCCACAATGGTGTAATCGCCCTGTATGGTGTGCCCATCCAGGCTGATGCGCAGAGTTTTGCCGAGAGGGTGCAAAACCCGCTCCAGCACCGAGATATTGTAGGCCATGGTCCCCCCAAAAAGCGGCAGGCGGCGGTATTTGGGGATGTTATACGCCACGTCAGCATCCAGCCCGGCCGAGGTGATGGCCGCACAGATTCCCCCATCGGTTTTGGCGAGGTCCACCCAAATCGCCTCACCCTGTATCAAGGCGGGCAGGTTGAGGAAATCCTCGGGCTGGCCAAAACTGCGCACAAAATCGTTGCCGCTGCCGCAGGGCACAGAGGCAACCTCCGCGTTTTCAAACAGGTAGGCCCCGGCAAGCACCTCATTCAGGGTTCCATCGCCCCCCACGGCATACAGCCGCAGCGCCCCGCCTTCGCCGGCGTATTGCTGGGCCAGTTCGGTGGCGTGGCGGGGTGCTTTGGTGTACACAATTTCGGGCTGTATGCCGCACTGCGCCGCGGCTTTTTCTATATGAGGAACCATTGCCTTGCCCGCGTCCTCTTTGCCGGACACCGGGTTTACCAGGAACACATGCCGCCTATCCATCTAGGCGTACAAAATCAGGGCCAGCACCTGTAGCGGCCCTGCGCCGGTATTTTTTAAGCCATGGCCCCCGCCTGCCGGGGTACGCAGCAGGTCTCCGGCTTCAAATGGCGTAATGATTCCGTCATCTTCAAACTCTCCGCTGCCAGATAGCACATAAAACGTCTCGCTCTCGCCCTCGTGTACATGGTGGCCTATCGAGCCGCCCTCGGGTATGGTTAGCACCGAATACAGCCGCCCCTTGCCCTCCAGCTCCTCTTCCCCCAAAAGCAGGCTTTGGGCCCTTACAACACCTGCGCCGCCGTACATTTCGGGCCGGTCTTTCACCGGCTGCCCTGCCTTTTTCCGAATCATTTCTTTCCCCCTATCATCCTGCGTTTTTTTGGCTGCGCCTATGCCACGCCCGCTTTTTTGCCCCTAAACGCCCGCACAATGGCCGTGACAAGCAGTATTAAAAACAACGCCGCAAAAAGCCCCAGCAGCACCCCTCCAAAATCGATGACCACATCGGTAACGGCGCTGGTACGCCCCGCCACAAATTGCTGCAAAAATTCATCGGCCACCGCAAGGCCCAGGCCAAACAGCAGGGGCCAGGCAATGAAGGCCAAGATGCGCCCGGTGTAAACCCGCAGGGTAAGCATGGCCCAAAAGCCCAAAAGCATGTACTCGCTCAAGTGGCCCAGTTTGCGCACCATCAAATGGCTTAGCTGTAAGCCCAAACCCGCCGAGGCCAGCATGGCGTTCAACTTTTCGGTCACACGCAGGCTAAGCCCGCTGGAGACCGCCCCAATTCGGCTGGACTGATAAAAAATAAGCCCCACCGATGCGATTAAAAACAGCGTAAACAGTACTTTCATTACCACCGAAAGGGCCGATGGTTTGGTTGTTGTTTGCATAAAACTTTACTTTCTCCATACTATATACCGGCGTTTGGCCGCCGGGCCGCATTTTTTTGAGCCCTAACCCCCCCAGCTTACCAGGGCGTACAGCAGGAAATTATCCTCATAGCTTTCCTCAAAACGGCAGTTCAGCATCAAAAATGAATGCACGCCGTCGCTGTCCAAGCCCCCTTTCACCGCCGTACGCAGCTTGTCGAACAGGTCGATATAATCCGGGTTTCGGCCCGAACCGCTGCTGAGCAGTTCTTTAATATAACGATATTCCTCGCTCCCTTCTCCAAAAGGGTTCCCGATGGGGTAGTACACCTCGCAGTTTAAATCTCCCTGCTCTTTTTCTTTGGCCACCCGCCGGCGAATCACCCCCAGCGCCTCGCCCGCCACAAGCCCGGCAAATTCATCGTTCCACGCTTTATGTTGCATAACAAAACCTCCCATAGTGGGTATTTTATACCTCTTGCACCTTTGCCCGGCGGTTCCACAGTTCGGCCGCCTGGCCCACCGAATCTCCCAGTGCGAAAGAGACCATCATGCCGCAGCTTGGGCAGCGGATGATGGGCCCCCTGGCGCCCTGCGGAATTTGCCCTCCGCAAAAAGGACAGGGCTTTATGGCGGAGGAAGAAAAGGCAACCCGTGTGGTCCTTTGGTTCCAGCTTCTTGCTATCTCGTCCCGCCCGGCGGCCCATTCATGCATGGCAATGGCCCCACAGCCGCGGCACACCACCGTAAAACCCTGCTGCGGTATTTTTGAGTAGCCCGCCAAACTACCGCAAAACGGGCAGCGCTGCAGTTTGATGATCATCTCTTCGCCCCCTGGTAATGATACCGCCGTTATTTGCTGGCCAACATTTTTATATTTTACACCTTTTTGCCTGTTTTGTATACACGGCCTAAGGGCCCGGGGCCCCGGCCTGCAAAAGCCTCTTGCAATAGGCCTGCGGCTTTTGTATAATAGAACCATCCCGATATGTTTTGAAATGTATATCGAAGCAATTCCCCATAGCGGAGGCAAGCGATGAGAGAGATTCAAACCGTGGACGCAGAGGGGCATGTCCTCTGCCATGACATCACCCGCATTATCAAAGGTGTAAGCAAGGGGGTGGCCTTCCCCAAAGGGCATGTGGTGCGCAAAGAGGATATCCCCGAACTGCTGAAAATAGGAAAGCAATCCCTGTATGTATGGGAAAAGCAGGTGGGTATGCTGCACGAAAACGAGGCTGCGGAGATTCTGTACAAACTGTGCACCGGGCCGTATATGGCCAAAACACCGGTGAAAGAGGGCAAAATTGATCTGCTTGCGGAGATTGACGGCCTTTTACAGGTGGATACCGAAAAGCTGCGGGCCATAAACGCCCTGGGCGAGATGATGATTGCCACCCGGCACACGAACAGCCCCGTGAAAAAGGGCGATACCCTTGCCGGTACGAGGGTGATTCCCCTGGTGATTGAACAGGCCAAGATGGACAGGGCCGTTGCCACAGCGGGCGAGGGGGCCATTTTGCGCCTGATGCCCTATAAGCCCAAAAAGGTGGCCATTGTAACCACCGGTAGCGAGGTGTATAGCGGCTTGATACAGGATACTTTCACCCCGGTACTGCGGGATAAAATTGCCTGCTTTGGCGCTACCGAACTGGGCCATGTAACCCTGGGCGACGACCCCGCTGCCGTTACAGAGGCCATCCTTGGTTTTGTACGCGACGGGGCCGAAATGGTGCTTTGCAGCGGCGGCATGAGCGTGGACCCCGACGACAAAACCCCGCTGGCCATAAAAAACACCGGTGCGGATGTGGTATCCTACGGGGCGCCCGTACTGCCAGGGGCCATGTTTATGCTGGCCTACCTCGGGGGCAAAGTACCCATACTGGGCCTGCCCGGCTGCGTAATGTATGCCAAGCGCACGGTGTTTGACCTGGTACTGCCCCGCCTGATGGCGGATGTGCCCGTGAGAGGCGAGGATTTGGCCGCTCTGGGCCATGGCGGGCTCTGCCTGAACTGCGAGTATTGCATCTTCCCAAACTGTGGTTTTGGCGCAGGGGTGTAAGCCCCTAAAACGCCCCCTGCCAGGGCGGCCAACCTGCATATAAATTTACAGCATATTCTATAGTGCCATTGAAACGCTATCTCTCTAAGGATATCCACCTGAAAAAGCTTGGATTGCAGATTGCAATATTAAACTCTATTTTTGAATGTAGGAGCATATACACCATGAAGAAATTCCTCCGTTTTCTGCTGGCCCCTGCCCTTGCCGCCAGCCTGCTTTTTAGCGGCTGTAGCACTGCGGCCTCCTCGTCCCCATCCGCCCTTGGCGCTGCTTCCAGCGCTGGCAGCGCCGCCTCTACGGCTGCAAGCAAAGGCGAGGCCGCTTCCTCCGCCGGTAAGGAACCTGTGGTGCTCACCCTGGCGGCCGCCGCCAGCTTAGAGGATATTTTTGAAACTGAACTGATTCCCGCCTTTGAAAAGCAATACCCCTGGGTTAGCATAACCGGCAGCTACGCCAGCAGCGGCAGCCTGCAAACCCAAATTGAAGAGGGCCTAGCCGCCGATATCTTCATGAGCGCAGCCAAAAAACAGATGGACGCCCTAGTGGCTGAAGGGCTGATGGACAAAGACAGTGTGGTGGAACTTTTACAAAACGAAATCGTCCTCATCTTACCGGCGGGTTCACCCCTTTCCATCACATCGTTTGAGGAGATTGGCAAGGCCGCCTCTATCGCCATGGGCGACCCCGAGAGTGTGCCGGTGGGGCAGTACGCAAAAGAGGCCCTTGAAAACCTGGGGCTTTGGGAGGAGATACAGCCCAAACTCTCGCTTGGCACAGACGTGACCCAGGTGCTAAACTGGGTGGCCGAGGGCAGCGCCGAGGCGGGCATTGTTTACGCCACCGATGCAAAGCAGATGCCCGATAAAGTGACCGTAGCGGCCAGCGCCCCTTCGGGCAGCCTTGCCGCCCCCGTTGTTTACCCCGTGGCCACCAGTGTTCTGCCCGAAGCTTCCAAGTACGAAGAAGCCCTGCTGTTTTTGCGGTTTTTACAAAGCCCCGAGGCCATGAGCGCCTTTGAGGCCAAGGGCTTTACCCCGCTTACCACGCCCTAGCCCGCCTTTTAGCCAACTACCCCCCACGGGAGGCCCTGCATGGATCTTTCTGCCGTTTGGATATCCCTGAAAACCGCCACTCTTTCCATCGTCATCACCTTTTTTTTGGGCCTTTTAGCCGCCCACCTGGTGGTAAATATGCGGCGGGAAAAAGCCAAAATGGTGGTGGACGGCCTATTGACGCTGCCGCTGGTACTGCCCCCCACCGTGGCCGGGTTCTTTTTGCTTTACCTCTTTGGGGTAAAGCGGCCCATTGGCCAGTTTTTGCTGGAGGTGCTGGGGGTAAAACTGGTGTTCACCTGGTGGGCCACCGTGCTGGCGGCCGTGGTGGTCTCGTTTCCGCTGATGTACCGCAGCGCGCGCGGCGCCTTTGAGCAGGTAAACCCGGATTTATTATCCGCAGCGCGCACCCTTGGTATGCCCGAATGGAAGATTTTTTGGAAGCTTACCCTGCCTCTGGCCCTGCCGGGTGTGGCCGCCGGGGGCATTTTGGCCTTTGCCCGCGCCCTGGGCGAATTTGGGGCCACCATTATGATAGCGGGCAACATAGCCGGGCAAACCCGCACCCTGCCCCTGGCCGTTTATTCGGCTGTGGCAGGGGGAAACATGGAAAGCGCCTATGAATACGTGCTGATTTTGGCGGGCATCTCCTTCTTGGCGGTGCTGGGCATGAACTGGTTCACCGCGCACAGCCGCCGCTTTATGCGTAAGGAGGGCGGCCGATGAGCCTAGAAGTGGATATTCAAAAAAGATACCGGGGCTTTTCCCTCTCGGTACGTTTTTCTTCAAACGGGGCCCCGCTGGGCATTTTGGGGGCTTCGGGCAGTGGCAAAAGCATCACCTTAAAATGTATTGCGGGTATTTTAAGCGCCGATGCCGGGCGCATTGTGCTAAACGGGCGGGTGCTGTTCGATTCCGCAAGAAAAATCAACCTGAAGCCCCAGCAGCGCCGCATCGGCTACCTATTTCAAAACTACGCGCTATTCCCCAACATGACAGTGGCGGAAAATTTGCTTTGCGCCCTGCCCGGCCAAAGGGCAGCAAAGCAGAGGGCCCTTGGCCCGCTGCTTTGCCGCTACCGGCTGCAGGGCCTGGAACACCGCTACCCGGCCCAGCTTTCGGGCGGGCAGCAGCAGCGGGTGGCCCTGGCCCGCATTTTGGCCTATGAGCCCGAAGCCCTGCTGCTGGACGAGCCCTTTTCGGCCCTGGACAGCCACCTGAAAGAGACCTTGCAGCTTGAGATGATGGAGCATTTGCAGGACTATGCGGGCGACGCCGTAATGGTAACGCACAGCCGCGACGAGGTGTATAAACTGAGCCAAAACCTGCTGTTTTTGGAAAACGGACACAGCCTTGCCTATGGCGGAACGAGGGAGATGTTCCAAAACCCCGGCGTTTTGGCCGCCGCCCGCCTAACGGGCTGCAAAAATTTTTCCCGCGCCGCCCCAGCGGGCAAAAACGCCGTACACGCCCTGGACTGGGGCCTAACCCTGCCCATGGCTGCCCCCCTGCCGCAGGGCCTTAGCCACATTGGGGTACGGGCCCACTACTTACACCCCTGCACGGCTGCCTACCCCGGCGCTATAGCGGTAAAAACCTTAAAAACCGTAGAGAGCCCGTTTGAGTGGAACATTCTGCTGGCCTGTAGGGATACCGGGGCCCACCTGTGGTGGAAGGTGCCCAAAGAGGAGTTGCCGGACGAATTACCACAATATTTGGCCGTGGCCGCCGAGGATATACTACCACTGACATAAGAAGGGAGCTTGCCAACACTTGGAGAGACAATTGAGCCATTTTGACGAGGCCGGAAACGCCGTAATGGTGGATGTTTCGGCCAAGGCTGAAACCAGCCGCACCGCCACCGCAAGGGGGCATATCACCTTGAACGAGGCCGCCTATGCGGCCCTGCGGGCGGGCAGTATAAAAAAAGGGGACGTGCTTGGCATTGCGCGGGTTGCGGGGCTGATGGGCTTAAAGCGCACGGCCGAACTCATCCCCCTCTGCCACCCCATCAGCACCGAAAAAGCCGCCATAGAGTTTGAACTTTGCGATGAAAAGCGCCGGGTGACGGTGCTTTGCACCGTGCGGGCCCACGGCAAAACGGGCGTTGAGATGGAGGCCCTTTGCGGGGCGCAAATTGCCCTGCTTACCATTTACGATATGTGCAAAGCCCTGGATAAAGGCATGGAGATTGGCGGCGTTTGCCTGCTTGAAAAACGGGGCGGCAAAAGCGGCCATTACCTGCGAAGTGAGGCGGAAAATATATGAAAGATTCCTTCGGGCGCAGCCTCACCTATTTTCGCATCTCGGTAACCGACCGCTGCAACCTGCGCTGCCGCTACTGTATGCCCGAGGAGGGCATTGAGGCCATACCCCATGAGGAAATTTTGCGCTATGGCGAAATTGAACGGGTGGCGCGCATTATGGCGGGCGAAGGGGCCAGCCGCCTGCGCCTTACGGGGGGCGAGCCTTTGGTGCGCCGCAACCTGCCCGCTTTGGCGGCCCGCCTAAAGGCCCTGCCGGGCATTGGGTATTTGGGGCTTACCACAAACGGCCTGCTGCTGGCCCCCCAGGCGGCCGAACTCTGCCGCGCCGGGGTGGACGGCATCAACTTGAGCCTGGACACCCTGGACCGCGAACGTTTTGCGGCCATCACCCGGCGGGACGCGCTGCCCAAGGTGTGGGAGGGGCTACAGGCCGCCTTGGGCCAGCCCTTTAAAAACATAAAAATCAACTGTGTGCTGGCCCCCAGCAGCCTAAAGGCGGACTGGATGGGGGTTGTGGCCTTGGCCAAAGAATACCCTTTGGACGTGCGGTTGATTGAGTGGATGCCCATGGCCGGGGAAGCGCCCCAAAACGATGTTGGCATAGATACAGCCAAAACGGCCATTGAGGCTGTGTACGGCCCCTTAAGCCCGCTGGAGGGCGACGCGGGCGCAGGGCCGGCTTTGTACTTCGGGGCAAAAGGCTTTACAGGGCGGCTGGGGTTTATTCCCGCCATGAGCCACCAGTTTTGCGGCGGCTGCAACCGGCTGCGCCTAACGGCCAGCGGCCACCTGAAACTATGCCTGTTTTATGGCCGCGGCCTGCCCCTAAAGCCCCTATTGCGGGGCGGGGCCAGCGATGCAGAAATTGCGGCGGCCATTCGGCAAGCTGTACAAAATAAACCCGAAAAGCACAGCGGCCAGGTGGTAAGCGCACAGGAGGACCCCTTTGCCGAAGCCTTTGACCGCCCCTGTGGAATGTACCGGATTGGAGGATAGACATGCCAGATACAAAAGGAACCGTAGTGGCCGTATGCCTGAGTGAGAAAAAGGGCACCGCCAAACAGGCATACGGCCACTACGGTTCCTTTTG
>CAZKBM010000099.1:0-9132 GCA_964550985.1 uncultured Oscillospiraceae bacterium
AAGATACCATCGATGAAAATGCCGCAGTGAACCTTTTTAACAAAATTGACCATCACGAAAAACTATCCGTGTACAAGAATCCTGTACATGGCATGCGATACACGGATGGAACTCTTTACGTGTATAACGGCTCGGGGTGGGAATCCGCCTTTGGCGGGGATGCGGGGCTATCGTTTGATTACATGGATGCGTTGGGGCGCACCTGTAACGAATGGGAGGCGGCGGGGTACACGTGGGATGAGTTTGAACTCTTGAAGGAAACAAAACCAAATGAGGTTGGCACATGGCAAACGTTTGATTTAAGAGCCGCCAGCGCAGAGCAGCTTGACGCCGCTATGCTTCCGTGGAGCGCCTTCGATGCAGGGGGCGCAGGTCTCGCTACAGGGCCATCAGCAGAGACAGACATTTTGAAATTGTCCCAGTGGTTGCCTGCGGATATCCCGCAGATGGAGGATGTCAACCGCGACAATGCCCGTATAGATGCAGGGTTTAAGGCGCATGCCGATAACACCTCCCATATCACTGCCGCCGAGAGAACTAAGTGGAATGCCAAACTGGATGCCAGTCAGGTGAAACAGGCCACCGGTTCCAGCACAACAGATGTTATGAGCCAAAAGGCGGTTACGGATGTTCTTGGGGCGGCTGGTGGCGGGGACATGATGAAAAGCTTGTTTGCTTCCGGCAGCAAAAGCGCACAGGGCTATGTCGATAAGGCCGTGATGGCAGACAGCGCCACAACCGCAACCAAATTAAACGGCCAGGCCGCCAGCTATTACGCCAGCGCCGCTACCGTCACAGCTCTGGAAACCCGACTTGCGGCACTGGAAAGTTTGCTTACGGATGCATGGAACATAAAAAATCAATAGTTACAGGAGGTTAGAAAATGGCAAGTTCTCAGAAAACACGATTTGGGCTAAACAAATGGATAGGAGCGGATAAGCCGACACGAACCGATTTTGTAAACGATAATACAAAAATCGATAGCCGCCTTGTTGCGCCTGGAAGTGCCGAAATATATTTTGGCGCCATCGCCCCAGACGGCTGGCTCCTGTGCGACGGGGCCTCAATAAGCCGCACAACTTATGCAGAACTCTTTGCAGTGCTTGGCACCACTTATGGAACGGGCAACGGCACAACGACATTTAATGTGCCGGATATGCGGGGCAGGGTGCCAGTAGGTTGTGATGCTAATTTTGCCTTAGGCAGCAAAGGGGGTAGTCAAACACAGACCTTATCAATAACCAACATTAATCCATTTACCCTAAGGGTTGGCATTTATCCCAGCGAAGGTGGCAGCCGCCCAGGTGGTATATCTGGTTACACAAACAATGGTGCAAACGACAGCCAGTATAGTACCGCCTCAGCTGGCAGCGGAACACCGATTAGCATGATGCAGCCCTACATAGCAACAAACTATATCATCAAAACTTAGTCACGTTTTTATGAGGAAGTTCACGCCGATGGAAGGTTGCCAGGTTTCGTGCGGTGCCCCAGTGCCCGCACTGCCCAGATTGTATCTAGCTTCTGCGCCATTTGACCCTTTGTTTGTGTACGGGACTATCCCGCCATTAGCGCTGCCGCCCTCATACGACACAAAGGGTAAGACATGTCCGTGCGGGCCGTTTTGGTCTGCCTTTAGGCTTACAGCGTCTACACCACGCTTTGCCCCAAGCCCCAAATTAGCATCACAAGCAAATGCAGTATTTTAGTAAATACATTGCCAAAAGCGATGATAAAAACAAAGGAGATTAAGACTATGAGTTTATTAAGACTAAACGATGGAACCAAATGCAAAATCGCCCCGCCCACCGGTATACAACCGGGGATGCTTCGCCAGCGTGAGCGCAACATTATGCGCCTCACTTTTTTGGAGGGCGAGGACAAGTTTGCAGAAATCAAGGCCGCCCTGGCCAACCCCGCAAATACAGAAAAGTTTGTTATCTACGTCAACGAGAACGACCCCACAATACCAGATGCACACCTGCTGCCGCCCGTGGCTAAGGACGGCACCGAGCTACCCGGCCCGGCACAGGAAGCCTACAACGGGTACACCATCCTGGGCCAGGTGGTGGAAGAGGACGTCGTGCTTACACCCGGTACGCCCACCTCCCTGCCCGTGTATGGCCGTCAGTTGAGCATTGAGTTAGGCGAAAGGCAGTTCGGGGAATAGACCACATATCCGCTGCACCCCTCGGGGTGCTTTTTTATTGAAGAAAAGAGGTAGCATATGACACCATTTAGAGGGAAAAACCGCCTTACCAGCCCCTACGGCTGGCGAGTTTTACGGGGCCTGCGCCAGTGGCACGCGGGGCAAGACATTGTAGGTGATGAATCGAAACAGGTGCGGGCCATCTGGGCGGGGCGCTGTGAGGTGGCAAAAGGCTGGAACGGGGGGCGGGGGAACCTGGTACGGTTGTACTATTCGGCCAATCTGCGCGTCATCTGCCAGCATCTTGACAGCATCAGCGTTAGGGCTGGGCAGGTGGTGCGCCAGGGGGATGTGCTGGGCATTATGGGCAACAGCGGTGACAGCCTGGGCGCGCACCTACACATAGAGGTGCAAAAGCTGTCTGGCGGGGCCTGGGTGGCCATAGCCCCCGCCGCCTACACCGAGGTGCAAAACCTTGCGGGAAGCCATGCGGGTAATGACAGGGTAGATGGTACGCCCGATGATAGCCCGATAAAGACGCCTGCGGGCCTGGTGGTGCTGGAAGTTGGGCCTATGACGGCAGGCGATAAGGGGTGCATTGAAAACTTAGCTATCAGTTTAGCTTTGGGCTGCATTGCCAAAGCGGTTAGTGGTAACAAAACTACCCTGCTGGTAGGCCCCATGAGTAGCGGGGATGTGCGCGCCGCGCAAGATGTTGCGGCCAAGCTGCGCCTAAGCTGCAAGGTTTGGGCGGGCGATGTGACCTTGATTGTGGGCCCACAGAGCGAGGGCGACCGCCGCACGATGGAGAAGCGCGCACAGGAGTTGGGACTTACCGTAAAAACCCAGGACGTTGGCAGGGGGTTGTTTACCCAGACAATAGGCCCCATGGGCCCCGCCGAAAAACAGGTGATAGAGGCGCTGGCTGCCAGCCTTTGCCTGCCTGTGGGGGTGGCCTAAAATGGAACACGTAACCGGGATTAAAGCCGCGGCAGCGGGCTTTTTCGCCCTGCTGACCGCCCTGTGGGGCTGGCTGGGCTGGCTTGTGTGCATATGGATAGGCTGCATGGCGCTGGACTATATCTCTGGCAGTGTGGCGGCAAAGAAAAACGGCCAGTGGAACAGCAGCGCCGCCCGCAGTGGTCTAGCTGGTAAAGGCGGTATGATACTCTTTGTGCTGGGGGCTGTGGCGCTGGATTTGCTTATTAGCTTGGCGCTGGCCAATATCCCCGGCGTTACCCTGCCCTTTGCCTACAACATGCCTATAGCGGGGCTGGTGCTGTGCTGGTATATTTTAACCGAGGTGGGGAGTTTATTTGAAAATGCCGAGAAGTTGGGGGCCGAGTGGCCCCCTTTTATGAAAAAACTGATTGACGCGCTGAAAGCCCACGTGCTGAAACTGGGCAACAAAGCGGCGGGAGATAAGAGCGAAGATGACGAGACCCCAGGGCAATAGCCTTGGGGTTCTTTTCGTGATAGCAACCTGTAGCAATTTGAGCCACACCATGAGCCACACTTATATTCCCAAAACAGACCAATATTTCCCATTAATTGACCCAAAAGACAAAGAAAAAACCCACAAAAACAGCTTTTTTAAAGCGTGTTCATGTAGGTTTTTTTTGGTGGAAGCTAAGGAACTCGAATCCCTGACCCCCTGCACGTCAAGCAGGTGCTCTACCAGCTGAGCTAAGCTTCCCTATGGCGGGCCAATACAGCCCGCTTACATATAATAATGGAAAAACCCGGAAAAAGCAATACTTTCTGCCTAAAATCCGAGAGGGGGGCCTCTTTGGGCCTAAGCTTACTTTTGGGTGCCGCCCCTTCTTTAGGCAAATAAACTAATAAAGAGTAAATCCACATAGCCGGTGGCCCAGGCCATGCCGTTTATCACCCACTGGTTTAGCATCGAAAGGGGTTTACTTAACAGCCCGCCCCACACCAGTAGCAGCACGCCAAACATAATAAAGCGCTCGTACTTCATCACCTTAAAATACCACTTTTCAGGTAGTATCAGGCCAAACACCCGGCTGCCATCAAATGGGGGGATGGGCAGCATGTTAAACACCGCAAGGTTTAAGTTGATGATGACGAGGTACAAAAGCACTGTGGAGATTGTGCCAAAGACATCGGCCGCCGAGGCGGCCTGTAACTGCCCGGTGTAGGCCGCCAGCTTGTACAGCACCATGCAGATATACCCCAGCACCAGGTTGGAAACCGGCCCCGCCAGAGCCGTTATGGCCATGCCCACGCGGGGGTTTTTATAGCCCGCCGTATTTACCGGCACGGGCTTTGCCCAGCCAATACCTATAATCAGCATGGCCAAAAGGCCAAAGGGGTCCAAATGGCGCAGGGGGTTCAGGCTCAGCCGCCCAAGCTCACGGGCCGTGTGGTCGCCCAGCTTATCTGAAACAAAAGCGTGGGCCGCCTCATGAAAAGGAATGGCCGTTGCAAAAGCCAGTATCCGGGCTATCACCATCAACATACCGCCCTGGAAAAAGTTAAACACAGCTTAGCTCCCTTCGCTGCCACAGCTACCCGGCAGGGGATAAAATTTTGATAAAAAAAGCCCACCACAACCTTTGGGGGCCGCGGTGGGTTTTTACTAAAATACCTGTTTTATACTGCGCGGGTCACCTTACCCGAACGCAGGCAACGGGTGCAGGCGTAAACCATTTGAGGCGTACCATTTACCACTGCCTTTACACGCTTAACATTTGGTTTCCACGCGCGGTTGCTTCGGCGGTGGGAATGCGACACCTTGATGCCGAAGGTAACACCCTTACCGCAGACACTACACTTTGCCATTTCTGCACCTCCTCCTTACCGTGTTTGCAGGCCCCGGCTTTTGGGCCGGGCGCTGTATCGGTACACGCCGCAAGGTTGCGGCGAAATCAGCTCGCCATAACAGTTTACCAAATTCGCCCCCATATTGCAAGTACCAATTTCCCATCGAGGTTTGTTTTTTGCCTGTTTTTGCCTAATCTTTAAAGGCCCACAACCGCTGAAACACATAATTCAGCGCTGTAAACACCACCTGAATACCCAAAAGGCGCAAAAGGGTGTACCAAATACCTGGCAGGCCGGGGAACCAGTTTTGGTACATCCAGGGCACCACCAGGTTATTGAGGCTGTACGAGAGCAAGAAGCAAACCGTAATGATGATGCTAAACCGCAGCACGCTGCGCCCCAATGGCGCATTGCTTTTAAAACTGTATTTACGGTTAAAGTAAAAGCTGGGCACCGAGCACACTGCATACATCACGGCTGTAGAAGCAAAAAGCCCCCAGCCCGCGTAGTAGTTTAGCAAAAAGCTGCCCGCATACGAAACAATGGTGTTCGCCCCTCCAATGATGAGAAAAACGAGCAGGCTCTTATCCCAAAAAAAGGCAAACAGTTTTATTTTTTTTAGTTTTTCCAGCATGGCGCCGCCTAGCCCTCGCCTGCAGCGGCGGCTGGCTCCACAATGCGCACCGTCTCCATCACCATATCTTCCTTCGGCCTGTCGCCGCTGTCGGTTGCTGTCTCGGCAATGCGGTCCACAACGTCCATGCCCTCCACCACACGGCCAAAAGCGGCATAGTCGCCGTCCAGGAAGGTGGCGTCGCCGTGGGTGATGAAAAACTGGCTTCCGGCGGAATCTGGCTGCTTGCTGCGGGCCATGCTGATAACCCCCTTCACGTGGGAAATGGGATTATTCCAGCCGTTGGAGGAAAACTCGCCTTTGATGTTGTGCCCCGGCCCGCCCATGCCCGTGCCGGTGGGGTCTCCCCCTTGAATCATAAAATCTTTAATAACCCGGTGGAAGATGAGGCCGTCGTAGAATTCCTCCTCCACAAGCTGGGTAAAATTCTCAACGGTTTGGGGGGCCGCCTCGGCATCCAGCTCCAAAAGAATTTTCCCGCCGTCTTGCATTGTAATCTCTACCATGATAGGCTCTCCTTTTCCGCCATAGCGGCGGTATTTTCAGGTTTTTCTGTGGCATTTTGCGCAGATGTTACCGCGCTTTGCACCACCGAACTGCTGCCGCCACCGGCGGCCGGGGCTGTACATGCTCCAAGTAGCATCACCGGCATCAGCGCCGCTGTACCCAGTATACACAATTTTCTCAAGGTTTTCACGCCCATTTTGCTCTGCCTCTTTTTGGGTGCCAGCACCCTTTAGTATTCATCCCGTTTTTTCTTCCGCGCGCGCAGCACAAAACCCGCTACAATAACCGCCACGGCCAGCACCAGGGCCAGAACAATAATCCAGCCGTTGTCGCCCCCTTCGGTGCGCATTTCGTGCCAGGCTGTGTCCATGTGCTGGTTCAGTTCTTTGGGCAACACATTAAACGTCCAGGTGTTGCCAAGCACCTCCTCCGAGGGGTACATCCAGGTATTGTCCCGTATATCCGCAGGCAGGGCGGCCTCGGCCTCCACCTGGGGGGTGGAATAGCCTATCACCTCGGTGTTGGCAAGGGCCACCTGGGTTTCACACAGAAAGTTTATGTACATCTCGGCCGCCTCTTGGTTTTGGCTGCTGGCCGGTATACACATGGCATCTACAAAATAGTTTGTCCCCTCTTTGGGTATTACAAAATCAAGGTCGGGGTTTACTTCGTTCATGGTTACGGCGTCGCCCGCATAATAGGGCGCAATGGCCGCCTCGCCGCCCTGCATCTTGTCAAAAATCTGGTCCATCACATAGGCCTGCACCAGGGGGCGCTGCTCGCTCAGCGCCTTTGCGGCCTGGTCTATCTGCTGGTTGTCCTCGGGGTTTAAGGGCAAGCCCAGCATACGGGAGGCAATGGCAAAGGCATCGCGGGGGTTATCAAACATCAAAATATCGCCTTTATATTTTTCATCCCACATAATACTCCAGCTGTCCACCGGCTCTGTAACCATGGTGGTGTTGTAGATAAGGCCTACCACACCCCAGGTATAGGCCACGCTGTACTCGTTGCCGGGGTCGTAGTCGCGGCCCTTGTACTGCTCGCCTATCATCGAAAAATTGGGGATGTTCGCAAGGTCTAACTTTGCCAGCATACCCTCTTCAATCATTTTGCCAATCATATAATCCGAAGGAATCACCACATCGTATTCGGCCCCGCCGCTTTTCAGCTTGGCGTACAGGCTCTCGTTGTTGTCAAAGGTGGCGTAGTTCACCTTAATCCCCGTCAGTTCCTCAAAGGCGGTGTTCACATCTATATGTTCGCCGTCTGTACCGTCTGAGATATACTCTCCCCAGTTATAGACGTTCAGGCTTAGCCCCGCGTCTTTAAAACGCCCGTAATCATAGCCCGGTTCCACAGCCACCGTCACCGGCCCTGCGGCGCCTTCATCGGCATCGGCCTCGCCTGCGGCAAACACCGGCAGGGCGGCCAGCGTAAAAACAAACAACAGGCTTAGTAAAAGAGAGAACATCTTGGCGGTTTTTTTCATCTTTTTCCTCCGTAATCAAATTCTTCGGGCCGCTTTTTTAAGGCCTCGAATTTTGCGTATAAGTCTGGCAAAACCTTTTTTAACGAAACCGGGCGCTGGGCGGCATTGTCAAAATAGCAATGTCTAGTTTCCCCCACACAGCGCAGCTGGCCGGTTTCAGCATCCTCCACGCGGTAGGCTATGCTCATGCGCGAGGGGCTTAGCCGGGTAACGGCGGCGGTAATGAGCACCTTTTCCCCAAAACGCACCATCGAAAGGTACTCGCACTCCACCCCCAGCACCGCAAAGTCAATCCCGGCGGCGTTGGCCTTTTCATAACCATAGCCCATCTGCTCCATAAAGTCCACCCGCGCTTCTTCAAACCAGCGGATGTAGTTTGAGTGGTGGATGATGGCCATGCGGTCGGTCTCATAGTAATTGGCTTTTCGTATAAAGGGTTTTATCTCCATACTTCGCTCCTTTTTAAGGGGAACTATTCCCGTTTAGCCCTCGGCCGGCAACAGGCGGCTGCCGTGTTTTGTACGCCGCCGCTCGCGGAAATTCGCCACCAAAATAATGGTCAATATCACAAAAAAGATGATGGCCGAAAGGGCGTTTATCTCGGGGCTGACCCTGCGGCGGGTCATGGCGTAGATGGCAATAGGCAGGGTTTGCCGGTTGCCCGCCGTAAAGTAACTGATGGTGAAATCATCGATGGAATAGGTGAGGCAGATGAGGAAAGCCGAAAAGACGGCGGGCATAATTTCGGGCAGTACCACCTTAAAAAAGGCCTGACGCTCATTACAGCCAAGGTCCAAAGCGGCCTCATACAGGCGGATATCCATCTGCCGCAGCTTGGGGCTTACCATAAATAGCACATAGGGCAGGTTAAACGTAATGTGGGTGATGAGGAGGCTGGGCACCCCAATGAGGTTTTTGGCAAGCCAGGCCAGCGCCCCGCTGTTGGAGGCCGCCATGGCGGCCAGGCCGTTTTTACACACCACGAACAGCAGCATCATAGATACGCCTGTGATGATTTCGGGGTTGATAATGGGGATATAGCTGATGTTGAGGGCCAGCCCCCTGGCCGCACGGCCAAAGCGGTTGATGCCCACCGAGGCCAGGGTGCCAATCACCGTGGCCAAAACGGCGCTTACCAGGGCGATTACCACCGAGAGCGCCAGAGCCGAGAGAATCATCTCGTTACGGAAGAGTTGCTGATACCAGCGCAGGGAGAAGCTGCTGAAAACCGTGCGGCTTTTATCGCTGTTAAAGCTAAAGGCGATCATCACCGCAATGGGCACATACAAAAAGGAAAACAAAAGCACCAGGTACACCCGTTTTAAAACCCTGCCGCCCACTAAATCACCCCTTCCATATCCTCGTCGTTAAAGCCGCCCGTCACACTCATAATCAGCAGCACCACCACCATCAGCACAAGGCTCATGGCACTGCCCAGGTTGTAATTGTAGGTGTTGCCCAAAAACTGGGCTTCAATCAAATCGCCAATCAGCCAGGTATCGCCCCCACCCAGCATTTTGCTGATGATGAAGGTGGACACGCTGGGCACAAACACCATGATGA
>CAZKBM010000100.1:0-9084 GCA_964550985.1 uncultured Oscillospiraceae bacterium
AATGTAATACCAGCCACCCAGCGGCCAGGGGCCGGGTGTTCCGCAGCGTGGCTGCGTTTAGCAGGTATGCAGCGCATCAGGCAAGCCATGCAAAAATTCTGTCGAAAATGAAAACATATTTTCGACGAATTTTAGGACACGCGGAGGAATGCGCGGACACTGGCCGCCATACGGCAAGCCAAAGTTTTGAGGCCAAATGTAATACCAGCCACCCAGCGGCCAGGGGCCGGGTGTTCCGCAGCGTGGCTGCGTTTAGCAGGTATGCAGGGTCATCCACGCGGAGGAATACCCGGACACTGGCCGCTACAAGGCAAGCCCCCCAAAAAGTTCGCCAAGGTTTTAAAGCCAAATGTAGCCATCAGCCCCCCTAGGGCCCGTTTTTTTTGCATAGCCTGTCCAGCGCCAAATTGGCCCTTTCAATCTCCTCGGGGCTCATCTGATGAAACACCGTGCCAAAGCTAAAGCCACAGCCGCTAAGCACCAGCCGCCAGGCGGGCCATTCCTCCTCCACCTGTTTTTTAAGCGCGGCCTTCGTTTTTGGCGTGCAGAAACTTCCCCCGCAACACGTCACCCCCAAATTCCATCACCGCGCACAGGGTGTCCATGTCGTCAAAATCGGCCAGGGAGAGGCCGGGGGGGTCTACAATGGCGTTTTTCAAAATAAAGTTTGCCGCCTTTTCAAAGCTGTACTGTGTGCCATTTGGCAGGTAGCACTCGTCCATCAACCGCGCGGCAAGGCTAAGGCCACTGTATTGCGCGGTGTACTGTACCTCGCCTATGGTTTTTTGGCGGGTATAACATTCGTTTTTACCTTCGGGCATATCGGGCCTCCTGTTTTGCTGATGTTAAGAGTAAATTTTCAAGTTTTTGGAATTTTAGGGAGGTGGAATTTGTGTTTAAGGAATTGGGGCTTTTGGGGCTTTTGGGGCTTCTGGGGCTTTGGGGGTTTTGGCCCTTTGGGGCTTTTGGCCCTTTGGGTTTTGGCCCTTTGGCTTTTGGCCCTTTGGGTTTTGGGGCTTGCGGTTGCAAATTTTGAAGTTTGCCTTTGCCCCTTGCTATACGCTCTCCACCACGCCATCAAACACCTGAATTTCAAACTCCCTGTCCTCGGCCTCGGCCCCATGGGTGAGCTCGGGCAGGGTTTTCACCATGGCCTGGGTGCCGCCAAAGCGCTCGCCAATGCTTTTGTTCGTCACCCAAATGGGGAAGGCCTGCCGGCTGCGGGCCAGGTTAATCAAATAGCCCTTTTGGGGGCAGGTGGCCTGTACGGCCAGCGTCAGGGTGTATAGGTCGTTGTTCGTCACATTCACCACAACGTCGCCCTGGGCGCCCACTGCGGGCTCGAACAAGTCCTCATCCTTTTCAAAGCTCACCATATCCTCACCCAGGCCGGTGATGTAGGTGCCCCCCACCATAACGGTGCAGTCCTTTGCGTTGTACTGGGTCATTGCCATTGTCATTCTCCCTTCCAGGGGGGGTCCCCCTGTGTAATTGTTTCAAAATTAAACGGCCCCCCACAAAGCAAACCTCAAATTTCGATGGTGCCCCGCACAACGGCCTCGTGTACCGCGCCCGCCAGGGCAAAGCCAAAGCGCCCCTCCACATAGCGGCGGGCGGCGCGGTCGGCGGGGTTTGTTTGGCTGCGCGGGGCGTAGTCAACGGTGTAATCGGGCAGGCCCTCTGTATTTTGGGCAATCATCCCCTTGGCAAAAGCCTCGGCCAGCACGTTTACGCAAACGCTCTCTAAAAGGGCAATGCCGTTGTTGTCGTAGCTCACCTTGGGCAAGCTGTTTAAAAGGCGCTGGGTACGGGTTTCAATCTCGGCTATCAAATAGTCGCGGCTGTCTAAAATGTCCAGATACTCGCCGTTTGCGGCCTTGCCCTCGCCGCTTACCACCTGGCCCGCCTTTTGCAGCACACACCAGCAGCCCAGGCGCTCGGCCTCGGCCTCTTGGGCGGGCTGGGCGGGCTGGGGGCTAAGGGTTTGCAACACCTGGTTTTTGTAGCTGAAGCTGCCCGCGCCAAGCGCCGCCGTTGCACCTACCAAGGCGGCTTCGGGGCAATCGGCCAAGGGGGGGTAAAACAGGCAGCTTGTGCGGGTAAAGCCCGTTATTGCCTTCTCCCCGCCCGTGATAAGGGCCAGGTCATCCACGCTGGTAAAATACACTTTGCCGCCTTTTTCTTCTACAAGGGCGGCAATCTCCTGCAGGGTGTTTTCCTCGCTCGCCTCGCTTGCCACCACCAGTTGCCGCCAGGGGTTCTCCCAAATTTTGGCAAGGGCTGTCAGGGCGTTATCGGTGCCGCCATACAGGGCAATTTTGGCCGGAGGCAGGTTTTGTGCAAACATCCGCCTGGCCGCGCCATAGGCCTTGGATTCCGCGCCGAACAGCAGGGCCACCTCCTCCAGGTTGCCGCACTCGGTGTAGGGCACCTCCTCCTCCAGCAGGCCCACAAAAATAAGCGGCAGGCCAAAGCCCGCCCCATTCAATACTTTTTTCTGGTCAATTGTCACTTTAATATCCAGTGCCATGGTTTTCCTCCTTTACAGTTTGGGGATGCAGATACAACTTCGCCAAGGTTTTGGCCTTTTGAATTTAAGGGTTTTGGGGTTTTTGGATTTTTGGATTTTGGTTTAGGGTTAAATTAGGGGTAGGGTTTTGCCCCTGGGCCAAATATAGCAATCATCCGCCCAGCGGCCGGGGGCCGGGTGTTCCGCAGCGTGGCTGCCTTCGCAGGTATGCAGCGCATCCACGCGGAGGAATGCCCGGACACTGGCCGCCTAAACGGCAAGCCCCATAAAAAACTTCGCCAAGGTTTTGAAGCTAAATGTAGCCATCAGCTACCCCCCCGCCAGGCCACCGTTTCAATTGGGCCGTTCAGGGCCGCGCGGCTTTGGCAGGGGCGGCTTACAAAACTCAGGGTGCAGTCAAACCCCTGGCGTTTTTCGTACTCGGCGCTCATAAAGTTATCCCGGCTGGTAAGCCCGCCAAGGCTGGTAACACACAGCCCACCCTCGGCAAGGTATACATCGCCCCCGGCGGCAAAAAAAGCGTGCATGGCGGCGGCCAACCCCAGCGCCTCATCGTGGTTGGCGCTAACGGCGGTAAAGCTGTAAGTTTGCCGCGCGGTTTTGTAGGGGCCGTCCTCCCCTTCGCAAAAACTGCCCTTGGCCAACACCAGCGCCCCCGTTAGATGAAACACCGCATAGGGGTAGGCGGGCAGCGGCGCTGTTTGGTTTTGCCGCAAAAGCGGCACGGGCTTTTTACACTGCGCCTCTAACCAGGCGGCAAGGCCCGCCACCAGGTGGCGTTCCAAATTTCGTAGTTCGTCCAAGGGTTTTGCACCCGCCTTTCTTATGCATACGCTCAAACGCATCCGGCCTGTTCGGGCAAACGCTGCCTGGGCCCTCACCCGGCTTTTCACCCACACGGCGGGGCCCCGCCTTTCACTCAATCAAACGCGTTAAATGGTAAACGGCCACATCCCCGTAGGCGGCCAGATTTTGCCCCTCCTCCACGCGGTAGGTTTGGCCCAAAAGCCGCAGCTTGATGCCGGGTAAGGGGCCGGGCAGGGGGCTTTGCACCAGCAGGGTGTACTGCTGCAACGCGCGGCTGCCCCCCGGCTGGGCGCTGGTTTTTTCAAACTGCGGCAGGGCCGCCCCATAGCCCTCCCACTCCTCGGGTTCCCCCTCTAGGTACACACCAGCGTCATACCGGCCAGGGGTGGGCCGCAACAGCACAAAGGGCAGGCCGTAGCGGCGCAACAAGCGGTCAAAGTGCCTTCCAAATGGACGCATCCCCCTTCGCCCCTTTCCTATGGTTTTTTGGGTTACGGATAGCAGAAATCCAGTTGGCCATACAACACCGGCGTAAAACTGGTAGCCCTGGGCTTTTTTCGCCCCGCCCCTACAGCAAATGAACAAACTGTAGCGCATAAATACGGCAAAGCCTTAGCCCCCGCCGCCCAGTTCGTAGCGCAGGCCCTCCAGCATGGCGCCGCTTTCTATAAGCGGGCGGTCGTGCCCCTTGTTTTGCACCGTAAGGGGTGCATTTTTGGCAAAACCTCCGCTTTGGGCCTGGGCTTTTATCCCCCGGCACAATGCCCCGCCCACCGCCGCCATCAGGGCCGTGGGCGGCCTTTGGCCCACCAACACCTGCGGCAGGCCCTTTGCGGCCAGGGCCAGCACCTCGCCTATGCAGGCGTCGTGCCCGGTGCGCAAAAAGGGGCGGGGAGGTATTACAATAACGCGGGTGGTTTTGGCCAGCCGTATGCCAAAACGCGCGGCAAAAAAGCCGCGCATCCTCTCGCTAACGGGTATCTGGCAGCCGTACTCGTGTATCCGCGCAAGCTGCGCGTGCGGCCCCGTTACCCCGGCATGTACCCACCGGCCATGCAGGGCGCGCGCGGCTTTTTCCATCTTTGGGGTCAGGTCTTTTTTCACCTTCCACTTTACAGCCATGGCGGGGCTCCTCTCACTACAGCGCAAAATTTGTAGGCGAAGCATAAAACTGTTTTTGCCGGTGCGGTGTGTAAGTTATTTGTGAAAATGTTGAGGGGGTCAGCGCCAGCGGGGCTGGGCGGGGCAAACCTGTATGGCGCTGTACCAGGGGCCTAAAAGCTGGCCTGCCAGCATCCGCAAAACATCCTCGGCGCTGGCGGTACTGTTGGCCCCCGCCGCGCTGGAAAACCGCTGGCTCATCCCGCCCAAGCTCTCGCTGTGTACGCCGCTGGCAAGGCCGCTTTGCATCACCTCCAGGTACTTCACCAAAAACAGGCGCACACCGGGCGGCGTCTCTTCCTCGCCAAAACGGTAGCGGGTGTTCTCCTCCACCCAGGCCATGCCCGCGCGCAGATACAAAGCGTCCTCCTCCCCCGGTTTATCCAGCGGGGCGGGCAGGCCCAGGGCCTCTAGGGGCAGCATGGGCGGCACCTCCTTTTTCTTGGCTATAGTTACAAAACAAGGCTGTTCACAGCCTCTTTTTCGCCTGCACGGCAGGGCCGCCTCTAGCCGCCTTTGGGTGGGGTAAATTCCTCGCTGATGCCGGTAATTTTGCCGTGGAACCACTCGGGGCCATGGTCCAGGCCAACCTGGCCAAAAATCTGGTAGCGCTCGCCCGCGCCGGTTTTGGCCAGCGGCTCCAAAAAGAAGTTGCCCTTGCCAGGCACAGGCTGGTGCACCGGCGCAATGGCCCCAATGTTCAAAATCAGGGCGGTGTCCTCGGGCAAAAACTCGCCCGCGCACACCCCAATGTTGCCAAGGGGGGTAACCAGCTGCCGTAATTGAATACCGTTCACGGTGCGGCTGTCCGGCATGTCGCTGAGGTTGTTTTGGGCGGCGTCGGCGTTCAGTTGCAAAAGGGCGGTGGCCCCCGCCCACAGCACCAAATTGTGCATGGGCGCGTTTTGGGCCTTCATCTCCCGCAAAAGCTCCACCACGCTCCAGTAGCCAAGCGGCTTGTCCCCCATATCCAAATGGCTTGTGCCAATGGCGCTAATCAGCCCCCGCGTACGGTTGGCCCCGGCGTCATTTTCGGCCTTTTGGTACACGCCGTTGATAAAGGTATATTCGATATCGCGTGCAATTTTTGCCATCTGGGCCGCCACCTGAAAATCCAGCTCGCTAACGGGGGCGGCGGTTTGGCCCGCGGCGTTCAGGCCCTGCAAGGTGCCCAGGTTGCTCTGCTTGCCGTAGCTTAGCCCCACGCTCTCGTGGAAAATTTGTGTGACGTTTGTTTTTTGGCTGCGCTTCACAGGTGTGAAATTGGGGGCCGCAAGGCTGGCCTCCTCGCTAATTTCGGGCTGGCTGCCGCCCCCGGTTTGAAATTCCTGCCCGGTGGCAAACTCCACGTGGTTCGTCTGTTTTTGGCGTGTGCCAATGATGGCGGAGAGGGGCGTCTCGGTGCACCCCTTGTTGAAAAGCATCCCCGCGTAGTTCACGGTGTTAAAACTGGTTGCGTAATTTTCGACCATGATTTTTCCTCCTTTTTTTGGTGGGCTTATTGGTCTGTTCGGGCCAGGCCTCATCCGCCCCGGCCTTCCTCAGCTTTTTTGCGCGTCCAGTAAGCGGCCTCGCCCAGGTTGCCCCCGGCCAGCGCCCTGCCAATCCTTTGCTCGTAAACGTCCTGCCCTGCGGCGCCCTCGCCCGCCTCGGGGCTGCGGCCCCCGGCCTTAAAAACGCGCTGCACATCCTCGGCCACATAGCTTTGCAGCAAAGCCTTAAAACTCTGCACCCGGCCTTTGATGTCCGCCTCGTCCTCGGCCATAACAAACTCCCGCAGGCGCAGGGCCTTTTCGCTGTCCTGCCCAAGGCCCGCGGCCAAAATGGCCTCGGTGGCATAGCGTTGACGGCGTTCCAGGGCAAGTTCCGCCTCCCGCTGTGCCAGTTTTGCCTCTTTTTCGTCCAGTTCCAAAAGTCGCAGCTCGTCGGCGCTCATCCTTGCGGCCAGCTTGGTTTGCCGGTCGGCCAGTTGGGCCTCAAGCTCCTGTATACGGCTTTGCAGTTTTTGGCTTTGGGCATCGGCGGGTGTGTTTTGGTTTTCGGCGGCGGCGCCGGTGGCAGCGCCCCGCCCTTTCCCTTTGGCCGCAGGGGCGGCGCCAGGCGTAAGCCCGCCCGCTTCGCCCACCCCGCCGGGGTCCGCCCTTCGGGCGTCCAAGGCGGCCTCTGGCCGCCGGGGCGCTCCGCCCCCCGCCCCGCCGGGGGCCCGCTCCTCGCTTTCGCCCGGCCCCTGCCCGGTAGCCGCCGCCCCGGCCAAGGGATGACGCAAAAAGCGCTGTACAGCTAAATTTTTCATGGCAAAAACTCCTTTTATCATGGTTTTACAGCAAATGAACAAACCGTAGCGCATTAGAACCTGTATTCACAACGGAGCATGGACCAGCGCCGTTGTGAATACAGGTTCTAACTATGGGAAAAACCAGGCGCTGCCACAACTTTGCCCCTTGTCTCAACCGCTGTAGCCGGCCCAAACCCAACCCTCAAACGCAAGGGGCTTGTTTGGCAGGGTTTGCCTGGCTGGGTTTTACCCGGACGCTGGCCGCCATACGGCAAGCCAAGGTTTTATAGCCAAATTTAGCAACCAGCCCCCCAGCGGCCAGGGGCCGGGGGTTCCGCAGCGTGGCTGCCTTCGCAGGTATGCAGCGCATCCACGCGGAGGAATGCCCGGACACTGGCCGCCCACACGGCAAGCCCCCAACAAAAAAACAGCCCCAAAAAGGGCTGTTTCCCGTAAAACCTGTTCCCGCACGGCTCTGGCTTTCCTTCTCCAGCCCCCGCGTCACACTTTTACTGTTCTTAGTATACCACACAAAACCGCCCTTGTGTTCCCCAGTTATTCCCCCATAAAAAACACCCTTGCCCTTAACTGCCTTACCCTGCCTTACCCCCCCTTACCCTTCTGCCTCCCCCTCCCCTCCCTCCTCCTCCAACAGCCCCATCACATACTCCACATCGTCCACAAAGCTAAGCTGCGCGTAGGCCAAACGCCTCGGCAGCCCCGCCGCGCACATGGCCTGCAGGGCCTGGGCCTCGCCCGCCAAATCCAGCGGGAAGTTGCGGTGGAAGTCCATCACACACTGTAAAGGGTCGATGTAAAGCCCCTTTTTCGCCCAGGCTGCCGCAAGCAGGCCAAACATGTAGTTGCCCGCGCTCAGCATCTTGGCCTGGAACATCCCGCACTTGCCCTCCAGGCCCGTCAGCTTGAATTTCAGCGCCACACCGCTGGCATTGCCCGCAAAGCGCTCGTCGGCCAGGTTGGGCGTTTTGGAAAATCGGTAGATATTCTCGGCCAGGCGGCTGAGGTGATGCTCCACAAAGGCGTCGTTCACATTTTTGGTCACAAAGTAGATAGACCCCTTGGCCCCACCGCCGTTGTAAAAGCGGATGGCCCCGCTCTTCTGCCCTTTTTGCATCTCTTCATCGCTGATATTCACATTTTCGTACACCATATAGGCGTTGGCAAAACTCTCGTTTTCGTTGCTGGCGTCCGAGAGGGCGCGGTCATAGGCGTCAATCAGGGCCAGCACCTTTTCGGCGTCGCCCAGCATCTCGCGGTTGTTGGGAATCCCCTGCAAAGGGCAGCGCCCGTAGAAGTTGGCAAAGCGCTTTTGGGGCATCTCCCGCAAGTGTGCAAAACTCTCCCCCTCGTACACCCGCACATAGGGCGAAGAATCGTACAGTTCAGCCCGCCATAGCCCTGCACTGCGGCCCTCTGCCTCCAAGGGGCCGCCCTCGGCCACCCGGTAGTAACGCAGGGCGGCCACCGGCTCGGTGATGTCGGTTTTGGCCAGAATCACGGCCTCGTAGGGGGGCAGCACCGTCACCCGCTCCAGCCCCTCGTCGTCGTGGTAGAACAGGCGGGCCGCGTAGCCGCAGCAACTGGCAAATTTTGCCGTCTCCATGTCTATATCGTAAAGGTTATTGCGCAGGGTGAAATCGGTAAGCGCTTTGGCCGCGGCCTGCACGGCGGCCTCGTCAAGCGTATTGGTGGGGCCGCTGGCGGTTTTGCTCTCGCCCGTTGGGCTGTAACTGTAGCCGATGGGTTTGCCCGCAAAATAGCCGGTTTTAAAATCCACAATCTCGCCAAAAAAGTCGTTGTTAATCTTGTGGTTAATGCCCGCCTCCTCGCCCTCAAAACGCGGGCGGCGGCCAAATATGGGCACCTGCGCCGTTTTGTAGCGGCTGTACAGCCTGCGGCTGGCAGCGGCGTTGGGGGCGTGCTTTTGCAGCACCCTCCCCGCCCACTCGGCGCTGGGGCCCCTCTCCTCCAATTCCCGCAGCAGGGCCGTAAAACTGGGGTACTGCTCGGCCTCGGTTCTCACTCCATTTTCCGTATACATTTTGCATCCTCCTTTGCTTTTTATGTGCGGCCCGCTCTGAATCCAGCCCCAAGACGGCGGCTCTCCGTGCGGCGGCCAGGCTCCGGGCATTCCTCCGCACAGCGGCCCGCTCTGAATTTAGCCCCAAGACGGCGGCTCTCTGTGTGGCGGCCAGCGTCCGCGCGTTCCTCCGCACAGCGGCCCGCTCTGAATTTAGCCCCAAGACGGTGGCTCTCTGTGTGGCGGCCAGGCTCCGGGTATTCCTCCGCG
>CAZKBM010000101.1:0-8708 GCA_964550985.1 uncultured Oscillospiraceae bacterium
AGCGGGTGAGGTACATGGCCTCCTCAATGGCGGCGTCGCCGTTGCCCACCACCATAACATCCAAATCCTCAAAAAAGTCGGCGTCGCAGGTGGCGCAGTACGAAACGCCCTTGCCGCGCAGTTTGCCCTCGCCCTTGATGTTGAGGGAGCGGGGCTCGGCGCCGGGGCTGAGGATGACCGATTTTGCCTCATAGGTCTCGCCGTCTTTGGTCATCACCTTCTTGATGGGGCCGGTGAAGTCCACGTCGGAAACGGTGCCCTTTAAGATGGCGGTGCCAAAATGCTCGGCGTGCTCGGTAAAGTTTTTCATAATACCGGGGCCGGTGGCCTCACGGAAGGTGCCGGGGTAGTTCTCCATCTCCATGGTACTGGCGGCCTGGCCACCGGGGCGGCCTTTTTCAATAACGGCGGTTTTTAACCGCGCACGGCTGCCGTAAATACCCGCGGCCAAACCGCCGGGGCCTCCGCCAACCACCAGGATATCATACACTTCTGACATAACTGGATCTCCCTTTCTTTGCGTGGATTTTCCTCTATCAATAAGGGGGGCTCCCCTTTGATTAAGCTTAGGGTGTGTTCGATAATTAACCCAACTCGTCATTTTGCCAAATTTTGCGTCTTTTGTGCTTGTTGTCCTTGCCGGGCGAAAGCCCGCCTACGTCCTCCGCGCCCAAAATACACTAAAATTTTAGGCAAAAGCACGTATTGGAACAATTATCGAACACACCCTGGTTTAACCTGCGCTTACTATGCCATTTTCTTCTTCTATAAAGCAGAAACTTTAGGTGTGATACTCGGCCGGAAGGGCCTGCACGGCGGAATCGAGAAGGTCGAGGTCAATCACCCTGAAATCCTCCAGCACCTTTTCGGGGTAGCTGCGCTCTTTTTTGCCCAGTTTTTTCAGCACGGCCAGGGCCCCTTCAATCAGTTCCAAACTTCTTTCTTCCACCGGGCCCTTACGGGCCGAGAGTACCAAACTGCGGTAGGGGCTCTCGTTGGGTTTTACGCTGCCCGCCAAGGGGTGGTTTATCAGCACGGCCCCCAGGTGCACGGCGTCCCGCCCCGCCAGGTAAACCCCCTCTACGCCCGCGTCTACCCCCCGGCTAAGTGCGGGGTATTTTGCCAGGGCCAAGGGGTTGTTGCTTAAAATGTAAAAGTTTGCCATCCGCCTAAGTTCGCCCGCTTTCATTTTTTTGTAACCGGAAAGTGCGCAAAAAAAGACACGGCAACTAAAACTTGCCATGTCCCTGTCAAATATTCCAGGTTGGGTCGCATTGTGGTATTTTGGCCTGAGAGTTTCGCTGGGCGGTTTGGCGAACCGCTAAGCTTGCCCCTTCGGCGTCATAAAGACTCTCCCACAACAGTCATTCCCGCTATATTCTATTGTGAAAACGCGCTGTTCCCGCATTCTCGTTTTCGATATGTTAATTCTATCACAAGCGTTTCGGAATGTAAACCTTTTTGTGGCAATTCCCATACAAAAAAACAATAAAATTATTGTACAATATTTATGAAATCGATAGAAGGACGCTTCCACTTGATTATTTGCCCGCATCCGTTACAATAGAAAACACAGATAGACTTTGGGGCCCCATGCCGGAGGCCTGCTATTATAAAAAGTTTTACCGCAAAGTACAGGAAAAGTGAAGGGCGAGGAAACATGGCTGTGAATAGAGAATTACTGCGGGCAATACCCAAAATGGATGAACTGCTGATGCACCCCCTTTTACAAAAGGCCGTGGGAGAAGCGGGGCAAATGGCCGTGACGCGCGCCGCGCGCGGGGTGCTGGACGAATTGCGCGAGGGCATTTTGGAGCGGGGCCTTGCCGGTGTGCCGGGGCTTTGCCAATTGGCCGAAAACACCTTGGAGCGGCTGCACGAGCAGCAGCGCCCCCACCTGCGCAAAATTTTGAACGCCACCGGGGTGATACTGCACACAAACCTGGGCCGCGCTCCCCTGGCGCCCAGCGCGGTAGAGGCCGTTATGGCGGCGGCCGAAGGCTATACCAATTTGGAATATGACGTTGAGACGGGCGAGCGCGGCAGCCGTTACAGCCACGTGGCTGGGCTTTTAAAAGAGCTGACCGGGGCCGAGGACGCCATGGCCGTAAACAACAACGCCGGGGCGGTGCTGCTTTTGCTCTCGGCTTTAACGGCGGGGCGGGAGGTGATAGTCTCCCGCGGGGAACTGGTGGAGATTGGCGGGGCCTTCCGCGTGCCGGACATCATGGCGCAGGGCGGGGCCATACTGCGGGAGGTGGGCACCACAAACCGCACCCGCGCGGCCGACTATGAAAATGCCATAGACCCAGGGCGCACCGCCGCCCTGTTAAAAGTGCACACCAGCAACTATAAAATTATGGGCTTTACCGAGGACACCCCCTTGGAAGAGATGGTGGCCCTGGGCAAAAAACACGACCTGCCCGTGTATTATGACCTGGGCAGCGGCTCGCTGCTTGCGCTGGAGGGCGCGGGCATACTGGGCGAACCCTGCGTGACCGACTGTTTGAAAACCGGGGTGGATGTGGTGGCATTCAGCGGCGATAAACTGTTTGGCGGGCCACAGGCAGGCATACTGCTGGGCAAAAAAGAGGCCATTGCCGCCATACGCCGCCACCCCCTAACCCGCGCCTTGCGCATCGATAAACTGACCCTGGCGGCCCTGGAGGCCACCCTACGCCTGTACCGGGACACCGACGCAAAAACCACCGTGCCCACCCAGCGGATGCTGCGCGAGGGGCGGGAAAGCCTGCGGCCCAAAGCCCAGCGCCTGCTTGAGGCTTTGGCCCTGCCCGAGGGCCTTGCCAAGGTGGTAGACGAAGAGGGCCAGGTGGGGGGCGGCAGCGTACCCACCCAGCTACTGCCCTCGGCCGCGGTGGAGATTCACCCGGCCGACAGGAGCGTGGCCGTATTGGAGAAGGCTTTGCGCCGCTGCGAGGTGCCCGTGGTGGCCCGCATTGCCCGCGACAGGCTGATTTTGGATGTGCGCACCTTAGAGGAAGCGGACTTTGCCCTTTTGGCCCAAAACCTGCGCGGCGCTTTGGGGCTTTAAGCCGGTTTGCCCTGTGGCGAAGAGTGAGTGGTAAACGCACCTAAATAACCTGCTGTAAATCTCGATTGCCCCTCGTTCCCCCGAACCCAAGAGGAGACGAGCGTTCCAAATAAAATGTCATCTGTCCGCTGAAGTATCTGTTCTTCTGTGATTTGGTTTCTTTCACAAAACTCATTTATCACGCTCTCCGCTTCTGTGTTTAAAAGGAATCCTCCTTGTGCAGAGGTATATCCGCTTAGGCGTATCTCAGAGTTGTAGAGAGACTTTGTTTGTAGGATGTATACTGTAAAGGGTAGTAATGATACTACACTAAAACAACAGGGCGGCGGCTCATTTGCAGATGATAGGCAGGCTTGCGGGAAGGGGTGATATATCGGATTTAAGGCGGCATAGACCGCCTGTTTGTACATAAAAATGGGGAGTGGTGTCTACCCAACAAGACAGACCACCACTCCCACCGCAACACCCGAAGGTGGTACAGGTCAATCATATCTGCACCGTACCTTTCAAGAGTGTTGCGAAAAAACACCATGAAAGGATTGAAAAACTATGACAAACAGTGAACGCAAAGTATTACGTGAGTTTGTTGCCGGCAGACTTTCCATAACGTTTCGCCAACTTAAAGACAACACACGCTAGAAAGAGCGTTTACAGTACCTTGCGGCAGGAACAGAGGGAACAGGAGCCGAATAGGGCGTAGGACAAGGGACGGTAACTGATACAGCGGCGGGATAATCAAATCTCTACCCCGTTGCGATACTAAAAGACAACAGGCGATAAGCTGTTTTTATCATGGTCTGTGCGCCTGCTTGTAATTCCTTATCTTTTGCTAAGCTGCCCGAAAAGATCCGTTCCTAACATTTTCAAAGAAGTTCGTGCAACCTCAAGCATAACCATAATCATATCTTTATCATTCCAATGTCCACCCTCGCCTTTTGTATAAATTGAAGCAGCTTGCAACATTATAGTTGCGCCATTACATTTTACAAACCTATTTTCACACAGATTGGTATTGATAGGCATACCATAATTTGCAGCGGTCAATCTGTCAAGCCTATTTAATGTGCCGTCGTTGTAAACTAATACCACCGCTCTTCCGTCAGGCCTTGTAACAGTTACATTTTGTGTTAAGAAATTGGAACCTTCCAAAAATAAAATATAAGGGAAATATCTCTCGGACAACATAAAGTTCGCAATTTCGTTTACGTTTTTATACGCCCTTTCGATTGCGTTACCTGCCGCCATAAGGTCTTGATTGTTCTTCTTTCCGACAAGGTTTCCGGCACTAATGTTTTCAATGTCTTTTCCTTGGTGTTTTGCCTCTGATACTAACACGACGCGCCAATTACCATTATCATCTTGTACCTCGATAAGCCCGCCATCTGGTCTTATGCCTGCACTCTCAACAAAAAGCGTTTGTCCGAGATACTCATCAACTTTTTGAAGCGCTTCATTTATTTCTTTCTTTGACAAATCTTTTCTATACCGAAATGTTAACATTGGAAACTCGAACTCAAGCTGCTTAATCGTGAAAAAAGAAGTATTCCCAACTTCCTTGTCATGTATTTGTGCGTCCCTATGAAAGATTGTTGTAGGCCCTTGGCCCTCTTTTTGCTGTGCCGTCAATCTGTTTGACTGTCCTTTTTTCATTGCAATGTTGCCTCCTTGATTCAGCGTTAAAAAAAGCATCAACGCTTTCAATTTTCTTGTATTCTGTGCTCTGTCCTAAATTTTTCATTAGTTCAAGATGTTTATCAAAATAAGCTATTGAAGCAGAGTCGCTATCACACATTAAACAATGTCGTCCCTCTGTAATGCACACTCTGCCGACAGTTCCGCTTCCTGCAAAGAAGTCAAGAACTACCGAGCCTGGATATGAAAGTGATTTAATAAAACGGTCAATAATTTCAACAGGTTTCTGTGTTGGATGCCCGACACGCTCTTTGCTGTTCCCGTTTAGTCTGCCGATTTGCCAAACGTTGGTTGGGTTTTTCCCTTTCATTGTGTTTTCGGGGTTAAGTCGTTTATCCTTTAATGCAAGTTTTAAATCATCTTCAGAATATGGAACTCTTACAGAATCCAAATCAAAATAGTAGTCATTTGTTTTAGCTAACCAAATCGCTTCTTCGTGTCTATTGGCAAAATAGCGATGTGCGGACATACCATTTTTGTAATACCAAATAATTGTATTTATCAATTTGAATTTAGAGTGATGGCGGATATATTGAATTATGTCAATCAGGTCGCCCGATTTTGCATCCCGAAACTGTATTCCCCCAAAAATAACCATATTCCCGCTTTTTGACAAAACTCTGTATGCTTCCTCTAACCATTTTGCCGCCCATTCACTATAGTTCTCATATATATCCCAGCCAGTCAATTCCAAATTATATGGTGGGTCGATACATATTAACTGAATGGATTCGTCAGGCAATTCCTTTAAGAACTCACAACAATCCATTATGCAATGAAGAACTTTTACATCATTGGGATTTTCAAAATCGCCTGCACATTTCTGCTTCATAGTTTTATCTTTACGCATTTTATTTAATGACATAAGGGCATGATTACTGTGCGACTTGTTATGAATAGCCATATACATATACCTCTTCTGATTTTTCGTGTCGGTGGTAATTTCCACATTACCACACTCATTTTATGTGACTATGACAAATTCTCATTGAATTTGTCATACATCTGCATTGTATAAAAAACAATTTTATTTTACCACCAAAATTCAAGAGAATCAACGAAAACCTCCCCCTCTGCTCCATTATACGGCAAAATCGGCTTTACTGGCGCGTTGGTGTCGTTAGCCTTTTGCGGCGGCTCTGCCCCCACACCCCGACCTCTCCCAAAGAACAGAAAATATCATTTCACCCCTTGACAATTCTTGTTCTGCATCGTAGGTTTGTTCAAAATGATAGGTTCCATTATGCGTTTGGAAAATATAGGAAAAGTATATAACTCCGTTTTCTCTATCTATTGATATATCGTATTCTTCGCGGGGCCGAACGGAACGATTGTTGAGCGTAAAATTACTAACACCTTCTGTAAAATATATACTGGATTTAGGTTCTTTTTGTATTGCGTCCACTTGGAAGAACGACGTTCCGGTGGGCCGCATGAAAATACGGGATTCAGAATAAAACATCTCATCAAACACATTTTGTACTGTGACTCTCTGGTACAAAAAGCGCCCCAACAACAATAAAAATATTGTGGTTAAGGCCAGTATAAGGATTAAGCGAATTTTCTTCATGAACCCATACCGTTTCTTGTTGCATCGTTAAACTTACGCGGCATCCTGGCCACAAGTATAACATGAACAGAAAAAAATAGCTACACAATGGCAAATGGAGGGTGTGGGTATAAAAGAACCGCAAAACAAAGGCGCACCCCCCCTTGGAGGAAGAGATGAAAAACGTTGTAATTGGCACCGCCGGGCATGTGGACCACGGCAAAACCCTGCTGATTAAAGCCCTGACAGGCACCGACACCGACCGCCTGAAAGAGGAACAGAAGCGCGGCATCACCATAGACTTGGGCTTTGCCTTTTTGCCCCTGCCCGGCGGCGAGCGCGCGGGAATCATTGACGTACCCGGCCACGAAAAGTTTGTAAAAAACATGCTGGCCGGTGCGGGCGGTATTGATTTGGCCCTGCTGGTCATTGCGGCCGACGACGGCGTAATGCCCCAAACGCGCGAGCATCTTGGCATTTTAAGCCTGCTTGGCATTGCCGAGGGCCTGATTGTTGTAACCAAAACCGATTTGGTGGAAGAGGGCTGGGTAGAGCTGATCAGCGAGGATATCCGCGCTGCGGTAAAGGGCAGCTTTTTGGAAAACGCCCCCATCCTGCCGGTATCGGCCTATACGGGGCAGGGCCTTGAGGAGCTGCGGGCCAAACTGGCCGAGATGGTGGCGAAAACCACCTCAAAAAACACCCAAAAGCCCTACCGCATCCCCGTGGACAGGGTGTTCACCGTTGAGGGCTATGGCACGGTGATTACCGGCACGCTGATTGAGGGAGAGATGCACCTGGGCGACGAGGCGGAGGTGTACCCCAAAGGCCTGGCCTGCCGGGTGCGGGGCCTGCAGGTACACGGCAAAGACGTGGAAACCGCCTACGCCGGGCAGCGGGTGGCCGTGAACCTGGCAGGGGTTAAAAAAGAGGAGCTGGCGCGTGGCGACACCCTGGCCCTGCCCAAAACCATGGAAAACAGCCTGATGCTGGACGTGAAGCTCAGCGCTTTAAAGGATTCGGCCCGGGTGCTGCAAAACGGCTCTCGGCTGCATTTTTACCACGGCGCGCGCGAGGCGCTGGCCAAGCTGATTCTGCTGGAGGGGGACGCGTTAAAACCCGGCGAAGAAAGCTTTGCCCAACTGCGTTTTACCGAAGAGATAGCCGCCAAAAAAGGCGACCGCTTTGTGGTGCGTTTTTATTCCCCCATTGAGACGGTGGGCGGCGGCGTCATTTTGGACCCAAACCCCAAAAAGCACCGCCGCCGCGACGCCGCCGTACTGGAGGCCTTGCAGGTGCGTTTGCAGGGCTCGGCTGGGGATAACCTGCTACAGGCCATCGAGGATGGCTCGGCCAGGTTTACCTCGCTCAAAGAGATTCAAAAGCAACTGGTGCTGGACGATGAGACTTTTAAGAGCGAACTTGCCCAACTGGTAAATGAGGGCAGCGTGCTGCCAATATCGGCCAAGGTTGCCATTGGCGCGGGCTTTAAACGGCAGTTGTTTGGCAAATTGCAGCTTTTGCTGCGGGCTTACCACGGCAAAAACCCCCTGCAGGCCGGTATGCGCAAAGACGAAGTGCGGGGCAAGCTGTTGCCCGGCTGGGAGATTTCCCTGGCCGACCGGGTGCTGGCCCTGTTTGAAGAAGAGGGCCTGATTGCTTTTAAGGGGCAGAAGGTTGCCCTGGGCGACTTTACCGTGCAGTACAGCCCGGCCGACCAAAAAATGGCCGATGAGATTGAGGCGATGTTCCGGGAGGGGGGCTTCGCCCCGCCCAGCCTGGAGGAGGTGCTGGCCCGCTACCCCAAAGACAAAGCTGGGGCCAAGCGGGTATTCGACGCCCTGTTGGACGGCGGCGCCCTATACCTGGCCAGCCCGCAAATTTTCTTCCACAGCCAAACGGCCAAAGAAGCCGAAGCCCAGCTTCGGGCCTTCCTCGCCCAAAACGGCATGATTACCCTGGCTCAGTTCCGCGACCTCTCGGGAACCTCGCGCAAATTCGCCCTGCCCCTGCTGGAGGCCTTTGACCGGCAGGGCATCACGCGGATGCAGGGCGAGGGACGAGTGCTGACGGGGAAATAGTAAAAGCCCGCTGTTTTACTGCAGATGCAGTCAATCAGCGGGCTTTTCTTTGGCGGGAGTATGTGGGAATCGAATTTACCTTATCTTTGAAACCGGCGATAAATCGTATTTGTCGGTGTTTGCCATAACAATTCATTATCGTTGTTTATTGACAATTACGTTCCCTGCTATATATTGGTTCCTGAATCCCTAAAGGGTATTTTAAAGGGTCAAAATACGGCTGTAAGGGTCTAGATAATGTTGCCTTGCTGTGGGGTGGCATGATATACTTCCACACAGAGGCACCACGATACGCGGTAGGCGGTCAATCCTGCCCCCGAAAGGGGGTGTTGCC
>CAZKBM010000102.1:0-8565 GCA_964550985.1 uncultured Oscillospiraceae bacterium
AATATACACACTATGGAGGAGGAGCTGGGTTTTGCCTTGGTGCTTTCAGAAAAAGGTGGACACAGCCGTGGCATGACGCAGCTTACCCCAAAAGGCAAACAGGTGCTTACGTCTTTTCAGGAGATTTATGCCGATGTTTCGGCCTATGCCGAACAAAAACTTTTGGAGAAATTTCAGTTTTAAACCGTACACTCTATAACCATAAAAAGTGCGCCTCAAAACGGGGCGCACTTTTTGGCTTACAGCAAATTAACAAACTGTAACGCATAAATACAGAAAAAATCAAACGCTGCATAACAGTTTCTAACAAAAGCTTGCTGCGCAACCTTTTGAGAAACTGTAATAGTTGGCTGTAAAACCCTGCGGCAGGCCCTTAGCCCCGCAGCGGCAAAGTAAAGGTAAAGCTGGCCCCGCCGCCGGCGTTATTTTCGGCCCGTATGGCCCCGCCGTGCGCCTCTACTATGGATTTGCAGATGCTGAGCCCAAGGCCCATGCCGCGCTGTTTATCGCCTGGGGCGCTGCCCTGGGTAAAAAAGGGCTCAAACACCCGGCCTATCTTGTCGTTTGGTATGCCGCCGCCGTCGTCGCTCACCGCCAGGGTAAAATTTTCCGCATCGGCCATGTAGCGCAGGGCCACCCGGCTGCCCGCCTGGGTGTGGCGGAAGGCGTTATCTACCAAGTTGATAATCACCTGTAAAATCAGCTGGGCGTCCATGGGTACAAACAACAGTTCTGTGGGTTTGTCCACCTCCACCTCCCTGCCCTTCCCACGTTTCATCACCTTGGCCAGCGCGTCGGCCACCACCTCGTCCACCAGTTCCTCTTTTTTGGTCACGGTCAGGCGGCCATCCTGAATACGCGTCATGTTTAGCAGGTTTTCCACAAGGCTCGAAAGCCACATCGCCTCGCTGGAGATATCGCTTAGCACCTCGCGCAGGGTGTCTTTTTCCACGGTGTCCAGCGTCTCCAGCAAAAGGCTACTGCCCCCCGCTATGCCGGTAAGCGGTGTGCGTAAATCGTGCGAGATGGCCCGCAAAAGGTTACTGCGCAGTTGCTCGCCGCTGGCCTTTAGGGTCATCTCATTTTTGGCCTGCAACAGGTTTTGCTTTTCCAGCGCCAGGGCACATTCGGCCAGCATGGCCACCAGCAAGTTTTTTTCAAACGAGTCCAGCTTATCGCCCACGGGCATGGCAATGCCAATCACCGCAAACACGGCGTCACCGCTGCGCACAGCCATATACAGCGCCTTTGCGCCCGAAAGGGTGCCCGTGCTGGCCCCGGCATGCTTATTGTTGGCGTACACCCACTGGGCCACGGCAAATTCATCGCCCTTTAGGTAGTCCTCCACCCTTGCACCGGCCTCGGCGTGCACCACGGCCTCGCCCAAGCCCCCGTTTTCGGCCGGGTACAGCAACACCGTGCGGCGCAGCAATTTTTGCATCTGGCTTGCGCTCTCGTGCAAAATTTCGGGTTTATCCTTGGCCTTTTGCAGTTTTTGGCTGGTCTCCAGCAGCACCTCGGTACGGTGGGCTTGCAGGGCCGATTGCCGGGCCTGCTCCTTCACGCGCTTTGTAAAGGTGCTGGTGATAAGCGCCGAGGCGAACATCACCACAAAGGTGACGGGGTAGCCGGGGTCATAGGCGGCCAGGGAGTAGAGCGGTTGGGTGAAGAAAAAATTGAACAGAAGTACCGAGAGCACCGAGGAGACCAGGCTGTAGATTTTTCCCTCGGTGATCACCGCGGTAAACAGCGAGGCCAGGATATAAACCGTGATGATGTTGGCCTCGCCAAAGCCCAAACTTTTAAACAAAAAGCCAATGAGTGTAGCCGCCCCAAGGCAGGCGATGGCGCGCAGGGTGTCGGCCAGGGAAAAAGCCCTGGTCTGCCGCCGAGGCTGCCATCTGCGCGCTTTAGGCCCCATTACACTTTTCACGCCGGGAATGACATAAATTTCCAAACCGGGGGCGTAAAAGGTAAGGGTATCCACAAAATTACTGGGGCTAAAACCCAAAAAGCGCCGGGTGGCGGGGCGGCCCACCACCACCTTGGAAACCCCGCTGATTTTTGCGTACTCGGCCACCTGCTGGGGGATATCATCCCCATACACGGTGGCAATTTTGGCCCCAAGCTGCTCGGCCAGGCGCAGGTTTTCTCGCAGCCTGCGCCTATCGGCCTCGCTCATGCTCAAAAAACCGGAAGTTTCTACAAACAGGGCCGTAAAACTGCCGTGGAAGGCCTCGGCCAATTTGGCCGCCGTACGCACCACCCTGGCGTTGGAAGGGGAGCTGGAAAGGCACATCATGATGTGTTCTTCGGTGTGGTAGGCCGTATTTTGAGAGAGGCTTTTGTTCTTTTCCACCGTTAAATTAACGCGGTCGGCCGTGCGGCGCAGGGCTATCTCGCGCAGGGCTATTAAATTTTCGGGCGTAAAAAAGTGCTGCAGGGCGCGCTTTGCCTGGTTTTCACAGTAGATTTTCCCCTCGCCCAGCCGCTCCACCAAATCCTCAGGCTCTATATCCACAATTTCCACCTTGTGGGCGCTGTCAAACACCGCGTCGGGCACGCGCTCGCGCACAGCTATGCCGGTAATGGCCTCAATTACATCGTGCATCCCCTCCAGGTGCTGCACGTTTACGGTGGTGTACACGTCAATGCCCATGCGCAGCAGTTCTTCTATATCCTGGTAGCGCTTGGCATGGCGGCAGCCGGGGGCGTTTGTATGGGCTAGTTCGTCCACCAAAATCAGGCCTGGGCGGCGTTTCAGGGCGCTGTCCAGGTCAAATTCATACAGGGTGGCGGTTTTTACCCGTATTTCCAAGGGGGGTATTTGGGGCAGGCCTTCGGCCAAAGCGGCCGTGGCGGGGCGCTGGTGCGGCTCCACATAGCCAATCACCACATCCTGCCCCGCTTTGGCAAGGTTTCCAGCCTCCTCCAGCATGGCATAGGTTTTGCCCACACCCGCCGCATACCCAAAAAATATTTTCAGTTTGCCGGTGTTTTTTTGGCGTTCTTCCTCTTCCAGTTCCCGCAGCAATAGCTCAGGGTTTGGCCGCTGTTCCATGTTTTCTCCCCTTTTTTATGGGTAAAAATATACGCATAATACGGGAGAAGGTTTCCCTCTCCCGTATTATGTACAATCCGGAAAAAATGTTTTCTGGAATAGGCCCTCTACAAAATAGAGCTTTACAAAAGGCCCAGGTCTCTGGCTATATCCAAATTCACCTTTAGCACATTCACCCTTTCTTCCCCAAACAGGCCCAGCAGTTTCCCCTCGGTGTTGGCTTTTACAATCTCTTCCAGCCGCTGCTGCGAAAGGCCGGTGGCCTCTGCCAGCGCTGGAATTTGCAGCAGGGCCGAAGCGGGTGAGAGGTGGGGGTCCAGCCCCGAGCCCGAAGCCGTCAATAAATCGGCTGGGATATCGCCACGCTGTACGCCTGGGTTCCTTTCTAAAAACGCCTGGATGTCGCCCTCCACACGCCCGGCCAGCTCCGGGTTTGAGGGCGCGTAGTTGTTGGAGCCGGTGGCCACCCCGCCGTAGCTGCCGTCCGCCTTTTCGGCGTCTGTATAGATATTGTAGTTTACTGCCGAGGGGCGGGCCTGCATGTAGCGGGCATCTGTGAAGGTTTGCCCAATTAAGGCCGAACCTATGGCTTTGCCATCCTCATAAATGACGCTGCCGTTCGCCTGGCTTTTAAACAGCAGTTGGCCCAGCCCCGTAAGGGCCAAGGGGTACAGCAGCCCGCACAGTACAAAGAAAACCAGCGCCAGAATCAGGGCGTTTTTGAGCGGGGAAAGAATCGTTTTGGCATTCATTATTTTACTCTCCTAAAGGCTAGTAGTAAAGGGAAAGAGGAATTTTGCAAAAAACGGGGCTTTTGCTTACAGCCCCATCAGGCGCAGCAGGGGGGTAATCAGCATATCAATCAGCTTAATGCCCACAAAGGGGGCCAACACGCCACCCAGGCCAAAGATGCCCATATTACGTGCCAGCAGCCTGCCCGCGCTCATTGGGGTGTACTTTACCCCGCGCATGGCCAGCGGAATAAGCAGGGGGATGATGACGGCGTTAAATATGAGCGCCGAGAGGATGGCGCTGGAAGGGGTGGAGAGCTGCATGAGGTTTAGCGCTTGCATCTGGGGAATGGCCAGCATAAACATGGCCGGGATGATGGCAAAATACTTGGCAATATCGTTTGCTATGCTAAAGGTGGTGAGGGAGCCGCGGGTGATAAGGAGTTGCTTGCCAATCTCCACCACATCCAATATCTTGGTGGGGTCGCTGTCCAAATCCACCATATTGGCGGCCTCTTTGGCACTGGTGGTGCCGCTGTTCATCGCCAGGCCCACGTCGGCCTGGGCAAGGGCGGGGGCGTCGTTCGTGCCGTCGCCCGTCATGGCTATCAGTTTGCCGGCGGCCTGTTCCTTTTTAATAAAGGCCAGTTTATCTTCGGGTTTAAATTCGGCCAAAAACTCATCCACACCGGCTTCCTGGGCTATGGTGGCCGCCGTAAGGGGGTTATCGCCCGTGCACATAATGGTTTTTATGCCAATGGCGCGCAGGCGGGCAAAGCGTTCCACCAGGCCGGGCTTTACAGTGTCTTTTAAATACACAACCCCCAGCACCTTTACCCCGCTGCATACCACCAGCGGTGTGCCGCCCAGTTTGGAAATTTCATTCACCTTGTGGTTTAAATCCTCTGGTATCTCGCCGCCCATTTCCCGCACATAGGCCTCAATGGCCGAGGCTGCACCCTTACGCAGGCATTCGCCGGTTTGGGTATCCATGCCGCTCATCTTGGTTTGGGCCGTAAAGGCCACCTCATGGGCATTTTTAAAATCTTCGGCTTTCACCCTGGCGCCCAGCCTGCGCCCCAGTTCCACTATCGATTTCCCCTCCGGGGTATTATCGGCAAAGGAGGCCGTCACGGCTGCGTCAATCAGTTCTTGCTTGCCCGCCCCGCTCACGGGGTAAAAATCGGCCGCAAGGCGGTTGCCATAGGTGATGGTGCCGGTTTTGTCCAAAATCATGGTGTCCACATCGCCGCAGGCCTCCACGGCCTTGCCGGACATGGCTATGACGTTAAAGCGCGTCACGCGGTCCATCCCGGCTATGCCAATGGCCGAAAGCAGCCCCCCAATGGTGGTGGGGATGAGGCAGACCGCCAGTGCGATGAGGGTGGCCACCGGAATGCTGACCCCGCTGTAAAGCCCAATGGGGTACAGGGTGATAATTACAATGAGGAAAACCAGTGTCAGGCTTACCAGCAGGGTGGTAAGGGCAATTTCATTGGGGGTTTTTTGGCGTTTGGCCCCCTCCACCATGGCAATCATCTTATCCAAAAAACTTTCGCCCGGCAGGGAGGTAATTTCAATTTTCAGCCAGTCGCTCACCACGGTGGTGCCGCCTGTTACCGAGGCGAAGTCCCCCCCGCTCTCTTTCACCACAGGGGCCGATTCCCCCGTGATGGCCGATTCATCCACCGAGGCGATGCCCTCTATCACCTCGCCGTCATTCGGAATCACCTCACCGGCTTTTACCAGTACAATGTCACCTTTTACCAGTTTCGTGGAGGTTACACTCTCTTCCTCGCCGTTCGCCAGCAGGCGGCGGGCCAAGGTGTCTTTTTGGGTCTTTTTCAGGCTGGCCGCCTGGGCCTTGCCCCGGCCTTCGGCCACGGCCTCGGCAAAGTTGGCAAACAGCACGGTGACAAACAGAATAATGGCCACAAAAACATTGTATCCCCGCACCTCTGCGCCACCCCCAAACAGGGTGGGTACAAAAGAGAGCAACAACGTGATGACAAAACCAATCTCCACCACAAACATCACGGGGTTTTTAATCATATAACGTGGATCCAGTTTTACAAATGCACCTTTCAGCGAGGCGCGCAGAATTTCTTTTGTAATAAAGGGCTTTTTCCTATTTTTACTCATTTTACAAACTCCCTAAGGTGAGATGCTCGGCAATGGGGCCCAGTGCCAGGGCCGGGAAGAAGGTGAGGGCCGCAAACACCAACACCACAAAGGCCGTGATAACCCCAAAAGAGAGGGTGCCGGTTTTTAAGGTGCCGCTGGTCTCGTTCACCTGGCGCTTCACTAAAAGCGAGCCTGCGATAGCCAGTTGCATAATAATGGAGACATACCGCCCAAAGAACATGACAAGACCGGTGGTGATGTTCCAAAACAGGGTGTTATCACCCAAGCCCTCAAAGCCCGAACCGTTGTTGGCCGCCGCCGAGGAAAACTCATACAATACCTGGCTAAGGCCATGGTAACCGGGGTTCGTAATCCCCTCCAGCCCCGCGCTTTGTGATACCGCCAGCGCCGAAAAGCCCAAGATGAGCAAGGGGTGCAGCACAATACACAGCACGGTAAGCTTCATCTCTTTGCTCTCTATCTTTTTGCCCAGATACTCCGGGGTACGGCCTATCATCAGCCCAGCCAGGAACACCGCTAAAATTACATAGAGCAGCATGTTCATAAGCCCTACGCCTATGCCCCCGAACACGGTGTTCAGCATCATGTTCAAAAGCGGAACCAGGCCCCCCAGCGGGGTTAGGGTGTCGTGCATGTTGTTAACAGAACCGGTTGTAAATGAGGTGGTAATGGTAGTGAAGAGCGAGGACTGGGCGATGCCAAAGCGGACTTCCTTACCCTCCATACTGCCCATAGCAGGGTTAATACCCATCTGGGTTAAAATGGGGTTGCCGGCCCTTTCTGCAAAGTAGCAAAGGCTAAGCCCCGCCAAAAAGATGATGCCCATAGCCAGGAACACGGTACGGCCTTCCCGCCCTATCAGGGGGTTTTTGCGTAAGGTGGCGGCAGGGGCGCCCTCTGCCAGGGCCTTTTGTTTTTTGCGGGCATAGGCCATTAGGCCAAAGGCCACCACACAGGCACCGGGCAAAAGGGTCATAAACAGCATTTCCAAAAGGTTTGTAAAGGCCGTGGGGTTTTCAAACGGGGTGGAGGAGTTTGCCCCCAAAAAGCCGCCGCCGTTTGTGCCCAGGTGCTTGATGGAGACAAGCGAGGCGATGGGCCCCAGGGGGATATCCTGGTTGGCCCCTTCCAGGGTGCCCAAGGTGGCGTTGGCCATCAGGGTTTGCGGCACACCCTGGGCCACTAAAACCAGCCCCGCCACAAACGAAAGCGGCAAAAGCACACGGGTGGTAATGCGCACCATATCTGTAAAATAGTTGCCCATCTCCCGCCCACAAAGCCCGCGGGCCATAGCCATACAGGCCGCATAACCCGTAGCCGCAGAGGAAAACATCATCATGGTGATAACCAGCATCTGCGAAAGATACGAAAGACCGCTTTCGCCCGAGTAGTGCTGTAGGTTGGTATTAGTCATGAAGCTGACGATGGTGTTAAAGGCAAGGTCAGACGGCATGGCCGCAATTTCGTTCGGGTTCAAAAACAAAACAGCTTGCAGCCGTAAAATAGCATAGCCAACCAATATCAGTACCATGTTGGTTAGCACAAGAGACACCGCATATTTTTTCCAGCTCATGTTAAGTTTTGGGTCAATGCCACACAGGCGGTAAATCAGGCCGTCCACACGGTTCATCACCCCATCGGCTAAGGTCTTTTGGCCGGTGGCTATCCGGTACAGGTAATGCCCCATGGGCAAAACACAGGCCAAGAACAACAAGATGGTAACCAAAATTTGAATCAAGGCGGATACTCCTCCTCTGGGTAGGCTTTATTTAAAGAATTGATATTCAGGCATAAAAGAGAAAACTAGAATTTTTCGGGGTTTAGCAGGGCATAAAACAGGTAGCCACAAAGCCCCAGAACAACAAATATAAGCAGTAACATACACACTCTCCTAATTTTGGGTGGTCTTTGCGCAAAAGTGCACTAGGCCTACGGCTAAACCACCGCATAGCAAAAGAATCCCTATTATCAACACATCCATCCGAACACACCTCCCGTTATGCCGGTTTTTGTTTTACAGGCCGGCTATTAAATGCACCGGCAGCATAACCGCCGCCGTAAGGGCCGCAACCGCCAGCACCATACCCACCGGCAAACCCAACATCAGCAAAATGTAGGCAAGCCTTGGGTGGTAAAACACAAATCGATCCAGCTTTTGTTCTAAGCCTTTCCGCCGTGCCCAAAGCTTTTTCACCCCCGTTTTCAGCTTTTGGAAAATCGTAGCCGAACGGCCACCGGGGCTGCTGACTCTATCACCGGTAAGGCCTTTTTCAAAGCTGCCGGGTAAGCGCAAATTCATCGTCACTGTGTTCTCCTCCCCGCTTATGGTTTTTGGGCCGTTCCCTATGGCAAAAGCTTACCATGCGGGGGTATTAAGGTTCTATGTAGAAAACCTCCCCCGGTATTAAGATTGTATAAAGATGCCTATATATCGCCTGTGTACCGCCCCTACGCCGCCCTGCACAAAAAACCTGCCGCAGTTTTAAGCGCACTGCGGCAGGTTTTTCTCTATTTATTTAGGGCAACACCGCACAAAGCTGACGCAGTCGCATCACCGGCATCTTTACCCGTCATATTCCTCAAAAATGCGCGGGAATACACCCAGTATTCCCTGTGCTTTTTGTGAAA
>CAZKBM010000103.1:0-8496 GCA_964550985.1 uncultured Oscillospiraceae bacterium
TGCTGAATGGTGGTGGCGTTGCGCACCGTGTCCAGGTGGGCGTCGTACAGAGCGCTGAGTTTCTGGCCGTGCTCCACCTCAATTTTTGCCACAGTTTCGTTGAGCTTGCGAATGTCGGATTTCATCCCAGACACCTCGGATTTCATTCCGCATATGTCGGATTTCATGGGCTCCAGCTTGGTGTCTATGAGTTCGCCGATTGCCAACAGGTCTTCTTTGGTGAGTGCCATGAGAAAGCCTCCCTTTCCGTAGGTGTGCCAACAGTATAGCATATCCCCTGCTTTTTGCAAGATGGCGGGGGAGAAAACGAGGACGATATGATTGTTTTTTCGATTGACGGCAGGGCGTATAACCTGCCGGTGGTGAAGTTCGAGCTTTCGACCGAGATACTGGACGGCGAGGGCAGCGGGCGTATGCAGACCTGGGAAATGTTTCGTGAGCCCATGGGTTTTGTGAAAAACGTGGAGATGGAGGTGGGGCTGACAAACGCCAGCGACAACCAGGATTTTCGGCATCTGGTGGAAACGCTGGACAGCTTTGGAACTGTGCCCTTCCGCACCGTGGCCTTTCTGACGCCGAGAGGCCTCATCAGCCAGGAGATGTATGGGGCCAGCTATAAAATCAGCGCAGTGCGGTTCAGCCGGGGCGGCGTGAGCTACTGGGGCAGCGTGCCGGTGAAATTTGTGGCAAAGGGGCCGAAGCGATGAATATACAGATAGGCTATGGGCAAATTGACCCTGGCGCAAAAGCGGATAGCCGCCCATCGGCAGAGGATATACAGCCTTGGGTGGGGCTTGCGGATTTGCGTTTTGATAATGTTACTGTGGCCAATGTGGCCACCTGTGAGCCAAACCAAGCCGTACTGGACGGCTGCCAGGAACATCTGCCGGATGAACCGGATAAACTGCCTTGGGGATTGTGGAGCCGCAGTATGAGCGATGATGAGGGGATATTTACGGAGCCGCCGGTGCTTGAGGTGGGGTTTAGCTTTAACCACAAGTCGCCCGGAATTACCCTGCTGTTTTACCCCTACAGCGAGGATTGGGCCAGCCGTGTGCGCGTGACCTGGTTTGACGGTGCGGGCGGGATGCTGGCCACAGGAGAATACAGCCTACGCGGTGTTGTGGGGGAAGTGGACGAAAAGGTGACAGACTTCCAAAAAATTCGGGTGGAGTTTTTGGAGACAAACCGCCCTTGCCGCTATGTCAAGCTTGCGGGAATTGACTATGGCAAAGGGCGCACCTTCCCGGATGATGAGATTGACGGCTGCCAAATTTTAGAAGAACTGGATCCTACCTCCAATGAGGTGAGTATCAACACACTGCGTTTCAGGCTTCGCACCCACAGGCCGGAGTTTTCGATGGTTTCGGGTGTGGGGGAAAACATGCTGATGCGCAACCAGGCACTGAATGTGGTGGCGGATGAACAAAAATTTGGGGCATTTTTCCTTAAACTGCCCTGGAAGGATGTGTATGGGGACGGCACGGTGATTGATTTTGACGCAGTGGATATTTTGGGGGCAATGGACAACTACCAGTTTGCCGGGGACGTGTATGAGGCCGTGCTTGTAGAGAGGTTGCTACGGTTGATATTTGACGTTTGTTTTCCCACGCGGCTGGTAGACTTCCGATTGGATGCGGCTTTTACGGGAAAGACCTTATCGGGATACATTCCCCCCTGTACCTGCCGCGCGGCGGTGCAGCAGGTGGCTTTTGCCCTGGGGGCCGCAGCGGACGATTCGCGCCGGGACTATGTGTGGATTTATCCGCCGGACACGGTGGTTAGTACCGTTTTGCCGGAGGGGGAACTTTACCGTGGGGCCTCCATGCAGCCCACAGAATATGTGAGCGGCATTGACCTAGTGGCCCACCAGTACATGCCCGGAGAGGATACAGCGGAGGCCTACCGGGGCGAGCTGGGAACCGGGGGGCACACGGTACAGTTCAGCGAGCCGCTACACAGCCTAGAAGCCACAGGGGCCAGCATAGGGCAAAGCGGGGCAAACCACGCGGTGTTGCAGGTGAAAACGCCGGGGGAAGTGGTGGTGACGGGTAAGCGCTATGTGGTGAACAAGCCCGTGTTTTCCCGAAGAAAGACGGTGGACGCGGGCGAGGTGGAGAACATACTGGTATTCGACAGGTGTACCATGCTCTCCCCGCTTGACGCACCGGGGGTACTGGACGGTTTGTTTGCCTATCTTGGACAGCGTTCGCAGATAGAAGTGCCCGTGAGGCTGGGGGCACTGGAATGCGGCTATGTGGTGCAGGTGCCCACAAGGGCGGGGCTTCTGACAGGGTTGCCTATAGCGGGAACAGTAGAACAACTGGACATCAATTTACGCGCGGGAAGCGCCGATATGAAGGTGGTAGGCAATGTGGAAGGTACCGGTGACGGACAGAACGCGAGATGATGTGGAGTATGCCCGGCAACACGCGGGGCAGAAAGAACCATGCAAGGGGGCGCAGAACAGCGCGGACTGGAACAGGCTGGTGCAAAACCTCTGCCACATTGCCGGGGAACTGGAAAGCGATGGATATACAATACCACTGCCGCTGCGCGCCACTTGGCCACAGGGGCATATCCCAGAGAGAAGGGAAATAACCGCCATACGGGATGCTGTGTTTGCCTTGCGGTATCAGCTTTATGGGCTGGAGAGGAATACCTGGGAGGAATGGGCTGGGAGAAGCTGGGAAGAGATAGACGGTGAAGGGCGCTTTGCTGGGGACTATTTTTCCCGCCTGCGCCTACCGGACCTGCCCTACACACATTATGAAAAGATAAACGCATTGGAAGAATGGGCGCAGCGTTTGTGTACACGGGCCGCCGGTCTACCCGGATGTTTCTGCGTGGCGGGCAGTCTGGTAAGTGGGCAGGCTACTGTGTTGCCACGGTACATTGAGGTGCGTGACTGCCGGATGATGTGGGCAGAATGGGAGGCCCCTGAGAGAAGCTGGGCGGCGATAGATGGGGAGGGCCGTGCGGCCCGCCGGTACTTTGACGGATGCTATAACCCTGACAACGCAATGACGGCCGCCGAATGGGATGCCTTGGGCCGCCGCTGGGTAGAAATTGACGCAGAAGGGCGCAGGGCCGAAGACTATTTTAAGAGGGTGATACTTTGAAATGGACGCCAAGAACCGTGACCGACCAGCAGGTGCAATACCCGCACCGTTACGAAATGCGGGAAATTGACACAGGGCTTGTGCTGGGAACCTATGATTTGCAGCCTGTACGGGTGGATGGGGATATAGAAGGAACCCCAATAGATGCCGCTTGGCTGCAGCCTATAGAGGATTTTTTGGGGCAGATACAAAATGACCTAAACGCCCTGGGGGCGGAGATTGTGGAGGTGGATAACAGGACGGCCGCCGCCGTTGCCGACACAAATGGCCGGGTGGCGGCGGCTGAGGGGCGGCTAAACGGTTCAATAGCCAATGTGAACAGCCGGATTGATGCGGTAAATACTGCAGTGACCACCCTGGCGCCCAAGAGCAATCCTGTACTCACAAACCCTGCGGCCAATACAATTGCCATTACTGCAAACAGCACGGCCCTGGCCACCACCGCAGCGGTAAAAACCTATCTTGATGCCCTTATGGCAGGCTATAGGGGGTGATTCTAGGTGCAGAACTGGATTGCCAGACAATTTTTGGACGGACTTGCCCTGTGCCCTGGCAGGTATTTGCTTTGCGACCCGGTGAGCGGAGCGACTGTAGAAACGCGAACTTTTGCATTTAAACCTGGAAATGTGATAGAAGTGGGGACATTTTTAAACCGCGGGTATTTTCAGCAAATCGAGGATGCGCTGGCCGAGTATGGAAGCCAAGAAACCTGGAACTTTTTGCGGAAGGTTGACGGTCGGGGCATGGAGCGGGTTATATCCGCCAACAAGACCTTGTCACAAATGGAGGCGCGGGTGATAAACGCGATTGAGGGGACGGGTGGCATTTCTTCGCGAATTGGCCAAGCTGAAAAGGACTTGACCTTATATGCACCCAAAATGGGGGCGGTGTTTACAAACCCCAAAGCGGCGGTTTCTCCCCCTGCGGGGGATGTGAGCGCGCGAATTGCAACCACTGAACAGGTAAGAGCATTTGTGGCTCAGTATCCTTTTCCACCCAAAGATGTTAAGAATTTTGGGGCCTTTGCTGGGGACAACCAAGTGGAAATACGGTGGCGTGACCCGGAAGACTTTGTGTATGACGGGCAGAGCCTGGCGCTATGGAAGGGAACCAAGGTGGTGTACCGGACGGACCGATATCCGGTCAACGAGACGGATGGAACGGTACTGGCAGATAATACTCTACGAAATTATTATCAAACCCAAGGGGTACTGATGCTAAAGCTACAGGCAGGCTCATCTTACTATATTAGCGCGTTTCCATATGGTACATGCGTTAATAGAGCAAATAGTGAGCGCGCCTACGCTGTTGCTGGAGGCTTAGTTGCAATCAATTCTCTTTCCACAGCCCGATTGGATTTGGCAGCTGCTACAGATGGAAATGGAAATGTCTTATTTGGCGGTGGGTGGGATGGCTCTGGTTATACCCGTAGCTCGGTTGTTGAAAGATTCGATGTGAACGGCAACAAGATGATTTTACCGCAGCTCTCACAAGCTAGACGAGGTCTAGCAGCGGCAACGGACGGGAATGGAAATGTCTTATTTGGCGGTGGAGATGGTGTATCGTCCGCAACGTACTCCAACGTTGAAAAATATACCACTTCAGGTAACCTTATCATTTTAGCAGATTTGGCTAAGGCTAGATTTGACCTTGCCGCAGCGTCTAACGGGAATGGAGAGGTACTTTTTGGCGGTGGGGAAGCATGGAATAACGGACGATATTCCACTGTGGAAAAATATGACAAAAATGGGACACGCGCGGACTTGCCCAGTTTATCCAAAGCCCGCTCAGGATTAAAAGCATATAAAAATGGTTTAGGTCATGTGCTCTTTGCTGGAGGCATAAATGATTCTTCAATTGCCGATGCTACTGCCGAAAAATATGACAGAAATGGTGTGAAATCAGTCTTGTCAAACCTCTCCGCCGCCCGATATGCACTGGCTACTGCAATGGATGGCAGAGGCAATGTACTGTTTGCCGGGGGACGTGATGTTCCTGGAAATGCAAAAAACACCGTGGATAGGTACGATACAAACGGCGTTCGCTCATCTTTGACTGCGCTTTCTATTGCGCGATATGCGCTGGCCGCTGCGATGGATGGCAACGGCAACGTACTGTTTGCGGGAGGTACACTTGGTTATGGAGTGGGTACTTATTATGCTGCCGTTGATAAATACGATAAAAACGGTACAAGAAGTAGCATTTTAAATCTTTCGGTGGCCCGTTCAGGCCTATCAGCCTCAACAGATGGAAAAGGAAATGTCCTGTTTGGGGGAGGCTACAGTGGGGACTACAGCCCTCGTTCCAACGTTGATAAATACTGGAGGTCAATATGAAATTTAAACTTTGGGATGCAAGTATAAAAGCCTATTTACCCAACGGAAAAGAACTATCGCACGAAGTTATGGTTGAGGAATATCCATTCTGTAAAAATTTACCAACGCTATTAGGATTTATAGATGATGGGATGACGATAGTTGGGGATATTGACCCATTGCCTGTGGCGCGCGAGGCTTACAAAATAGATTCCTCTAAATCAGATGGAGAGGCCATTGCAGAGATAGAGCGCATCCGCAATGCGCCGCCTCCGAAAATTACCCCTGAAGACAGGCCTATGACCCAAGGGGATATGCAATTTTTATTACAACAAATGACCGAATTGGAACTTACAGTATTGGAGGCGAATGCCGGTGTTTGAAAGATTACTGGAACTGTTCAGGAGAAAGGGCTGCACGGAGGAGCAATTGAACCGATATGTCGCGCTGGGGAAGATTACTGAAACCCAGCGCGATGCTATTTTAGAGGAGGCCTATCATGCCGAGCACGAATAAGACGCCCAGCGGGCTAAACCAGTGGCTGGCCACAGACAAGCCCGAAATGGAAGATTTTAATGCGGACAATTTGACAATAGATGCTTTGGTGGAGGCGCTGAAAGTGAGTGGGGTTCCCACCGGCACAATATTGCCATACGCTGGCACTACCGCGCCAACTGGTTTTGTGCTGTGCCAGGGCCAGGCAATTAGCCGCACAACCTACGCAAAACTTTTTACGATTTGCGGCACCACTTATGGAATAGGCAACGGCACAACGACCTTTAATGTGCCGGATATGCGGGGCAGGGTTCCAGTAGGTTGTGATGCTAATTTTGCCTTGGGCAGCAAAGGGGGTAGTCAAACACAGACCTTATCAATATCTAACATAAAACCATTTAATTTGAATCTTAATATCTACCCCGCAGAAGGTGGCAGCCGCCCTGGTGGTATCTCTGGCTACACCAACAATGGCATTAATAATAATCAGTATAGTACCGCCGTAGCCGGTAGCGGTACTCCCATTAGCATGATGCAACCCTACATGGCAACAAACTATATCATCAAAACCTAAGTTTTTATGATGAAGTTTACGGCTATGTAAGGGTTCATGATGTTGTAAGCTTGGCTATTTCCTGTAGCTACAGTATTAATTGTGCTGCTTGCTGTGGTCGGGATACTAGTTGCTTGCGGGCAAAGTGCGCCTGTACCAGTGTTAGGCGTGCCCCATTTAAAGGGAGTTACGTCTATCACTAACCCTGCGTGAAAGTGCGACGCCATTTCGGCCACAGTATTTTGGTGGGTTTTACTGCCTGCCTTACTGCCAAGCGTAAAATTAGCATCACAAGCAAATGCAGTATTTTAGTAAATACATTGCCAAAAGCGATGATAAAAACAAAGGAGATTAAGACTATGAGTTTATTAAGACTAAACGACGGAGCCAAGCACCAAATTGCCTCGCCCACCGGCATACAGCAAGGGATGCTTCGCCAGCGGGAACGCAATATATTGCGCCTTACCTTTTTGGAGGGCGAGGACAAGTTTGCCGAGATTAAGGCCGCCCTGGCAGACCCGGCTAAAACAGAGAGCATCATCATTTACATCAACGAAAATGACCCTACAATCCCCGATGAACATCTGCTGCCGCCCGTGGCAAAGGATGGCACAAAATTGTCGGGCCCGGCTGGTGGAGATGACCCCTACATCGGGTATACCATCCTGGGCCAGGTGGTGGAGGAGGACGTGGTGCTTACACCCGGTACGCCCACCTCCCTGCCCGTGTATGGCCGTCAGTTGAGCATTGAGTTAGGCGAAAGGCAGTTCGGGGAATAAACCACATGACCGCTGCAGCCTTCGGGCTGCTTTTTTGTTGAGCGAAAGGAACAGAAAACCATGGATGAAAAAGAAAAAGTGTTGAACGCAGACCCGGACGCAGGCCCCGGCGAGGACATGCCGCAAGAGGCAAAGGAGGCAAGCCATGAGTGATTCGGCGTTGGTGACCCAAAACATCCCGGCCTATGCCGGGAACTATACCAAAAACCGTGTGGGCCAGGGCGGGAAAATTACGGAAATTACCGTACACCACACGGCCAGCCTGGATAGCGTGGCCAGCCTGGGGAAGCTGTGGCAGCGGGTGGGCCGCAAAGGTTCCTCCCACTATGGTGTATGCGGTGCTGCCGTGGGACAGTACGTGGCCGAGGCTGACGTGGCCTGGACAAATTCGCAGTGGGCGGCCAACTGCCGGGCCGTGACCATTGAGACCTGCAACAGCGGCGGTGCGCCGAACTGGCCTGTGGCAGATGACACCCTGGCCACCCTGATTGCCCTGGTGGCGGACATTGCTCGACGCAGGGGGCTGGGCACCCTTGTGGTAGGCAAAAACCTGACCATGCACAACCAATATGCGGCCACGGCCTGCCCCGGGCTGTACCTAAAAGGTAAGATGCAGTACATTGCCGACCGGGCCAACACCATCAACAGCGGCAGTGCTGCACCGCCTGTACCCACGGTACCGCCCACCTCTGCGGGCATCTACTATGTACAGGTGGGGGCTTTCGCGGTGGAGGCCAATGCCAGGAGCTACGCCGCCACGTTAGAGGCAAAGGGCTTTGCCTCCATCATCAAGCAAAGCGGCGGCCTGTACCGGGTACAGCTGGGGGCCTTTGCCGCCGAGGAAAACGCCGAGAACTTCGCGGCCAGCGTGCGGGCCGCAGGCTTCCAAGCCATCGTAACCCAAACCGGGGGAACCGTGACAGGCGGCACCGGCAGCGTGCCCATCGGCGGCATCCAAAAGGGTGACCGGGTGAATGTGGATACCGGGGCCAAAGACTACAATGGACGTACTTTGGCTGGAAAAGTGTATAGGCGTAGCTATTATGTGCAGGAACTGCGTGGCGACCGTGCGGTGATTGGCCCGGCGATGAGCGGGGCGGTGACGGCGGCCATCAACACCAGCAACCTGCGGAAAGTGTGATGACAGTGGAGCATGTGACTGGGATTAAGGCGGCATTGGCGGGGTTTTTCGCCCTGCTGACCGCCCTGTGGGGCTGGCTTGGATGGCTGGT
>CAZKBM010000104.1:0-8256 GCA_964550985.1 uncultured Oscillospiraceae bacterium
CACAATGGGGATGTGCAGCTTGCGGGCCTCGGCCACGGCAATGCGCTCCTTGCGGGGGTCCACAATAAACAGCGCGCCGGGCAGCCGGTCCATCCCTTTTACACCGCCCAGGAATTTTTCCAGTTTTTCAATTTCAAGTTCCAGTTTGATAACTTCTTTTTTGGGCAGCATCTCGAAGGTGCCGTCTTCCCGCATTTTTTTCAGTTGCTCCATACGGTCAATACGGCGGCGGATGGTGCGGAAGTTTGTGAGCATACCGCCCAGCCAACGGGCGTTTACAAAGGGCATTCCGCAGCGGCTGGCCTCTTCGCGTATGGATTCCTGCGCCTGTTTTTTGGTGCCTACAAACAGAAGCATCTGTTTTTGAGTGGAGATATCACGCACAAAATTGTACGCTTCATCCATTTTTTTAACGGTTTTTTGCAGGTCTACAATGTAAATCCCGTTGCGTTCGGTGAAGATATACTTCGCCATCTTGGGGTTCCACCTGCGGGTTTGGTGGCCGAAATGTACACCGGCCTCGAGCAATTGTTTCATGGATACGACTGCCATTCTTTTACCTCCAAAATTTGGTTTTTTCCTCCGCAGGGCCTTTTTGCGCCCCCCACCCTGTTACGGGCACCGGGGAGAACGGGCCATGCGTGTGTATTGCCGATATAGTATAGCACAAAAATGCAATGAAAACAAGATTTATTTTGCCAGCCGCCGCCCGCACTGCACCCCCATGGCCGAGGCCATCATCAGCCCTCGCGTCCAGCCGCTGGAATCTCCCAGGCAGTACAGGCCGCCGATGTTGGTTTCGAGGCTCTCATCCATTTTTACACAGTTGGAATAGAACTTGAGTTCGGGGGAATAGAGCAGGGTTTCAATACTGGCAAAGCCCGGCACAACGTGGTCTACCGCGTTGATAAAGTTGATGATGTTAATCATGGCGCGGTAGGGCATGGCCGAGGTGATATCCCCGGCGATGGCGTCGGGCAGGGTGGGCTTTACGTTTGCCTTGCTCAGTTCCTCGGCCCAGGTGCGTTTGCCGTCTAAAATATCGCCGTAGCGCTGCACCAAAATGTGCCCATCCCCCAGCATATTGGTCAGTTCCCCAATTTTTTGCGCGTAGGCTATGGGCTGGTTAAAGGGGTAGCTGAAATTGTGCGAGCAGAGGATGGCGAGGTTGGTGTTTTGGCTTTTTAAATCTTTATAACTGTGGCCGTTTACCACGGCCAGGTCGTTATCGTAATTCTCCTGCGAGACAAAGCCGCCGGGGTTTTGGCAAAAGGTGCGTACCTTATTTTTGAAGGGCTTAGGGTAGCCAATCAGTTTCGATTCATACAGGACGTTGTTCACGTCCTCCATCACCTCGTTGCGCACCTCCACCCGCACACCGATATCCACCGTGCCGGGTTTGTGGGCAATGTCGTGTTCGGCGCACATTTTTTCCAGCCAATCGGCCCCGCGGCGGCCGGTGGCAATCACCGTGCTTTCCGCCTCGATGAGAAAACTCTGTTCCCGCTTTCCCGCCGGGTAAACCCGTACTCCTTTACATGTGCCATCTTTAAGCATGATATCGTCGCACTCATGCCCAAACAGTATTTCTACCCCGGCTTCTTGCAGATGGTTTTGAATGGCCTGGTACAATTCCTGCGCCTTTTCGGTGCCCAGGTGGCGGATGGGGCAATCCACCAGTTTCAGGCCGGCCTGAATGGCCCGTTTGCGAATCTCTTTGGTTTTTTCTAGGTTGCCAACCCCCTCCACCTCTTTGCCCGCGCCAAACTCCAGGTAGATCTTGTCGGTATAATCAATGAGGGTTTGGGCTTTATCCGCACCGATGAGATTGGGCAATTCCCCCCCAACCTCGTAGCTTAAGGAGAGTTTTCCGTCGGAAAAGGCGCCCGCGCCCGAAAAACCAGTGGTGATATGGCAGTAGGGCTTGCACTGCACGCACTGGCCGGTTTTGCTTTTGGGGCAGGCGCGCTTTTCGATGGGGCTGCCTTTTTCCACCATCACAATATGCTTTTCACTTTTATTGCGCAGCATCTCCAGCGCGGTAAAAATCCCCGCGGGGCCAGCGCCTACAATTACAACATCGGTTTTCATCTAAACCATCCTTTACCGGGGTGTGTACACACCCAAACACGGGGCCCAAAGCGCAGGGCCCCTAAATTTCAAACAGGGCCTCCCGTATTACCTCACACACCGTGGGGTGCGGGAATACCAGCTTTTTGATATCCTCTACCGGCAGGGCTTTTTCTATCATCATCGCCGCGCCGTATATGATTTCAGAGGGGTAACTGCCCACCATATGCACCCCTACCAAGGTATTTTTGGCTTTATCCACCACCAGTTTGCAAATGCCGTCGCCGCCCTCCACCTCGGCCAGGTAGCGGCCTGAAAAACGCATGGAGACGCTGACGGCCTCGGCGTCTATACCGGCGGCCTGGGCGCTTTCCAGCGTGTGGCCCACGCTGGCCACCTCGGGGTTTGTGTAGATGACCGAGGGAATGGCGCCGTAGTGCATCTCGTCCGCCTGGCCCAGCATATCGGCCACGGCCACCTCGCTTTCGCGGTAAGCCGTGTGCGCAAGCATAGATTTGCCGTTGATATCCCCCGAGGCCCATACCCCCGGCACATTGGTGCGCAGGTGTTCATCGGTAACAACGGCGCCGCGCTGGGTTGCTATGCCCAGTTTTTCAAGGCCCAGGCCCTCGGTGTCGGCCCTGCGGCCTATGGAGAGCAGCACCTTTTCCGCCTCTACACACTGGCTCTCGCCGTCTTTTTCAAAGGTGACGCGCCCGCCGTCCACCGCCGTAACCTTGCAGCCCAACAGGAACTTCACCCCGCGTTTTGCCAGGTTTTTTTGCAGTATGGCGCTTATCTCCCCTTCGGTGGGGCCCGCAATCTTGTCCAGCATCTCCACCACCGTTACGGCAGTGCCTATATCTCCAAAATAGTTTGCCATCTCAAGGCCAATTACACCGCCGCCTATGATGATGAGGGAGGCGGGGGCTTCGGCGAGGGAGAGGATTTCGCGGTTTGTGAGCACCTGCCCGCTTTCCAGCCCCTCTTGTAAACCCGGAATGGGCGGCGCCACAGGCACCGAGCCAGCCGCAAGCAGCAGTTTTTTTGCGGCGTAGGTCTCCTCCCCCGCCAAAACCAAAAAATCGTCCCCTTCCTTGCCCGCCAGGGTAGCTGCGGCCTCCACCACGGTCACCTCATAGTTTTTCAGCTTGGATTTTACCCCGGTGACCAGGGTTTTTACCACTTTATCTTTGCGTTTTACCACCTTGGCGTGGTCAATTGCCACACCTTCTGCCGTAACACCGTATTTATCTCCATGTTTTGCATAGCTGAAAATTTTGGCCGAGTTTAAAAAGGCTTTACTGGGGACGCAGCCCTCATTGAGGCAGACCCCGCCCAGCTTGTATTTTTCAAATACGGCGGTTTTCAGCCCACCCGCCGCGGCGCGCTCGCCCGCAAGATATCCTGCCGGGCCGCCGCCTATCACAATCAAATCAAAGGTTTCCATGTATGTATCCTCCGTTTTACAAACCCAAACTTCCACATCTACATTATAACGGCAGCGCCGGGCTTTCGCAAGAGGCAGGCGGCCGACGTGAAAACCACAGGACTTCGGCAAGAAAAACCCCGCCATTAAGGGCGGGGTATGTGATTGACTAGGCCCGCGGGCCTGTTTCGAGCGCAACCGCCAAAGGCGGCACTTAGCGCGAGATGGACGACGCAGCAGGGCGGAATAAGACGCCGCATTGCATGTCATTGTTTAGACTTGGGGGACTACCAGCTTCCCCGCGGCCAGGGGCCGTGTGTTTCGCAGCGCTGCTACCTTCGCAGGTATGCTGTGCATCCACGCGGAAGAATGCACGGACACTGGCCGCCGCACGCAGGCTACGCCAGATTGTGTTGCCAAATGTAACGGACAGCTAGGCAAAGCGGCTCATATCCGGCAGGCCCGCAAACCCCACTTCCAGTTCAGCATCGGTGGGGATATAATCCCGCATACTCCCCTCGTTGTAACTCATATAGGCCTTCATGTCAAAATAACCTGTGCCGGTGAGGCCAAAGAGGATGGTTTTTTCCTCCCCGGTCTCTTTGCAGGCCAGGGCCTCATCAATGGCGCCACGGATGGCGTGGGCGCTTTCGGGCGCGGGCAGCACGGTTTCATACTTGGCAAACAGCGTGGCCGCCTCAAACACTGAGGTCTGCTCGGCGCTGCGGGCCTCCATGTAACCGCCGTCGTACAGGGTGGAAAGGATGGGCGCCATACCATGGTAGCGCAGCCCCCCCGCGTGGTTGGGCGAAGGCATAAAATCGGCCCCCAGTGTGTACATTTTAGCAAGCGGGGTGATGTGGCCTGTGTCGCAAAAATCGTAGGCGAATTTACCGCGGGTCAAACTGGGGCAGGAAGCCGGTTCCACCGCTATAAAGCGCGGGTCGGCCTTACCCTCTATCTTATCCTTCATGTAAGAGGCAATGAGCCCGCCGAGGTTGGAGCCGCCCCCCGCACAGCCTATGATGATGTCGGGATATTCGCCCAGGGCATCCATGGCAATTTTGGCCTCCATGCCAATTACACTTTGGTGCAGCACCACCTGATTCAGTACCGAACCCAGTACATAGCGGCATTTATCTGTGCTCACTGCCTTTTCCACCGCTTCACTGATGGCGCAGCCCAGGCTGCCGCCCGTGCCGGGGTGGGCGGCCAATATGGCACGGCCCACATTTGTGGTCTCACTGGGGCTGGGCTTTACATTGGCCCCATAGGTGGCCATTACCGCTTTACGGTAGGGTTTTTGCTCAAAGCTCACCTTCACCATGAACACGTCCAAATCCACCCCATAAAAAGCACAGGCCATGGAGAGGGCCGTGCCCCACTGGCCGGCGCCCGTTTCAGTGGCAAGCGAGGTGAGGCCCTGCTGTTTTGCGTAATACACCTGGGCGGCGGCACTATTCAGCTTGTGGCTGCCCGAGGTGTTGTTTCCTTCAAACTTATAGTAAATTTTGGCGGGGGTGCCCAGGGCCTTTTCCAGCTGATAGGCCCGTACCAGGGGCGAGGGGCGGTACATGCGGTAATAGTCTAAAATTCCTTCGGGGATATCGATATAAGGCGTATCGTTGTCCAGTTCCTGCTTTACCAGTTCATCGCAGAATACCGGGGTCAAATCCTCAAAGCCCATCACCTTGCCGGTGCCGGGGTTTAGCATGGGGGCGGGCTTTTCTTTCATAAAGGCGCGCAGATTCAGCCATTGTTTTGGCATCTGTTCTTCGGTAAGGTAAGTTTTGTAGGGTATGTTCATGGTTTTTTCCTCCTGTTATAAACGCCGGGCCGGTTTTTTATGGCCCTTCGTTTTTGTATAGCGTTTTCTGTGTTTTTATATGTATTGTGCAAAAATACCACAAAAAAACTGCGTTTGTTTATAAATATCTCGGTTCTTTGGCTACTTTCAGTTCTCGCTCCGCCATCGCCGTCCTTGCTGTATCATCGGTTCTACCTCCTGAAAATAAAAAAACTCCCGCCCCCAAAGGGACAGAAGAAACTCTGCGGTACCACCCAATTTGGCACTAAAAAGCGCCCACTTTTACGCACAAACCATGCGCGCCGCCATGATAACGGATGCGGCTACCCCGTCGGTTACTACTTCCGCGCTTTACGGTTTCGTTCCGCCCTCTTGGGCCCATTCGGCTTTGCGCGTAAGGCGGCCCTTTCACCGGCGGGCCACTCTCTAAACTCCGTTTGCAAAGCCTACTCTTCCCAATCAACAGTTTCGTAATTTGTACTATTCTATCACCCATTTTGGGGACCTGTCAAGCCCTACACCACATACCCGCCGTTTGGCGCCAACACCTGCCCGGTGAGAAAGGCCGCTTGGTCTGAGGCAAGGAACACAATGGCGGCCGCCACTTCCTCGCTGCTGCCCAGCCGCCCCAGGGGGGTTTCCTCGCAGAGGCGGGCCCGTGCGGCGGCGTCTAAATCCTCCAGCATGGGGGTCTCTATGGCGCCGGGGGCCACACAGTTTACCCGGATGCCGCTGGGCCCCAATTCTTTGGCCAGCGCTTTTGTAAGGCCAATCACCGCCGCCTTTGCCGCAGAATAAGGCACTTCGCAGCTGGCCCCCACCTGCCCCCACATGGAGGCCAGGTTGACCATACTGCCTTTTTGGGCGCGCAGCATGGCGGGCAGGGCCCTGCGGCAACACAAAAAACTACCGCGTGCATGCACGGCAAACATCCGCTCCCAGTCCTCCAAACTCACCTCGCCAAAAAGCTGCTGGGCGGCATACCCCGCGCAGTTCACCAAAATGCCCACCGGACCAAAGGCGTTTTCGGCTGCCGCAAACATCTCGTCCACCCGGGCTTCCTCGCTGACGTCGCAGCACAAGGGCAAGGCCCTGAGGCCCTCTCGCTGCAGGGCCCCGCAAACAACCTTAGCTTTTTCCCTGTTTTTGTGGTAGCCAAATGCCACGGGGTGCCCCTTACGGGCAAAGGCCACCGCCGCCGCGGCCCCAATGCCGCCTGAAGCCCCCGTAACCAGCACAGGGCAATCCTTTTTACTCATGGTTTTTCCTTTCTGCCACCAGGGTTAAGAGGCTAAGCCCGCGGCGCTGCCACACAGGATATTGGGGTGCATAACCAATTTACCGAATACGACTACAAAACACAAGCATCATACAACCCTTTTTACGGCGCTTTGCGCAAGTTTTTAAAAAAATCTTTCAATGCTTGTGCGCAGGGCTCTGCCAATACGCCGCCCAGCATCTCGGGGCGGTGGTTAAAGGGCAGGTCAAACAGGTGAACCACCGAGCCACAGCACCCGGCCTTTGGGTCACCTGCGCCCCACACAAGCCGTTTTATACGGCTGTTGATGATGGCCCCCGCACACATGGGGCAGGGCTCCAGGGTGACAAACAGTTCACATTCGTGCAGCCGCCAGCCGCCCAGCGCCTTGCAGGCGGCGTCTATGGCCAGCACTTCGGCGTGGGCCAGGGCGTTTTTATCCCCTTCGCGCCGGTTGCGGCCATAGGCCACGGGCTGCCCATTTTTGGCCACCACAGCCCCCACCGGCACCTCACCTTCGGCCCCGGCGCGCTCCGCCTCGGCCAGGGCCAGGGCCATCAGTTCTTCATCACTCATACAGGTGTTTGCTCCTTTACTTGGGCGGTTATATGGGGGAGATTCTTTCGTTGACACCCCGGCAGCCTGCCCGTATAATATAGGGTAAGTTGTGAAAGTTACAGGTGTGAAACTGGCCTGCCGGGCAAAGCGCGGTGTACAGGGCGGGCGCGCCGCAGGAGGAGAGGCCCACTATGATTATAACAGCAGATGAGATTGTACAAAACACCTGCGACGGTTTTACCAAAAAATATCCGCATTTTAAAGAGTTTCAGCAGCAAGAGGCCTACTTCCCCTACTGGAAGTTATGCGTACAGGCCCTGCAAGACCGCGACCTTATGGGCCACATCATATTTTGTAACGACCTTTTTGGCATACCACCGGTGAAAACTTTCCTCTGTTTTTACACAGAGGAATTAAAAACCATCACCGGCAGTGAGGACGCAAAACTGGACGACTTTGTAAAAAAATCCATAGGTGCTGTGTGGGGCTATGTTTTTAAGGCCATATTTGACTATGCGGGCCAAAAAAGCGTTTCGGTTTCGCTGAACAAGACCTTCCACGTAAAAACCGCCACCTGCTATACCAAACCACAAAAAAAGCTGATTTTGGCCTACTAGCCAGTGGCCGCCCTGCCAAACGCTCCCCAAATGCCCGCCTCCCAGAAAAAACAAGGCTTGCATTTAGCCGCCGTTTTGGCTATACTAAATAGCGCACCCAAAATGTACACCTGCCGGCGTGTCGGAATGGCAGACGAGGAAGACTCAAAATCTTTTGTAGGCAACTACGTGGGGGTTCAAGTCCCTTCGCCGGCACCAAATCATCTACCATCTATTGATAAAGTCACATTTATCCGTAGGTGGTTTTTGTTTTGCCCGAAAGTGCAGAAATACTGCGGTTTCGGGGCTTTGGGCGTTTTGCACTGTATGAATAGTAGGCTGTTTTACAGCGTAGTTTTTGCAGGCGTAGGGATATGAAGTGTGGCGGTATTTTTGTATCTGGTCGGGGCAATCGTCAAAAGATAGTAAATCGTTCAACTTTGCACCCTATCTTTTAACGATGAATACCTGCCGTTAAAATATTGTCAATGTCGGAAAGAAAATGCATAAAAGAGGCGGTTAAAAAATGTCGGTAAGA
>CAZKBM010000105.1:0-8134 GCA_964550985.1 uncultured Oscillospiraceae bacterium
TTGATTCAGCCCTGTTTTTTTGAACAAAAAAAATACTTTTACCGGACAGCAATGCTTTTTTAATATCTTGCACATCGGTGATTGCTTGCAGCAGGTCGCAAATATTGTGAGGCGTGAAAAATTGCCCTGTACGCGATGCTTGAGAGGGCGAGACAACGAGCGACATATAGAGCTCCCCGAAAGCATCATACCACCCTTTGACGGTGGTCATCTTATCCATAACTCCAATCCACTCGACATACATCTGATAGAACACTCGGTTCTGCTCTTTGGTATATCGCCAACTCGTAAGCGGCGGTGCTCCGGGACTTAGTCCGTGAATAATATAGGTCAACATATCATCAAAAACAGTTCTTATATCGAGTCCGTTGCTGTATGCAAATTCGCACAACAACTTCTCCAGCGGACGCAATTCCGCCGGAGATTCATAATGTTTACTCATCGGGTTGGGGATTAAAAGTTTGACAATAGCGACCGATTTGCAATCTCGATATAGATGTCCTGAAAGTCGGCAAAGGTGATACGGTCGTAACGCCCACCGATGCGGTCCGACACTTCGTCTAACGAGAGATGCGGTTCATCGAATAGAATATTCGACATCCGCATCTTCAGTGAGTTGAGTTGTTGCTGACGACTGTCTCTGGGCATTCGTCTTGTCGTGGGATACCAATCGTCCGGCTCCCAAAGTCCGTAGTATCGCACAACTGGCGTATGGGTGTGCGGATATACCTCTGTACAATCACGAATGATATGCCGAACAAATTCAAGACATTTACATAACTCGCTCCAGCGTGTCAATTCCGTATCGGTATGCGGATTGTAGTAGCCGCACGAGATATTGACACACGAAACAGACAATCCTCGTTGCTTTAATGCCAACACATCGGTCATCATTCCGTTTGTGGTCTTGTAGCCGTGCAGAGTCGGATTGACAGCTGTTATAAACTCATCGGAACAGAGTTCGGTTGCCCCAGCCCAACGAATCAGGTCGCTGTTGCCCTTGCGGTCGCATTGCAGTACATAGCGGCAATTGTCAAAGAAACTCATATCGGCACGGGTACTGCCGTAACAGCCTACCTCCTCACCGACAAAGAACGCACACTTGATAACATCGAACTCTTCAAGACATCGAAGGCAAACCCAGACTCCATTCTTATCATCGGCACCGATACCGCAATATCTGTTCGCCCGATGGTCGAAACCGAAGAGAATATCGTCTGCCTCAATAACTCGAAATCCTTTGCTGCGGACGGTATGCACTTCGTCGATATGCGAAACAATGCAAGGATAGGTTGCCGACTCTCCTTTTGTGGCATAAATATTCCCCGTTTTATCGACCTTGAATTTAATGCCTTGCTCTTTTAGCAGGTTGCAGATAAATCGCCTCATACGTCTCTCCTTGCGAGAGGGCGATGATATTTGATACAGTTGTTTGAGCAGTTGCATAGCCGATTATTTGAAGAGTTTTTGAATCTGACGATAGAGTGCGTAGGTGGGAGTAGGTCTGCCTTTTCTGAGCAACGATGCAGGGATTTTTTGACCTTTATAGGTGACGATTCTCTCAACAATCGCACGTCCGAGCAGTGTCTCTTGAACCATATCGTGTCGGCAACTGTCACAGAGTGCATCGAACTCCTTGAACAGCTTGCCGCACTTGGGGCAGTAGTTCTGTTTCTTGGAGGCAAACCCTTCCGTTGCACGGCAATATGCAATCGCTCGGTTGCTGTCGTAGTTGGCAAGGGTAAGCACACCATCTTGCCGAAGAATGATATATGCAAAAGTGTCGAGATAGGGCACTCCTGTCTTATGCCACTTCGATGCCGGGACTTCGACCGCCATTTTTGTCTCTTCCATCTCTTCGCCACGAGCCAGCAGATAACCTTCGGGAGCATTCATCACCACGAAACTTTCGGTCGAGTGGTAGTCGTTGTGCAGTTTTCGCAGGTGAATACCGGTACTTTCGGCATAAGAGTAGATAAGTTTGATGATAAACGAGTGCGAGAAGTAAACCCTGTCTAAAAACGAACACTCGTACATCTCGCCACTGTTTTTATGGTGAGTCTTTGGCCAAACAATGGCTCGACCCACAATATTACCTTCGCCATCTTTGGCAATGATGATTTTCGCTCCGGCAAAGTTGTAGTAGAAATCGGCAGCATTGCGAGCCGTATGTTCGTGACGCATACAGGAGTTATGCAGCGTACTTTCGCCAAACTGTGCAACTGGCGAGTAGTTCTCTTGACGATAAGCATCTTCAAAGTCGCTCATCTTGCCGTACAGCTTTACCGATATTTTGCTCATTATGCAGATAGCATTGGCGAAGTACTCCAACTCTTCGTTGTCGTATTCGGGCAGGTTCTTGAAACACCCTACAAATGTCGAGGGGTCGGCTTCGGTGCGATTTTCGTTGAACCACGCAGCTTGCGGATTGTTCTTGTCGGGGAAATTCTCGTTGGTCGTGTCTTTGTTGCAATAGGTAAATACGATTTTGATTTTGCTGTACCCATCGCAGCTGCTCTGACGCTTGCGTTTGGTGGCAAAGTGATTTGCTTTGCCTCGCACGACCTCCGATACATCTTTGTTTGATTTAATCTCTGCCAAAATATCTTTGGCAATAACACTTCCGTTGTGTGCAGCACAAGCCAGACGAGAGCGTAACTCCTCTTTCACAATTAGTTTCATTGTTCGTTGATTTTTTATGAATCCGGCTTATGGGGCCGGAGTTCCCATTGTCACGGGCTTTGTAGGGTGTGTTTCGGACAGGCAAGGTTTTTTGGGAAAATACCGCAACGCAGTGAGGATGATTTTCCCAAAAACACTTCAGGGCCCGACCTTGACTGACCGACTAAAAACACACCCTAACTTTGCCTGTGCAATGGAGAACTTCGGGCTTCGTTGGGCGACTCGCTTTCGATTTATTCAATAAAAAAATCCACCTTTACCTCAATTGGTAAAAGTGGATTTTCAATCATCAATATAATGACTAAATAACTGCTTGCTTTAGTTTTGCAGAAAGTATGTCCATATCGTTACCTATTTTCTCATTGGTAATTCGGGCGTAAATTTGAGTGGTTTGTATGTTCGTGTGTCCCAACATTTTAGAGACAGATTCAATCGGAACTCCTTTGCCGAGAGTGACCGTTGTTGCGAAGGTATGTCTGGCGAGGTGAAAACTCATGTTTTTCGTAACTCCACATAAATCAGCTATTTCCTTTAGGTAAGCATTCATTTTTTGATTGCTTAAAACAGGCAACACCAAATTATGAGGTTGTTTGCCTCTGTACTTTTCAATGATCGCCAACGGAGCCTTCATAAGTGGCACATTCACATTGGTATCCGTTTTCTCCCGCTTTGATTTAATCCACGGTTTGCCATTGAATCCTGTAACGATATTTTCGTACGTAAGTTGCTTGGCATCAATGTACGCGAGACCTGTATAGCAAGCAAAAATAAAAATATCTCGCACCTGAGCCAACCGCTCTGTCGCAAACTCTTTTTTGATAATCTTCTTCAATTCATCATCGGTGAGGTAGCCACGGTCCACTTTTGCAATCGAGATCTTGTAGTTGGCAAACGGATCACCTACAATCCAACCGTTTCGTATGGCTATCAACGTAGCACGTTTGAAAAACTGCAAGAACTTAGCGGTTGTGTTGGCTCCGCATTTACCCACAGTCCGCAGATAGGTGGCAAAGTCCGACACAAACTGATATTTTACCTCTTTGATGTTGATGTCTTTGATTTTGTACTTGGTCGCCATAAAGTTGCACAAGTGACTTCGGGTAACTTTATACTTCTGCAATGTGGCAGGCGTTTTACTAATTCCGATAAGACTCTCGATTTCGGCAATAATGTCGTCGAAGATTGACAAGAGCGTGATATTATCTTTTGAGAAACCCAAGAATGAGTCACGTACTTTCTCGGCGGTAACATAGTTGTCCCGCTCAAGAATTTGTCGATAGGTTTTAAGGATAGAGGCGTGATAATTTTCGAGTGCCTGATTGATTTCCAACGCTTCCTGCCCCCTGCCTGTGGCTCTGCAAAAGTCACTATTCCACATCTCTGGACGACACGAAAGAGTCACATTAAATCTTACAACTTGACCGTAAACGGTGATGCGACAGAAGATCGGAGCCTTGCCGTCTTTGTTTACCCTCTCTTTTCTGAGGTAAAACAGGATTTTACAACTACTTTTCATAAGCATTTTAATTGTTTTTTGCTGGCAAAATTACCAATAAATGCAGATGAATATACTTTGTATCTATCGCTAAATCAGGACTTTAATCGGCAAAATTTGGACTAAGTTACACCAAGAATTCCAAAAATAGCTTTTGGTGTAACTTTGGTGTACGGTTGGTGTCCAGATTTTGCTTGATTTGTCCAGTTTGGAGGTAAAAGAAAAACCCGTAAAACGCTGGTTTTACGGGTTTTGGCTGTTTCGTGTCCGGCTTTGTCCAGACCTTCAGCGGAGAGAGAGGGAGTGGGTTTGTACACGTAAACATCTCTGCTCCAATATCTTGTATTTGCAATTTTCTGTTTTACCACCGAATAGCCAACCAGAGCTAACATTCATTATTTTGCTCTCGATTGCACCACTTGAGTACACTGCAAAGTTAATTATAATAATTGAATTATCAAGCAATTATATCTGATAATTTGAAAAATATATCCGTAGGTTCGATTCCATTTTACTCCGTAAAATAGACTTTTCACCCTAATAATCGTGAAACTCCAACGTTTACCCAACTCTGCTGTTGAACTTAGTGCGTAAAACTAAACTCTCAATATATGATATTGCACCAAAATCAACTGATGTATAGTTTTCTATTGCCCTCCAACAACAATCATCTTATCAGAGGTAAACGATTCGTGTTCGTTGGCAAAAACATACCCCAACTGATTGCAGACGCATTGTGTCTTGCCGATAGTAACATCCATATTGCGATGTGAGTGCCCATATATCCAATAGTCGATTCCGCTTTGCTCAATGTAGTCGGAAAGCTCCACCGTAAAGGCTCCGTTTGCTCGGCTGCCTACAAATTCAGGGGATAACATCTGAAATGATGGCACGTGATGCGTTACAACTATCTTGGTCGGAGCATTGCTTGAACTAACGGCATTTTGGATAAACTCCAGACAACGGTTATGCTCCTTGTTAAATTCATTAAAGGTGAGAAGAGCACCATTGTACAAAATACGCTTGAAATCGCTTATATAATTCTCTGTATAATAGGCATTCTCTAATTCAATAAGCGCCCAAAGTGTCGATACGATTATATCAATATCAGGAAGTTGGACAACGGCATTGTAGTAGTATCGCACATTGGGTCGAATTTCTCCACAGAAGCCATTTTGCAGGGTGGATATATCGTAGTACTTGTAAAATTCGTGGTTGCCCAACGCAATAATCACTTGCTCGTAGTTCTCCGATGCCCAATCCCAAAACGGATGTTTAGAGTAGTTGTCGTCGCCCAGATAGCCAATATCGCCCGCCAATATCAGAATATCTCCTGTCGGTTTGAGGGGGTTGAGTTTGAGGTAGCTCGAATTAGCCGAAAATTCTAAATGCAAATCAGAGGCGTATTGTATTCTCATTATTTATCGAGTTTTTCGTATATTGGCTCAAGAGCCGAAGATATTAGAGACATTACATCTTCAAATTTCAAAGAAACATCTAATTTTATCTTTTTCAAGAATCTGTTCCATTGTTGGTTTCGGGCACTGTCGGTAGCAAATTCTTTAGTAAACAAGGGGTGATTGGGTTGATACCACGTTTCTCTGTTCTTGAATGTTGCTCGAATCGCATCCGAAACAGTCTCCATATTTAAGGAGTGATTTTTGAGAATCTTATACACATCATAGAAATCTTTATAGCGACTATTGACCTCTGAGAGCTCAATCATAGCTTGAAATTTCTCTGCCACGACAGACTCTAAAGAGTAAGCCATAATGGTTGCCTGTGGTAGCTCCTCCATTACACTCGGATACGAGAGAACCAATAGTTGTGGTATGACCACATCGCCAAAGCCAACATCCATTTTCATCACTTGCTTTATGGTATCTAACCGTGCAACCAACGACACTCTTATTCCTGTGTAGTCTCTTCCTTCTGTTATATCCTCTGTGCTGATAGTGCTAATATCAAAGCTAATCCCGTCTTCATCACACGTCATACTACATATTTCAGCAAATACATTTTTGATATGTGCTAAATCATTCTTGATTTTAACGCCAAGGAAATCAATATCCAAAGTGGGACGTGGGATCTCTTTTTCAAACGCATAGAGTAATGCACCGCCTTTGAGAAAGAATTTATCTCGATAGTCACTCACCGAAAGTCGATACAACAGCCGTTCATACAGATAGCGGATGATGAGCAATTGATAATCTAATCCATCCTGTCTGGCAATATTGAGCAATTTTGCCTTGATTGATTTTGCAATATCTTTTGTCATAGTCCAATTTCCAGATATGTTCTTAAAATCTTCTCCACCCTCATTTTCTTTGCATACTCCAGTAGCAGTGATAGATTTCTATTTTTCAGCTTCAAGTAGCTCTTTAGAATCTCGGAAGTTACCTCATTACCCACCTTTGTGCGGTACTTTATAGCATCACAAACCGATTTTTCCAAATCGTAAATCTTGACTTTATAGCCGCCAATCTCACGCTCAACAACACCAAGCTCATGATACTCCTGTTTCCAATAGTAGAGAGTGATTGGTGGATAAACCGGCAAAGTTACCTTACGGCTCTTTTCAATGGCAATATTAAAAGCTTGAGGAATATGAACGCTCAATTCATAATACAACCAAGCGGAGTACAAACAGAGAACTCCACCAGGAACAATCTTCTCAATATCAATCATTGTTTCACCAAACGCCTCTGACGAATAATGATACACTCCGGTCTTCACACGTTCCACAACACCCTGTGCAACCAATCTTAGAAGTAGGTTGTAGGTTGGCTTATCCGGCAACTGACTTGCTTTCAAATAGCCATTATTTTGCTCAAACAGTATTTTGAGATTTTCGTTCATATTTATCCTCTTTGGGGCAAATATACTGCTTTTATTTTTATTAGCAGTACTTTTATCCCGAAAAGTGTCTATTATTTACGTCTCGTCATAAATTTTATGCACTATTCAACAGATAAGTTTTGCATTAACTACTCAAATATACAGCTCCACTTTTCGCACAATTGTTCATATCGGCACGCTGCATTGGCAGGGCTCGTGCTGGGTAAAGAAATGTATTTGATATGCTGAAGTTTGACAAAATAGCGGTTGTATAATTGTTCTGCCTTTTTGCCATTGAATGCAACTACCTTGACAGATGGGTGTTGCATTAGAAAATCGTTTATAGCATTGGGCTCTTCATCACGAATTGCACTATCTAAGCTACCTGCACGAATTGCCCTGTGAGCCACATCCCAAAGTGCAATTCTGTTCTCAGCAGCCAATCTCTTTTTGCTGTCATAGTCCGTAGGGGCATAACTCCCACAAATTGAAGCAATCACCCTCCAAAACCGATTTTGCGGATGCCCATAATATTGCTGCATCTCTAACGACCTATCCCCCGGTATCGACCCTAAAATCAAAACCTGCGGTTCACCCTTCATCAGCGATTGAAAAGATTGCTTATAACTCATTTCTTAATCTGCTTGATGGTTTTTGCATTGAGCGAAGTAATCACTTTCTCGCCAAGAACCTCTTCCATTTCAAGGCGTGCATTACGAGCTACTGTCGCACCTTTTACCGCTACCTCTGCGTGTTGTTGCATTGTTTGAGGGTCGCTATTCTCTGAAAGACCTTTAGTTGTTAGTTCTGCGAGCATATTAAGCACCAACTCACGGTTAGTCATATTATCTCTAAGGTTCTCCTTTTTGAGATCCTTCAGCCGTTTATACTCCTTTGCCGTGTGGTCTGACCACGTTTTATAAATTATGTCGGTGAGCGTGGCAAACTGCACACCCTCTTCTAATCCGTGGCGTTTCCACTCATCGGTCAGCTCCTTGCGGGTTTCAATGGATTTGATGCGTTGATTAATCCAATTCTCAGAATATCCAAGCCTACGATAATCAGTCATCGCCTGCTCAATCGAAAGTTCCGGGTCTTGCATTTGGTCTAACCGCTCAC
>CAZKBM010000106.1:0-8096 GCA_964550985.1 uncultured Oscillospiraceae bacterium
CGTCGTTCCAAGCATCATCGGCTTGACATTCACCATGCGCGCAACCACTCCCATATTTTACTCGCAACCAAATTCAGCCCCAGGTTCCGGCTTCTACATTTTTCAAAGCACAGCACAGAAATTCACATCTGCGCTATATGCGTAGGAACAGGGGCTGAAAACCCCTGTTTTTGCAGCATATTGCACAAAACAAGACCCGTAAAATTCTCTGTTTTTCTGCTTTTGGGGCACAATAGGCCATAATAGTACAATAATGTATTATACCCCAAGGGTTATCTCTTGTCAACACCCCCAAAGCCGCCTTTTGCGTGCTGCGTACGCCCGGCCCCGTGTATCAATTTTGCAAAACCAACCTCACAGACAGTGAGGGGAGAAAAAGCGAAGACCCGAGGCATCGTCCTCAAGTCTTCGCTTTCTTAACGTTTTATCCTGGGCCATTACGGGCGGCGCCAGGGTGCTTAACCTACACAACCCTTCGCTTCCTCTTCCAGTAAGGTTTGGAAGCTCACCTGGGCCAGCTCTTCATTCATGGCCTTACTCAGGCGCCCTAGTGTGTGGCGGAACACACAGTTGCCCGCCACCCCCCGGTTGCAGTTTTGCCCATTCTGCAAGCAGCGGGATAGGCTGTAGGGCCCATCCACCGCGCGCAGTACCTCTTGCAGGCTAATTTCTGCGGGGGGGCGGGCCAGCTCGTAGCCACCCCGGTTGCCCTTAAAGCTTTTCACCACACCAGCCGCGCTTAGCTTCCCCAAAATTTTTAAAGAAAAACGCAATGTGACCGAAACCTCTTCGCTGATACTTCGCGCATCCATGCGTTGCCCACTTTTAGCTAGGCACAATACAATGCGGGCAGCATAATCCGCCTCTTGTGTTATATACATATCTATCTCCCATAAAACAGTTGCGGTTTTTATGCCCCACCGCCTGTTTTGCAGCCATGGTTCAAAGTATACCAAACCACTATATTTTAATAGTATAGCTGCCGGGAAAACAATTGTCAAATCCTGCACTCATTCCCCATTTCGCACGGCCCGCCGCATCTCCACATGGGGGCAGCCCTCGTCCAGTATTTGCCGGCCGGTTAGGGTATAGCCGGCTTTTTCATAAAAAGCGGCCTTGTCTGCCTGGGCGCTAAGAATCAGCTTTTCCGCGCCCATTTTTTCCGCTTCTCGGCGCAGCTCCTCCATTAGGGAAAGGCCCAAGCCCTTTCCGCGGCAATCTGCCAACAGCGCCACCCGCCCCGCGTGCAGCACGCCGGGCGCCTGCCCATATAGCCGGGCCACGCCCACCGCACGTCCGCCATAGCACATCAGCAGATGCCGGGCCACCCTGTCCGTCTCATCAAACTCCCCTGTGGCGCTAAAGCCTTGCTCCTGCACAAATACGGTATGACGCAGGTCTTTTGCCTGCTGAAATAGGGGGCTTTCGTAGCCAAACCAGTAAAAATCCAGTTTTTCCATTAATCTAGGAAGTCTCGCAGTTTTTTGCTGCGGCTGGGGTGGCGCAGCTTACGCAGCGCTTTTGCCTCTATTTGGCGGATGCGTTCGCGCGTTACTTTAAACTCTTTGCCCACCTCTTCCAAGGTGCGGGGGCGGCCATCCTCTAAGCCAAAGCGCAGGCGCAACACCTTTTCCTCACGTGGGGTAAGGGTTTGCAGCACGGTGGCCAGTTGCTCTTTTAGCAGGGTGTGGCTGGCGGCTTCGGCGGGTACGGGGGCGTCTTCATCGGGAATAAAATCCCCCAGGTGGCTGTCCTCCTCCTCGCCAATGGGGGTTTCCAGGCTCACCGGCTCCTGTGCCACCCGCATAATCTCCCGCACCTTCTCCACGGGCATTTCCAGTTCCTCGGCAATCTCATCGGCGGTGGCCTCGTGGCCATTGCGGTGCAATAGCTGGCTGCTCACCTTTTTCACCTTGTTGATGGTCTCCACCATATGCACGGGAATGCGGATGGTACGGGCTTGGTCGGCAATGGCGCGGGTGATGGCCTGGCGAATCCACCATGTGGCATAGGTGGAAAATTTAAAGCCTTTTGTATAGTCAAACTTTTCCACCGCTTTAATCAGGCCCAGGTTGCCCTCCTGGATGAGATCCAAGAACTGCATACCACGGCCCACATAGCGCTTGGCAATGGAAACCACCAAACGCAAGTTGGCCTCGGAAAGCCTTTTTTTGGCAAGATCCCCCATGGGGCCGCCCTTGCCAATCTCAATGGCCAGTTCCACCTCTTCATCGCTGGAGAGCAGCGGCACCCGGCCAATCTCTTTCAGGTACACCTTCACAGGGTCATCAATGGCAACCCCCTCGGCCGAAAGTTCGGTCTCAAACTGGTCCACGCTGTCCTCTGTCAGGGTGAACTCCTTGCTGTCGGGGTCAGGCTCGTCCACAATCTCAATATTGTTCGCGTCCAGCGTCTCGTAAAGCTTATCCACCTGCTCCACGTCAAAGCCAATTTCCTCTAAGGCGTCGTTGATCTCCTTTGTGGTAAGCCGCTGGTTGCGTTTGCCGGTTTCCACCAATTCCTTGATGATGTTCTTCTTGTCTGCCATGCAAAACTCCTTTTTTGCCCGCCCAGGGGCCATGTATTTGAATGCGCCGCCATGCGCGCCGTTTACAGCACACACGCTTTGCCTCTCTCGCCCTATTTCTTTTTGTCCTTTAACCCTTCAAAAAAACGCCGCATCTCTGCCTCATTCATCTCCCCCACCTGGGCGGGGTCGCGGCAGCCCTCCTCCATCCGGTTTAAAAACAGTTCCACATCCTCGCTTGCAAAGCCCGTATCATGGTTCAGCGCCAGCACACGGCCTAGGCGGGCCACGGTGTTTTCGGGCAGATCCCCCGCCAGGGTGGAAAGTTCCACCGGCAGCCCCCCCTCATCCAAGCGCAAAATCAGGCTGTAGGCATCGGCCATATCGGGGCTTAAAAACTGTCCCGGCTGTAACCGCGCCCTTACGTGGGGCAAAAAATCCGCTGGGTTTTTCAGCAGCGCGGCCACAAGTTGCTGCTCGGCAAAGGCGATGCCCAACGCCTTGTTACCGCCGGCCTGTACCGGCACGCTTACCCCCGGCTGCATACTCTGTTCTTTCATGTTTTTTTCACGCTGGCGCTTCATCTGTTTTCGCCGATGGTTGCAGGCAGTATCCAACTGCCGCTTTACTGCATCCTTGCCAACCCCGGTCTCCTCGGCTATGCGCCCTGCGTAAATATCCTGCTCCACTGGCCTTGCCTCGGCGGCCAGCACCTCCAGCGCCCGGCGGATATACCCCGCCCGTCCGTCATCGGTGTTCAGGTTGAATTTTTTCTTTACCTTCGCCAATTCATACTCCAGGGCGTTTCCGCTGCCCTCCAAAACGGCCTCAAAGCGCTCGGGGCCATGGGTGCGCAAAAACTCATCCGGGTCTTTGGCCTCAGACAAATTTAGCACCCGCACCTTTACCGGCGTGCGCCCAAACTTGTCTATCGCCTTGGCCGTGGCCTTCTGCCCCGCCTCGTCGGCATCATAGCAGATGACCACCTCGTCGGCGTAGTCGGAAATCAGTTTTGCCTGCTCGTCGGTGATGGCGGTGCCCAGAGTGGCCACGGCGGTATCAAAACCCGCCTGATGCAAGCTGATTACATCCATGTAGCCCTCGGCCAGCAGATAGCGTTTGGAGACGCTTTTTTTCGCCTGATTCAAAGCGTACAAGCTGCGGCTTTTGTGGAATACTCTCGTCTCCGGGCTGTTCAGGTACTTGGGACCAAAATCCACGTCGGCCATCTTGCGGCCCCCAAAGGCAATCACATTGCCGCGCAAATCCATAATGGGGAAGATCACACGGTTGCGGAAGGTATCGTAAACACCGCCTTTTTCGCTCTGTTTACACACCCCTGCCAAAAGCAATTCCCCCTCGGCAAAGCCCTTGCTTTTCAGTGTGTCGCGCAGGGCACCAAAAGCGTCGGGTGCAAAACCCAGGCCAAAGCGGCGGATGGTCTTATCTCCCAATGCCCTGCCGCGCAGATAGGCGCGGGCGTCCTTTCCGGCCTCCTCATTCAAAATGCCTGCGTAAAAACGGGCGGTTTCGCGGTTGATGGCAAGCAGCCGCGAGCGCTGTTTTGCCGCCGCATCGTCCTCATCCGGCAGGGGCATACCGGCCCGTTGGGCCAAAAAGCGCACAGCCTCAGTGTATTCTAAATTTTGTATCCGTTTCACAAAGGTGATGGCGTCTCCCCCTGCCCCGCAGCCAAAGCAGTAGAAGCTCTGGCTCTCCGGGTATACCGTAAACGAGGGGGTTTTTTCATTGTGGAAGGGGCAAAGCCCTTTTTCCAGCCTCCCCGCCCGTTTCAGGGGCAGGTAACTGCCAATCAATTCGCTGATATCAACACGCCGGGTCAGTTCGGCTATATAATCGGGGGAGATGGCCACGGCGCGCCTCCTTTTCTATATAAGTATGTTACAGCCCTGTCACAGCGTCCACTTCTGGGGCACAAAACGCGTTTCAAAGGTACGGATGGCATAATCGTCGCTCATGCCCGAGAGGTAATCTGTCACGGCGCGGTGGATGCCCTCATCCAGGGCAATCACTCGGTAGAACTCGGGCATATCCTCGGGATGGTGCAAAAAAAAGCCATACAGTTCGGCCAGCAGTTTTTCCACCTTGCTCTCTTCGGCCTTGGCTAGCTTATCCACATACACCGAGGCATACATAAACGCGTGCAATTTTTTGTACTGCTGCTCCACATCGGGCCGCATTGCCAGCTTGCCCTCGTGGGAATTTTCCACAAGGGAGGTAATCAGTGTGGTGATACGCTGGTTTTTGGAGTTCCCCAGCACATCGGTGATGGCGGTAGGCAGGTCCTCCTCCCGCAGTACCTCGGCCGAAATGGCGTCCTCAATGTCGTGGTTGATATAGGCAATCCTATCGGCATAGCGCACCACACGCGCCTCGGGCGTATCCCCCCATTTGGGCCCGGTATGGCAGCCCAAACCGTCCATCACCTCCAAGGTAAGGTTCAGGCCCTGGTGGTCTTTTTCCAGGCTTTTTACCACCCGCACGCTCTGCTCGTTGTGTTTAAATCCCTCGGGGTTCAGTACGTTTAGCGCCCGCTCGCCCGCATGGCCAAAGGGTGTGTGCCCCAGGTCATGCCCCAGGGCCACGGCCTCGGTCAAATCCTCGTTCAGCCGCAGGGCCCTGGCAATGGTGCGGGCAATTTGGTTCACCTCCAAGGTGTGGGTAAGCCGGGTACGGTAGTGGTCCCCCTCGGGCGAGAGGAACACCTGGGTTTTTTGCTTTAAGCGGCGAAAAGCCTTTGAGTGGATAATGCGGTCGCGGTCTCTTTGAAACACGGTGCGTATGGGGCATTCCGGCTCGGCCCGGCTGCGCCCTTTGCTATTTTCACTCAAGGTGGCACAGGGGGCAAGGGTCTCCCTCTCAATCTCCTGTGTGCGAATGCGCGGTTCCATGGGCACCTCCCAAAGTGAAGCTTTTTATTTGGCTGGGACTTTCATTGTGAATGGCCAAAAGAAAAAGGCCTGTTCTTGGCCACAGAGGCATTTGGCTTTAGCTGCCCTACCTATACTATACGACCCCCACCCCCCTTATCCCTCTTTATTTTTCTGGAATTTCTATAAAAATATTTACCAATAATAGGCCCTTCCCTCTGTGAACAGAAGAAAGAGCACGATGGAAAATGGAATCCTTCCATATGGGATACCTTAGAAAATGTTTTAAACAGGATTTGCTTTGCAGCTGCCCGCCTTGCAGCTGCCTATCTTTCTTCTGCCCCGCCACTGCCTACCTTTTTACAGCAAATTAACAAACTGTAGCACATAAATACAGGAAAAATCAGGCGCTGTATAACAGTTTCTAGCAAAAGCTTGCGCAGTTAAGCCCAGTATTTTCTATCCAAATTGCGGTACTGCACGGCCTCGGCCACATGGGCCAGGTCAATCACCGGGGCAGCGTCTAAATCGGCAATGGTACGGCTTACCCGCAGCACCTTATCGTACCCGCGGGCCGAAAGGCCCATGCGCTGAAAGGCCGCTTTTAAGGTTTCCTCGGCTTTGGGCGTCAGGGGGCAGCTCTGGCGCAAGGCCTCCCCTTCCAGCCGGGCGTTGGGCGGGGGCTGCGCCAAACCGCTGCGCTTTTGCTGAAATTCCAAAGCCGCCAATACCCGCTGGCGTATGGCCGCGCTCCCCTCGCCCCCTTTGGCAGCGCTAATGGCGTCGTAGCCCACGGGCTGCACCTCCACATGCAGGTCAATACGGTCCAGCAGGGGGCCGCTTACCCTGCGCAGGTAGCGCTCTATGGCCGAGGGGGGGCAGCGGCACTCCTTTTCAGGGTGGCCAAAAAAACCACAGGGACAGGGGTTCATGGCGGCCACCAACATAAAACGACTTGGGTAGGTTGCGCTGCCCGCCACACGGCTGATGGAAACCTGTCCATCCTCCATGGGTTGGCGCAAAATCTCCAAAGCCTCTCGCTGAAACTCAGGCAGTTCATCCAAAAATAGCACGCCGTGGCTGGCAAGGCTAATTTCACCGGGTTTTGGGGGGCTGCCTCCCCCGGCAAGGCCCGGCGCGCTTACCCCATGGTGGGGGCTGCGGAAGGGGCGGCTGGTTTTAAACCGGGTGCGCTCCCCGCGCCCCAGGCTGCCCGCCACCGAATAAATTTGGTTCAGTTCCAAGGCCTCGGGCAGGGAAAGGGGTGGCAGAATGCCCGGCAAGCGCTTTGCCAGCATACTTTTGCCGGAACCTGGCGAGCCCACCAAAAGCACGTTGTGCAGGCCCGCGGCTGCAATTTCCATGGCGCGGCGCGCCTCCGGCTGGCCATGCACGTCGGAAAAATCCGCCAGTATATCACTCTGCTGCGCAAGTTCCAGCCGGGTGGTAGGCGCCGGTAGAAGGGCGGCTTTGCCCGCAATATCCTCCAAAAGCTGCGACACCCTTTGTATTGGGTACACCTTTATCCCCTCGCAAAGGGCGGCCTCTGTGGCATTTTCACTGGGTAGATACAGTTTTTCCACCCCCGCCGCGGCACAGGCCAGCGCCATGGAGAGCACGCCGCTTACCGGCCGCACCTCGGCATCCAGGCTTAGTTCCCCTATAAACGCACTGTTTTGGGGCAGGGGCTCTATCTGCCCGCTGGCCGCAAGCACACCCAAAAGCAGGGGCAGGTCATACACAGGGCCGGTTTTGCGGATATCGGCCGGAGCAAGGTTCACCGTAATGCGGCTGGGCGGAAAGGAAAACCCCAAATTTTTTAGCGCGCTACGCACGCGGTCGGCCGCTTCCTTTACGGCGCTATCGGGCAGGCCCACAATGGCAAACTGCGGCAAGCCGCCCGAGACATCCACCTCACAGGTCACCACAAAGCCGTCCAGGGCGTTCACCCCTAGGCTGAGAAGTTTAGAAAACACGGTTCTCCCCCCAAAAAATAACTATATGCAGTGTAACACGCACCTGCTCACTTCGCAAGCATACAGCTATTCGGTTTTTAGGGCTTTTGTTTCTATTGGTGCTTTTTTATTGACGCTTCTTTCTTACTTAAAGTATAATTTGCTGAGTGTCGTTTGTTTGCGGCAACGCGGTATTGCATCCGTTCCATCTCACTTCCACACCACTTCACTGATAAACACATAAATGATATTTTTATGGCTTCCTGGAAATTTCTTGGATTTTTTTACATTTCACTATTGTCACGCAGGGCGGAATGTGATAACATATATGATGTTCCCGTCAGAGATGCTACTGCAACTCAATGATTCTGCTGGTAGAGTATTGGCGTGTGTATTATAAAAATTTTGCCACATTTGCCATACCGTCAGAAAATTTTATTTCTATTTATCAAACATCATTAGACATGTATATTCCTTGGTAGTTCAGTTGGCAGAGCAAAGGTTCACCTTTTAACCGGAAACAGGGCAACTCAAAAAGTTACTATTTACTGGCAAAATGACGTATTCACAATATAATCCTCAATAGCTCAGTTGGTAGAGCAAGTGTAAGCTATTTACAGAAACTTAACTCCATCAAAAACATCAAATCTATCCGAAAAACATCGTATATATGTATATTCCTCAATAGCTCAGCTGGTAGAGCATGCGGCTGTTAACCGCAGG